>BNUO01000019.1 GCA_025997415.1 Campylobacterota bacterium
CGCCATTAGCGGAATGATCAGCCGCACGGCAAAGCCAAAGACGATCAGCCTCGCGCCCCAGATCATCAGCAGCTCCCGCGCCCGCGCGATCCAAACTCCCGCGATCGCCAGCGCCGCGCCAAGCCCTACGAAAATCGCAGCGCCCACCATCTGCCCGATCTCCATCAAAAATCGTTGCGCTCCGAGTGAGGCGATCGCCAGCACCAGTACATCGGAAAACCGTTGGATCAGATCCTGAACGGGGTCAAGCGCCTCGCCGAGCGCGATCGTTACAAACGGCGGATGTACCTGCGTGCCTTTGAATATGGCGATGACGGCGTGAATGCCGCGAATCGTGCCGTAGGTGATCGCCGTTTTGGTCAGCGTGGTTTCGAGGTAGCTCTCCGCTTTTTTGTCGATCGGCTCAAAAAACGAATCGAACAGGCTGTCGCGCCCAAAAACCGCGAGGCAAAAGAGCAGGAAAAACAAGACCGAAAGCGCGATTTTGAAGAGGAGCGAGCCGTTAAACGCCCGCGCTGCCGTTGTGTCCATCGATCAACCTCTCCGCGATTTTCGCCGTGCTAAGCCCCAAACTCTCCTCAATCATCTGCGTTGCGCCGTGCGTCAAAAAGATGTCTGGCAGCTCAAAACTCTCCACTTTAACAGAGCTTGGTGCGTCGCCGATCGTCAGCGCGTTTAGCGCCTCCAAGACAGCCGAAGTAACGCCGCCCGTGATCGTCGAATCGCTGATGATCGCAAAACGGCTGTAGCGTTTCGCCCCCTCGCCGATCGCCTCAAGGTCGATGGGCTTGACAAAGCGCAGATCCAGCACGCCGACATTCACGCCGATCGCCGTAAGAATCTCGCTAACGGCGATCGCCTTTGCCGCGCCGTTGCCATAACCGATCAGCAGAAGCTCCTCGCCCTCTTTGATCCATTGCGCTTTGCCCAGTTCAAATGGCGCGAATGGCGCGATCTCGTGTTCGACGAAACTGCCGCGCGGATAGCGGAAGGCACAGGGCTTGTTTAGCGCTGCTGCAAAACTAACTGCGTTGATTAAGCTTGCTTCGTCGCGCGGGGCAAAGATAACCATATTTGGTATCAGCCGCAGGTATGCGATGTCGAATGTTCCCTGATGAGTTTCGCCGTCCTCGCCAACGATTCCCGCGCGGTCGATCGCAAAAATAACGGGCAGGTTGCCGATCGCCGCGTCGTGGATCACCTGATCGAATCCGCGTTGCAAAAAGGTGGAGTAGATGGCGCAAAAGGGCTTGAAACCCTCTTTGGCAAGCGCAGCCGCGCTGGTAACAGCGTGCTGTTCGGCGATCGCAACATCCCAAAAACGGTTTGGAAACTCCTCCATTAGCTTGTCCAGCCCCGTGCCGCTGGGCATTGCGGCGGTCATTCCAACCACAAGAGGATCGGCTTTGGCAAGCGCGAGTAGCGCGTCGGAGAAGATCGCCGTTGCGCTCTTTGCGCCGCCGGTTTTGAGCGATTTGCCCGTCTGAATGTCAAACGCGCCCACGCTGTGCCAGTGCTCCTGCGTCCCCTCAGCGAGCTTGTAGCCTTTGCCTTTGGTTGTCTGCGCTTGAATGACAACAGGCTTTTTCATATCTCTTGCAAGCCGCAAAATCGGCAGCAACTCGCCGATCCTATGCCCATTAACGGGTCCAATGTAGTCAAGCCCAAGCTCCTCAAACAAAATGCCCGGAGTGATCAGCCGCATACTCTCCTCAACCCGCTTGGCAAAGTAGCGAAAGGTCTCGTTGCCGCCCATCAGGTTATCAACCGTCGTTTTGATCTTTTGCATAATGGGCGAAGCGATCGCGTGCGAAAGATAGCGGCTAATTGCGCCGATCGGCTTTGCAATGCTCATCTCGTTGTCGTTGATGATGATGACCATTGGGTATTTGCGTTCGCCTAGCTCGTTCAACGCCTCATAGACCATTCCTGCGCTCATCGCCCCATCGCCGATGAGTACAACAGGAGTGCGATCTTCGCCTTTGATAGCGATCGCCTTTGCCGCGCCGACTGCCACGCTGATACTCGTTGAGCTGTGCCCCGCGACGAAGTAGTCAAACTCGCTCTCGTGCGGTTTCGTAAAGCCGCTAATGCCGCCAAATGTTCGCAGCGTGTCGAAGCGATCGAGCCTATCGGTTAGGATTTTGTGCGCGTATGCTTGGTGCGAGACATCAAAGATCAGCGGATCGGTTGCGGGATCGAAAGCGTAGTGCATAGCAACGATCAGTTCGACCGCGCCAAGCGAGCTGGTTAGGTGTCCGCCCGTGCGGCTTACCGAGTTGATGATCGTGCTTCGCAAAAACGCGCAAAGCTCGTCCATCTCATCTAGGTTCATCTGTTTTATTGGTTTGAAACCTCTCAAGTTGCACCGCCTTCCAATATGCTTTTCTTAATCGCCGCGAAACGATGGTGAAGCTCTGCGTTGATGTTGCCCGCATCGCTTGAGATGACAACCCCGCCCGCAGCAACTGCACGATCGGTTGTAATCTTAACTCGCGGATCTGATCCTAGCGCAGTTATCAATTCGGTCGCGTCATCGGGGTTTGCCCTGATTGTGATTTTCTGCGCGTCTTTAATCTCTTCTAGCAGTTTTAATGACAGGGCTTTAGCAATTTCGCCGCTGCGAGCGCTAACCTCCAGCGTGATCACCTCCGAAGCGATCTCAACGGCGATACTTGAAAGCTCCTTTTCCAGCGACGCGGAGTGTGCGCCAAAGGAGACAAGCGCGTTTTCGAGCTTGATCAGCGACTCGGCGAGCTGATCTTTTTGCGCTTTGACTTCGCCCAAAATGGCGTTTTTGGTGTCGTTCTCGCCGATCGACCTCCCCTCGTCAAACGATCGCTGTTTCTCCTGTTCGAGCTTTGCGACAAACTCCGCCTCCTGCTTTTCAAGCTGCATCTGGAGTTTGACCACATTGTCGCCAAAACTCTCCATCTTGCCAACGAGCGCGGCGACCATATCGCTCTCGGTTGATAGCTTTTTGTCGATCGCGGCAAGCGTCTCTTTGTCCTCCGCCGTTAAGTTGCCAAGCGTCGCGGTGAGGCTGGGCTGTTTGGGCAGATGTTGCGGCTTGAAAAACATCGATTCGCCCTCTTGAGTGGGCGCTCTGGTGTTTGCGGTATCAAAGTTTTTGAAGTTGTACTTGACGATCTTGTGGCTGCCAACTCGTTCGGGTGTGATGATAATTTCCATATTATTCGATCACCTCTTCTTCGCCGCCCATCTCGATCACGCCCTGTTCGGCAAGTTGTTGCACGCCATCGACAATCTTGCGCTGCGCCGCTTCCACTTCGCGTACCTTGACCGCGCCCAAGTACTGAAGCTCCTCGCGCATTGTGTCCGCCGCCCGCTGCGACATATTGGCAAAAAACTTGTCTTTAAGCGGATCGGTTGCCGTTTTGAGCGCAAGCGTAAGCTCCTTTTTATCGACCGATCGCAAAACTTCGCGGATAGCTTGATTGTCGAGTTTAATAATGTCTTCAAAGGTAAACATCATCTCTTTGATCGAGCTGGCAAGCTGTTCATCGACCTGCTCAATATACGCAAGCGTTGCTTTGGAGGCTTTCGCGCCCAGACGATTGAAAATATCCGCGACGGCGCGGGGACCGCCAACTTCGACTTTGTAACTCGTAAGCGCCTCCAATTTGCTCTCCAAAACGGTGGAAACCCGTTTGATGATCGTGGGTGAGATGTCGCCCAAGTTTGCCATACGCATTGACACTTCGCCGCGCAGATCGTCCGGAAACATACTCAGCGTCTCGGCGGCGGCGCTTGAATCCATATGCGCAATGATCAGCGCGATCGTCTGCGGGTGCTCTTGGATAATAAAATCGCTCAGCTGCTGCGGTTTGATCTTGGATAGATAGCTAAAGTTCTGCCCCGACTGCATCGACTTCGCCAGCTTTTCGAGTACCTTGCGAGCCTCTTCAGGTCCGAGCGCTTTGTACAGAATCTCTTTGGCGTACTCCATACCGCCGCTGGAGATGTACTGGTTGGATTGAAAGATCGCGTAAAACTCCTCCAACACAGCCATACCGATCTGCTTATCGACATTTTTGCTCATCGCAATATATTTCGATACTTCGGTGATCGTTTCGACATCCATATTTGCAAAAACCTGCGCGGTTACATCTTCGCCCATTTGCATAAGAAAGATCGCGGATTTCTCCGCCATCGACATCTCTTCAAATTGGCTTTGCAGGTGGGGTGGTAGCGCCATATCTACTCCTTATAGCCTGAACGGACCGCTGCCGGTTTTGGTGATCTCATCGGTTAGCAGACTGGTCAAAAGCTGCGAAACATCTTTTGGTTTCTCTTCGCAGACACCTCGCAACCGTTCCAACAGTACATCGTACTTTAGTTTCTCCTCGTCCGCGCCATCACCCAGCCCAAGCTGCGCTTCGATGCGATCTTTGATCTCTTTGATACGATTGTTGTCCTCCTCCATCGCGTCTTCTTCAAACTCAACCCTCGTCTGCTCCTCTTCCTCTTCGACAAGCGGAATCTCCATCATACGATCGGCAAACGGCTTGATCACCTTTCTGTAAAAGACAAGGAGTACAACTGCGGCAAAGAGGTATTTCATCACGGGGTAAAACGGTCCCAGATAGGTCTGCAAAAACCTGATCCACTCCGGCGTGTTATCGATCGCCGTCAGCCCCGCTTGAAACTCAAAGTTTGCAACCGTAACCTCATCTTGGCGCACGGGATTAAAACCGATCGCTTGACGAACGATGTTTTCGATCGCAGCCATCTCCGCTTCGGTGCGTGGAATATACTCCTTCACATCGCCGTTCATTCGGTAACGACCATCAACCATTACGGCGGCGGTTATGCGGTTGATCGTGCCAAACTCGCCCCTGATCTCGCTCGTTTTTTTGCTAATTTCGTAGTTGATCGTATTTTCGCTCTTGGAGTACTTTTCGCGCAGCCGATCGTCCTCAAGCCCCTGAACGGGACCGATGTTGCTAACCGCGCCCGGGACACCGCCGATCTCACGCGGACGAGAGCCTTCGCGCTTCTCCTCCATACTCTGCTCGCTTCGCGGGACATTGTTTGGGTCAAAAACCTCCTGCATTGAGTTGCGCTGTGAAAAGTCAAACTCGATCGTTACGCGAGCGATCACGCTCTGCTCGCCGCCGAGCGCCTGCCCCAGCTTCTGCGTGATCAGGTTTTCGTACATCTGTTCGTGATCGCGCTTGTAACGAAGCTGCATTCGCGCCGTCTCGCCCGCCGTCGTCAGCGCGTCCTCTTCCCCCAGCGGAATGCCGTCCTCGCTCACAATCCGCACATTTTCGATCGTCAGCTTCGGCACGGCAGACGAAACGAGGTGTTTAACGCCCAAAATCTGCTGGCGGTTCATCTGCATTCCATCGCGCATTGCCACAACAACCGAAGCGGTCGGCGGCGTATCTTTGCTCACAAAAACCGTATCTTTCGGGATCGCTATGTGCACTTTTGCGCTTCGCACACTCTCAAGGCTCTCGACTGTGGCGCTTAGTTCGCCCTCCAACGCGCGAAGTAGCTTCACCTGCTGATCGAAGTCTGTCGCGCCAAACTCCTGCGTGTCAAAGAGTTCAAAACCCGGTCTGCCGCTGCGTGGAAGCCCCTGCGCGGCGAGGTTGAGCCGAATGCGATTGATCTGCTCTTTGGGTACATCGATCCGCCCCTCTTCGGGTATCTGAAACTTGATCTGCTGCGCTTCAAGCTGCTGCACGACAAGCCCCGCGTCCTTCGGACTCATATCGCGGTAGAGCGTGCGATAGCCATTGTCGTAGTCGCGCGGACTGGCATAGACGATCAGAAACGCGAGCAGCGCGACAACGGTGATGATCGTCGAAATGACAACGATCTGCTGTCTGCGATTAAGTTTCTTGACTAGTAGAGCCAGTTGCGAGACAAGCGCTTTAAGATCCAATCGTTACTTCCTCACTTCTTGCATAAGCTCAAAAAAGCGGTCATTTTCTGACGCAAGCCCGACCGTAACGCGCAGAGCGTTAAGCCCGTAACTCGCCAGATCGCGCACGATCACTCCTCGCTCAAGCAGAGCCTTTGCCGTCTTGGTTGCGCTCTGATTGTGCGGGAAAAAGAGCGCGATAAAGTTCGTGTAGCTGCCCACAAACACAAGTTCAGAGGCGTCGGCAAAAATCTCGTAACGCTTCATCTCGCGGAAGTTGTGCGCGATCGATTTTTGCACAAACTCCTGATCCCCAAGCGCTTCGATCGCCGCCGCCATAGAGAGCGAAGTGATGTTAAATGGCGCGCGCATTTTGTGCAGCGCTTCGATGATCTTTGGCTCGCCAATCCCGTAGCCAACGCGCAATCCGCCAAGTCCGTAGGCTTTGGAAAATGTCCCCGTGTAGATCGCGTTTGGAAACTCTGCGATCAGATCTTTGGGATCGATGAGTTTTTTGGGATCTTTTGCCGCAGCGTACTCCATATATGCCGCGTCAATAACGACTAGCGTTTCGGGGCTGACGCGCTTCAAAAACTGAAACACCACATCGCGATCGAGCGCGTCGCCGAGAGGATTTGACGGCGTTGTGAGGTAGATGATCTTTGGGTTGTGGATTAAGTTTGCTTCAAATTGCGCGAGATCGTGCAGATCGCTGTCTGTGCGAATGGTTTTTGCCCCCGCTTGGCGCGTGTATATGTCGTACATTGCAAAGGTGATCTTGTTTTGCAAAACTGTGTCGCCCTGCTCCAAGATAGCGTGGCTGATGAATTCAAAGATCTGATCGCTGCCGCTACCGATAATGATATTGCTATTTTCAACGCTGTAACGGTTTGCCAGAGCGGTTTTGAGCGCGTAGTAGCTGTCGTCGGGATAGCGGTGTATATGCGGCGTAAGCGTGGCGATTTTTGACAACACCTTTGCGCTGCAACCAAACGGATTTTCGTTGCTGGCGAGCTTGACAACATCCGACGGGTTAATGCCATAATCGCGCACAACAAGCTCTATGGGCTTACCCGCTTCGTATGTTTTAATCTCGTCCAAAACCGATCTAAAACGCATTTTTACCCTTTTATCTGATTGTCTAGCATGTTTTCGCGTAGCTGCCGAGCCATTTGATTGTATCTTTTCGGCGCTCCAAGATCGCGGCAACTGCGGGGTCGTCGCGGTGTCCGTCAAAGTCGATAAAAAATTGCGATCGGCTCTCATCGCCTTTTGATGGGCGCGAGTCGAGTTTGGTTAGGTTGATCGCCGCATCGTTAAACTCTTTGAGTAGCAAAAACAGTGCGCCCGCTTTGTTGGGCGTCTGCGCCAAGATCGTCGTTTTGTCCTTGCCGCTGGCAGGATTTTGAAAGTCGCTTAGGATCGCAAAACGGGTGCGGTTTTCGCCCGAATCTTCGATGTTTTCAAACAGCACGGGCAGATCGTGAAGTTTCGCCGCGATGTGTGAGCAGACCGCCGCCGCCTCGTGATCCGCGCTTGCAAGCTGCGCCGCTTTTGTGGTGCTCTCGACGGGTATGTAGTCAAGGGTTTCAAGCAGGTGTTCGGCAAAAAATGCGCGGCATTGACAAAACGCCACATCTTTGGAATAGACCCGTTTGATCGCGTTTAGGCTCTCGGCGCGGCTGGCAAATGCGTGGTGGATCGGCAGCTCCATATCGCTGGCGATCAAGAGGCTGCTCGTCTCAAGTTTGTCGATCGTATCGCCCACAAGTCCGCTGACATTGTTTGCGATCGGCACAACGCCGTACTTCGCCCGCCCCGCCTCAACCGCATTAAACACGGCGGCGATCGTCTGCATTGCTAGGTACTCGCCAAACGCCCCAAAACGGCTCTCCGCCGCTTGATGGCTAAAGCTGCCGACAGGTCCCAAAAAGGCGATCTTTTCGGCAAGCTCCAGATGGCGCGAAACGGCGAAAATCTCAAGAAAAATCGCTTCGATCGCGCTTTTGGTCAAAACTCCTTTGTGTGCGCCGAGCCTATCCAAAATCTCGCGCTCACGATCGGGACGGTAGATCGCCGTGCCGCTTTGCCGTTTGATCTCTCCAATCGCTCTAACCAGCTCCATTCGCTCCTCTAAAAGCGCGAGGAGTTGATCGTCAATCGCGTTAATCTGAAGGCGAATTTTCGACATATTCACTTTGACGCCTTGAGTAGTTTTGTCTCGCTCGCAAACAGATCGTCGTAGGTTTCGCGCTCGCGGATCAGACGATCAACGCCGTTTTCGACCGCGATCTCTGCGGCGCGGCGGCGGGTGTTGTAGTTGCTGCTCATCGAAAAACCGTACGCGCCTGCGGTGTGGATTGCGAGTAGATCGCCGCGCACGATCGGCGGCAGCGGAAGGTTTTTGGCAAAAAAGTCGCCGCTTTCGCAGACGGGACCTACGACATCGCAGAGCGTTTCGTTTGCGTCCGCGCTTGGTTTGCCCACAACCTCAACGCGGTGATAGGCGTGGTAGAGCGCAGGGCGAATCAGATCGTTCATCGCGCCATCGACAACCACAAACCGCTTATCGCCCGATCGCTTTTCGTACAAAACGCGGGTGAGAAAAAAGCCCGCTTCCGAAACGAGAAACCGCCCCGGCTCGCAGATAACCGTCAAATCAAGCCCTTTGATCGCGCTCAAAATCCCTTTGGCGTATTCGTTCGGATCGATCGGCGTTTCGTCTTTGTACACCACGCCGATCCCGCCGCCGACATCAAAAAACTTCAGTTCGATCCCCAGCGCAATGAGCGTTCGCGCGAGTTCGGCGACCTTGTGCGCCGCTTCCAAGATGGGTGCTAGATCGGTTAGCTGGCTGCCGATATGAAAATGAATGCCGATCGGATCAACCGCCGCGCTGTTTTTTGCGTGCAGATAGAGCCGCTGTGCCGTTGGTATATCAACTCCAAACTTGTTTTCGCGCAACCCCGTTGAGATGTATGGGTGCGTTTTTGGATCGATCGCAGGATTGACGCGAATGCTGATTCGTGCAACTTTGCCAAGCTCTAGCGCGATCGCCTCAACCCGCGCCAGCTCCGCCTCGCTTTCGATGTTGATAAAGAGAATATCTTCGTTCAAAGCGCCCGCGATCTCATCGTCTCGTTTGCCAATTCCGCTAAAGATGATCTTGTATTTGGGCACGCCCGCGATCAGCGCTCGCTTGACCTCGCCAAACGAGACGCAGTCAGCGCCCGCGCCCTGTGCGGCTAGGTGGCTGATGGTCGAAAGATTGGAGTTTGCTTTCACCGCGTAGGCGATGAGCGATTTGCTGCCGCTAAAGGCGTCTTTGAGCAGGGCGTACTGTGCGCTAAAGCGGTCAAAATCATACGCGAAAAGCGGTGTGCCGTAGCGGTTACTCAGAGCTTGGTAGTCCAAAAACAGTCCTTAAAAATTGCGTGGCTTAATGCACGAATAGTATCAGCAGGCGGCTAAAATTAGGCGATTTTCCTAACTAAATACCCAGCAATTAAAAACAGAAGTGCAAATGGAGTCAAAAGCGCCGCTTCGGGCGCGATCGCGCCGTTCTTTGCCAGCTCGGTCAAAACGACGATACTGCCCCAGCCAACCAGCGTCCAGAGCATTGCCAGCGACGAAAAGAGCGCAACATTGAAAAATCGGGGGCTGATTGGCACGAAAACAAAGATCATCACGACAAAAAGCGGCGCAAAAAGCGGCATGACGATCGCGGCATAGATGACGGCGCGAATGCGATCGGTGTTCATATTTTGTTCGTCAAGCAGCCCCCACGATCGCACCGCGTCGATCAAGCTATAAGTGTGTTTGCTCTCAAAAATCGTGTCCATAATGTCGGGGCGAAAACCCTCCAGCGCAACGAGCCGATCGAAGCGTTGTTTTGTCAGCCCGTCGCCGCCAAGAGCGGCAAAACTCGGTTTGATCGTAACCGTAACATCGTCAAGCTGCCACGCATTATCTTCAAAAAACCCGTTTTTTGCGCTGATGTAACGGCTCATTTCGCCGTTTTCAACCTCCATAATGTCAATACCGCGCGCGCGATTGTCGATGGGTGAAAGCTCGCTGATGTAGATGTAACGGTTGTCGTATTTGAGAAATAGGTCTTTGGTTGTCGAGGCAAAAAACCGCTCCTCTTTGATCGCGTCGGCTTGATCGCCAAAGTAGGCAAAATCGGTTGAGCAAGCGGCGATATAGGCTAACGAGATCGCAAAGCTGATCGATACAAACACGCGCAGCACCCGCAGCCGCGAAGCGCCAAGCGAATAGGCGGCGGTGAGTTCGTTGAGGCGAATAAGCTGGATTTTTGTAACGATCGCGCCAAAGATCAGCGCAAGCGGCAGGACGATTTCGAGCGAGGCGCAGGCGCGAAAGAGCACATAGAGCATGATCAGGTTGGCTGAATCGCCCATCTTACCCTGCGATCCGATGATGTCCATCATACAGAAAAACCCCACCAGCGAGGCGGCGATAAGCGCTGTGTAGCGAAGGTAAAGCATAGCAATGTAGCGATCGAGCATAATTTGGGATACTAGCAAAAGGCACATTTTTTGTCATTTTGAGGAGCGCAGCAACGAAGAATCTCATTCCCCTGTCATAATGAGGCGTAGCCGAAGTATCTGTGTTTGTGTTTAGATTCTTCGCTTCGCTCAGAATGACATTCTCTGTCATGTTGAGCGAAGCGAAACATCTGTGTAAGATTCTCCGCTAACGCACAGAATGACACACCCTTTTGTCATAGTGGATCAAATGGTGGTGTTGGTTAAGAGCTTCACCACGAACACCGTGAAATAAGTATTATGGACAGAAGGACAGGGATACACGCACGGGATGACAGCGGTTTTTCAGGGCGAAGCCTTTAAGTCGTAGGCGGAGCTCACCCGCTAAAAGAGCAAAACTTAGATCGCTTTGGCAGGGACGCCTACCGCAGTAGCGAACGGTGCGATTTCGCCCAGCACAACCGCGCCTGCGCCGATCGTGGCTGCCTTGCCAACTTGAACATTTTGGATTAAACTCGCGCCGATTCCAATGTGCGATAGCGCTCCAGCTTTTGCGCCACCCGCGAGCGTTGCGTTCGGCGAAATGTGAGCATACGCGCCGACAACGCAGTCGTGATCAACGATCGCGGCGTGGTTGATGATCGCACCCTCCTCAACTCGCGCACCCGCTCCCACAACCGCCTGCGCCAGCACCACCGCCCCTTCGCCAATGTGCGCGGCTGTACTGATCGCCGCGCTTGGGTCGATGACCTGCAAAATCCTCGCGCCATCGTGCCGCAGCCGCTCCGCCGCCTGTTGCCTTGCGCGATTTTCGCCGATCGCCAGCGCCACGCCGAAATGCTCGCGCCGCGCAAGGAGCAAAAACTCCTCGTAACCGATTCCGCGCTCAGGATTTTGGTCGATAAACCCCTCCACGCGCAGCCCCATTCGCGCTGCGCTCTCCGCCACAACGCGCCCGTGCCCGCCGCCGCCAAAGACAAAAACGCGGTCGTAATTGCCCAAAAACGGCTCTTTTGTCGCCTCGCCCTCGCCGCTGATCCCGTCGCGTTTTAGCACCTTATAGATCGTGAGAAAAAAGATTCGTGCGTCCAGCCAAGCCGTGAGATTTTCGGCGTAACGGACATCAAGCGCAAGGCGGCTTTGCCAATCGAGCGCGTTGCGACCGCTCACCTGCGCCAGCCCCGTGATCCCCGGTCGCACAAGGTGGCGGCGCGCTTGGCGGGCGTTGTAGCGCGGCAGGTACTCTGGCAAAAGCGGACGCGGACCGATGAAACTCATCTCGCCGCGCAGGACATTGACGAGCTGCGGGAGTTCATCGAGGCTCAAGGATCGCAAAAGATTACCCATTTTGGTTAATCGTGCGCGATCTGGTAATGGTTTGCCGTCCGCACCGAGTACATTTTTCATTGTGCGAAACTTGTAGATCGAAAAAAGTTTGCCGTTTTGACCCGGGCGCGTCTGCCGAAAAAACACGGGCGATCCGAGCGAAATACGGACGACAAGAGCCGTTACAGCGATGATCGGCGAAAGCGCCACAAGCAGGATCAACGCAAAAAAACGGTCGCCCAGAGGCTTGAAAAACTCGCCGTACAACACCTGATCCGCCTATTTGAAAAGTGCGTGATTTTACGCGACTAAGGCTTTTTACGCAAAACTTGCCAGATGAACCGCCTTTTTGTCGCGTACAAACCGCCGTTTATCAGCTCCAACGGGTTTCTTTCTAGGCTTAAGCGAAAGTACAGAGAGCAGCACGCGGGCTTTTCGGGCACGCTCGATCCGTTTGCGAAAGGATCGCTGATCGTGGCGTTTGGGCAATTTTCGCGGCTGTTTTGTTTCCTCGCAAAGTCGCCGAAACGGTATCGCGCCACGCTCTGGCTTGGGGCGGCGAGCCGAACGCTGGACATTGAGGCGATCGAAAGTGTTGCAACCGTGCCGATCGTGAGCGTTCAGACGATCGAAACGGTTTTGCGCCGATTTTTGGGCAAGCAGATGCAGACGCCGCCGCTTTTTAGCGCCCTGCGCGTGGGCGGCAAAAGGGCGTATAAACTTGCAAGATCTGGCGACGAAGTGCTGCTTGCGCCGCGTGAAATCGAGGTTTTTAGGATAGCGCTTGTGAGCTACTGCCACCCGTTTTTGTCGTTTGAGTGCGATGTGAGCGAGGGGTGTTATGTGCGAGTTTTGGGGCGCGAGATCGCCGCAGCGCTGGGCGCGGACGGGGCGTTAAGCTCGCTGGAGCGGCTAAGCGAGGGCGCGTTTCATTTTGAAGGCGAAAAACCGCTAGATCCGCTTAATTTTATCGATCTGCCTCGCAACTTCTACAACGGAGACGATCGCGATCTTTACGATGCAAAAAAGTTTTCCGTTGATCGTCTTCGCTACAAGGGTGATGGCGATTATCTGATCGCCGCAAAGGAGTTTTTCGTTATTATCACGGTTTTTCAAGGCATTGTAACATTCAAACTAGGACATATGGACACAAATGCTATTTAACTCTTATGTTTTTATACTGCTTTTTCTACCCGTTTGTGTGATCGGATTTTATCTGCTCAAAGCGTTGAAACTTCACGAAATATCGCTACTATTTTTATCGCTTGCATCACTGTTTTTTTACGGATATTGGGATATTCGTTATGTACCGCTGATACTAATAAGCATTACAGTTAATTATCTTATTGGCAGAGCGATCGCGAAAACAAAACGCGAAAGCGCACACGAAAACGCACACGATCATTCGCGCAGCTCTTGTTTCTCTCTCTCTCTCTCTCTCGGTGCGATCGCTAGTCGCAAATCGCTCCTTGCGATCGGTATCGTTTTCAACCTTGCGCTCTTAGGGTTTTTTAAGTACTGCGACTTCTTCCTCGTTGGCTTTAATTCGATCTTTGATGCCAATATCCCGCTTCAACATATCGTTCTTCCGCTTGCGATCAGCTTCTTTACCTTCCAGCAGATCGCATTTTGCGTTGATAGTTATCGCGATTTAGCAAAAGATTATCGTTTCTGGCACTACGCGCTCTTTGTGTTGTTTTTCCCACAACTGATCGCTGGTCCAATCGTTCATCACGGCGAAATGATCAATCAGTTTATGCGGCTGAAAAATCGTCTCAAACCCAAAGCCGAACACTTTGCGATCGGTATTAGCATATTTACGATCGGTCTGTTCAAAAAAGTATGTATTGCTGATAACCTATCCTTCTATGCCAATGCAATATTTGCGGCGGCAGAGAGCGGCGCACATATTACTGCGATCGAAGCGTGGATCGGAGCAGTTAGCTATTCGCTGCAACTCTATTTTGATTTTTCTGGTTACAGCGATATGGCGATCGGACTGGCGCGGCTTTTTGGCGTTAGACTGCCGTTGAACTTCTACTCGCCCTATAAATCTCGCAGCATTATTGAGTTCTGGAGGCGTTGGCATATCACTCTCTCCCGCTTCCTGCGCGACTATCTTTATATCCCGCTTGGCGGCAGCAGACACGGATCGTTTCGCCGCTATATCAACTTGGGTCTAACGATGGTTTTAGGGGGTCTATGGCACGGCGCGGGAATCACCTATCTATTTTGGGGTTTCGCACACGGAGCGCTGCTGATCATCAATCACCTTTGGCGCGGTTTTGAGTTTAAATTTTGCAGCGGTAGATTGTGGAAATTTACCGCCGCCGCGATCACATTTATCTCTGTAGTCAATGCGTGGGTTCTATTTCGATCGAGCGATTTTACAACTGCGATCGCAATGTATCAAGCGATGTATGACTTAACTGCCATTAGCCTTGTTTTCGCTAACGGTTTTATGTGGTATGAAGCGGTTTTGATACTAATTCCTTCGCTGCTGATCGTCTTTTTTATGCCAACTACACACGAGATAATGAGCCGCTATCGACCTGTTTATGGCATTAGCGCCGCACCGAGCAAAATCACCTTCAAACCTACACTGTTTTGGGCTTGTTTTATTGCGGTTTTACTCTTTTTATCGATGATCTCTTTGGAGCATGCGCATGAGTTTTTATACTTCCAGTTTTAAGCGGTTTTTATGGTGGGGAGGCGTAGTTGCCACTGTTTTATTTTCTGTGAATGCGGGTATAATTTGGTGGGCGATTAACACGGATAATATACGAGGATCTGGCGAGGCTAAGCTTCTTCGTATGCTTCACAATAGTAAAGGCGAAAGTGCATTATTTGGAAGTTCTGTTGCTTTGGACTTTAAGCAAGAAGACTTTGAACACTACTTTGATTTTAATACAACCAATTTTGCTTTAAGCGGATCGACTACATATATGCGATCGTTACTGCTCAACTACTGGCTCAATCCCGATCGTAAAACTGTATTTTTTGAGTTCTTTTTTTTGCACTCGTATAACCTTAATAACAGTCATCATATCCATCCATATTATCAGGAACTAATCAATACCGATCGGATCAATTTTTTATTTAGTGATTATATAGTTAGAGCAAGATTGGCTAAAAGGCTTGTAGAGTTTATACATGTGCGGGTACAGGATCGCAAAAGTTCCTCCATTTGCCCCTCCCCAAAAACATTTGACTTTATCAATAGCAATATCGATATTTTCTACGAGTGGAGCGAATTTGTTGAGCCGATCGTATTGGCAAATCCTCAGATCACATTCTATATCTACACGCCGCCCATTGCATACGCCTATTTTGCGCGGTATGGCGAGGAGCAGTTAAACGCCTATCTGGATATTGAGGAGCGCTGGATCGCTAGAGCAAAAGTGTTGCCGAATGTGAAACTGTTTGATTTTCGATCACTTGATAGTGTGCGATCTGACTTGTCAAATTACACAGATACCGTGCATTACAAACCGCTTATCAATACGCTAATGGTTAAGCTAATGAGCGAAGATAACCTGCCGCCATTTGATCGTGCAACTTTCCTTCGCGGCGTTGCAAACGCCCGCTTAGAAGCCGCCGATCGGTGTGGCAGATAATCTGGCTCTCTACACCACAAACTTCGATACCGAGTCTCTCATAGACTTTGATAGGTTTGCGATGTTGATCGCCGCTTGTGAGGAGTGTTTGGCGGCTTCAGCGTTTTCGTCTGTCGCTTGTGCAACCTTTTCAACCTGCGCTGCGATCTGTTGGCTTGCGCTGCTCTGTTCGTTTAACGCAGAGGCGATGTCCTTGACATGCGACTGAACTGCACCTGCGCCATCTTTGATATTGTTGATCGCACCGCCCGCTTGATCGGCAAGCTCCACTCCGCTGCTAACCCGATCCGCCGCTCTTGCCATCGATTCAACTGCGGTGTGCGAACTCTCTTGAATCGCGCTGATCATCGCGGCGATCTCGGTTGTGGCGCTGGTGGTGCGCTCTGCTAGTTTGCGAATCTCATCGGCAACAACCGCAAATCCTCGCCCCTGTTCGCCCGCTCTTGCCGCTTCGATCGCAGCGTTGAGCGCCAGCAGATTGGTCTGATCTGCGACATCTTTGATCGTCTGTACAATGCCGCTGATCTGTTCGCTCTGCTTGCCCAGCTCTGCGATCGTGCCTGACGAGTTTCGCACCGCTTCCGCCATTGCTTGCATCTCTGAAACTGTGCGATGAACGATCTCTGCGCCGTTTTTGGAGAGTTCCATCATCGTCTCTGCGTTAGTAGAGGTCTCTTTGGCGTTGTCGCTAACCTGATTGATACTTGCTGTCATCTCCTCAACGCTTGCCGCCATATCGGAGCTGCTGTCGCTCGTCCTTTCGCTGCCTTTGGCAACCTT
Organism: Campylobacterota bacterium; assembly: GCA_025997415.1. GTDB lineage: Bacteria > Campylobacterota > Campylobacteria > Campylobacterales > SZUA-545 > JAIRKM01. The sequence continues at coordinate 16,128 of BNUO01000019.1, forward strand.
TTGGCTCACCTCTGTCAGTTGAACGCTGGCGGTATCAAGCTGTGAGGCGGCTTGCAAGATCGTCTTGAATGTATCCTGCAGCGAGCCAAGCAGATGGTTGATGGTCTTGGCGGTTGTGCCGACCTCATCTGTGGAATCGACATCAATCCGCTTTCTGAAATCGCCTGTCTTCTCGATCGCACTCATTGTCTCTTGGACTTTGGTGAGGGGTTTGGTGATGGACAAAATAATGCCCAGCGCGATCGCCAGCATCAACGCAACGCTAATAACGATAACGATAATCAGCAGATTGCGCGTCGAAGCGTAAGCATTGTTTGAGTTTTCATACTGCACCACGCCGAGATCCTCTTGCAATTCAAGCAGTTTTGCGATCGAAGTTTCCACCGCAACCGCGTGCGCTCCAAAGCCTTTGATCAGCGTCGCCACGCCTTCGTCGGAGAAATCGTTTCGTTGCACGCGAGCAACCACAGGGGTATACGCCTCGCTGATAAAGTTCTTGTAGCCGCGATCGATAATCTCTGCAAGTTTCCGCTCCTCGTCGCCTAGCGGTGTTTTCATAAAGTTTGCCCAGTGGGTTTCAAAGGTTTTTTTCCACATCGCCGCGCTATCTAAATGCGCTTGCAACGGGTGATCGTGAATGGACGCAAGCGAGCCAGCGGGGTTGTGCTGGTATGTCAGCAGCAGATCGGCAACGATCTTGCCAAGTGCGCCGTTCATAGAGCCAAGCTCCACCGCAGGTACGAGCGAAGCATCGTACAGACTGTCGACCTTTTCGTCCATCGTTTTAACGCCCAAAAAGCCAAAAACGCCCACGACAATCGTGAGTGCAAACGATACGGTCGCCATCAAAAACAGTCTTGCTGAAACAGTTAAATTGCCAAACATTGCAAAAGCCTTTACTGCGAATTTTAGGTAGGATTCTACCACTTAAATCTTTGCGCGAAAAATAAAGTTATTTCAAGTATTATCAAAAATAAAGGATTGGAAATGAACAAGACGACAATTTTGACGATCAAAGCCGCCAAAAACCGACAAAAACTGACGGTATTTACGGCGTACGACGCGCTGTTTGCGAGACTGTTTGCGGACAGCGCGGATATGCTGCTCGTGGGCGATAGTCTGGCGATGAGCTTTGGTGGCGAGAGCGATACGCTCTCAACAACGATCGACGAGATGATCTACCACACGAAGGCGGTTTGCAAAGGCGCTCCTGAAAGTTTTGTGATCTTGGATATGCCGTTTGGATCGTTTGCCACAGAGGAGATCGCGCTACATAACGCGCTGCGCGTGTACCGCGAAACGAAGGCGAGCGCGGTCAAGATCGAAGGCGGCGAGGCGCAGGTGAAGATCGTGCAACGGCTGACACAAAACGGGATCGCGGTGCTGGGGCACATCGGACTTTTGCCGCAGCACGCCCGCGCAAGTGGCGGGTTTAGGGTGCAGGGCAAAGACGAGGAGGGCGCGCAACAAATTGTCAAAGACGCGAAGGCGATAGAGGCGGCGGGAGCGTTTGCGATCGTACTTGAGGGCGTGAAGGCGAACGCGGCGGGCGAAATCACGCGATCGGTTGGCATACCTGTTATTGGGATCGGCGCGGGGCGCGATGTCGATGGGCAGGTGCTGGTCTGGTCGGATATGCTGGGATTTTTCGAGGCGTTCAAACCGAAGTTCGTGCGCCGCTATTTCGACGGCGCGGCGATGGCGCGAGATGTGGCGGCTCGTTTTGCGGCTGATGTACAGAGCGGCGCGTTTCCGAGCGAGGAGGAGCAGTATTAGGTTTTTGCTTTTTGCCGCCTCGCTTGCGATCCAGAGTGCGATCGAAGCGGTGCGAGCTTCATATGCAAAATAGGAAAAGCGTTGCCAAAACTGTCAAATTCGTCGCGATCATATACTTCAAAGCCAAGCCGTTTATAAAACGCCCGCGCATTTGGATTTTGCTCATTAACATCAACGAGATTTACGCCAAACCTTTCAAAGGCAAATTGTACTAATGATCTACCAACCCCCCTGCCAAATTCATCGATCGAAACAAAAAGCATTTCGATCTTTTTGTCGTTAATGCCGATAAAACCTAGCGTTTTATCATCTCTTTTGGCAACGAAAAGCGCGACTTCTTCAAAGTAGTCCAACACTTTGGGTTTCAAAAACTCTATGTCGGCGGCTTGCAAAAAGTCATGCGTCTGCCTCACGGACTCCTCCCAGAGTAGCAGAAGCGATCCAAACTCCTCTTTTTGGGCGGCAACGATCTGCATATATGCGCTAGTTTGCGTCTCGTATAACGATCGTGATACGGTTTAGGCGATCGCTAAAACGCAGTTCGCCGCCGTTTTTTGTATAGACGATCGCGTATTTATCCGCCGCCTCTGCTCGCTGCGTGAAGCCGTTTTTGGCAGTTTCGATCGCGCTGTTTTCAAGCCCCGCGATCGTCCGTTCGCCCAAAATATCGCGTAGCAGATTTGGCGGATAGTAGCGCGAAAGGTAGCGGCTGTTGAACGACTCGGCTGAGAGGCAGAGCATACCCTGACAGACGCGATCGCTCACCGTCAGTTCCATTGTGCCGCTGCCCGCCGCGTATGTTTGCAGTTGGTAGGCGTCGTTTGGCAGCGCGTTGATGAAACCGCTCTGGCTAAGCGCCATCGTCGGCGTTTTGATACTGGCGGTTACGGCGCGGCTTAGCTCCACTTGGGGCTTGGCGCACCCAAAAAATGTCAAAATCAGCGCGAAAAATGCAAAAACAGTCATCTTCATAAGGTTTATCTTAGCTAACTTGTGTATAATCTCGCTTCGTTTTTGAGGCTCCCTCGTCTAGCGGTAAGGACACCACCCTTTCACGGTGGATACACGGGTTCGAGTCCCGTGGGAGTCACCAAGACGACAAACCCAGTCAATGACAGAGTTTGTTAAGAGTTTGAAAAAGCATTGAAGCCGTTTTTTGAGACGCTGGGGGACAAAAACGGGGACAAGTTGCCAAAGCTAGGCTTGTCAAATACAAGCCGCGCAAATTTTCCAGTTTCTCGGACAAAATTTCCAGTTTCTCGGAATCCATTTTCCAGTTTTTCGGAAAAATTTTCCAGTTTATCGGAATATATACAAACGATCCCATACAAACAAAATCATAAAAATACTACTACTACGCAATTCGGAAACTTTTTGCAACAAGGGATCGATCGGCTAGGGGGCTAGACGCCCCCTGACCCCCGTTTTGACTGATCGGAAGGGGCTAGTCGCCCCTTACCCGTTTTAACGGGCGTTTGACAATGCGCCACAAAAGGACAGCACGAAAGCGACTTAGTGGGAGAGCTTTTGAGAGGCTAGGGAACGGAAGCGGTTTTTCAAAGTGCCAAAAATGGCACTTTGACGATCAAACGGAGTTTTTGCCGTTGTTCCACAAAAAGCATAGAAACTCTTTGCGCTCTTGCCCGTCAAGGGTCTGCGCTTCGCTCCGATTTTTTGAGCATAAAGCCGCGCTACGCGCTATTTATCCCTCAAAAAACGCGCCCTTGACAGACAACCGCAAAGAGTTGAGAGCTTTTTATGAAACAAACGGCAACAAGCGCAAAAGAGGGATTAGCCGCCCAAAAGGACTTTACGAGCAATGCGAATTTTTTTGAGTTGTTTAACAAACTCTTTTCTATTCTCAAGTGCATAGTCAAACCCCTCGCCAGCTTCATTGATGAGCCTTAGAGCCTCTTTATTGGCTAATTCTGCTTCTGGAACGCTGAAGAGCTTATTTGGAAAGTGTGGAATCTTATCTTTAGAGGATGTGTAGCTTGGCTTAGAAAACATACCAATAAGCACATCGGCAACGCCGATCTCCCCGCGCTTCTCATGCAGCGACACTTCAAGGATCGAATCAAGGAAGGCTTTATAGTGTGCTGGAGCGACAGACGGAAATATCTGTACATCGGCGATCGTGATTTTTATATCCTGATTGGATTCTATCAGTGTGTCCAACAATGCGGAAAAGCTGTCGCGAGCCTTCCAGCTGGCGATTGTATTGACGGTTACGCCGAGCGCGTTAGCAAGATCCGCATCGCGCTCTAGCCCGAGCACCTTCTTGATTTTTTCAATAATCATAAAGACATCCACGCAATCCCCTTGACTTATAAGCTAAATATGTGCATAATACCAAAACAATGCAAAACGCAAAGTGCAAAACGCAAAGGTAAGGCAATGTTCCAAACACTACATAAAGCACATTATACTCCAAACGCCCTAATAGAGCGCGTTTCAAAGGATTTTTTATGACTTCCGCCGAAAAACTACTCACCGCCGCTGAAGCCAAAGCCATTTTTGAGCTTAACGATACCGATCTGCGAACCCTCCGCGCCCTCTCGCTGAACGGAACTACCGCTCTTTACTTAGTCGACTTATGCCGCTTGTTTATAAAAAACAAAACGAATGAAATGATCGCACCGATCACTCCCTCGCTTTTAAGCGAGGAACACGCCGCCGCCGCCGTTGGGCTGTCAAGTTTTCAGCTCTCTAATTTACGGAAAGAGCGGACGATCACGCCGCCCGCCTTCACACAGATTTCCGGAGTTACAGAGGGGCGAGGGAAGCGCGTTTATTTGTACGACCTCGCCGAACTCACAAAACAGATCAAGGCTATGAACTCTGAAGGGATAGCGGCTCAATGGGAGGCGGATCGCGCCGCTGGCAAGGCGATCCGTTGAATTATAAAGATTTCTATTTTGGAATGCAGTCGGTCAGTTTGCCGCTCCATTTTTACAACTTTCTTAGTGGCTCAAAAATTCAGGTTGTCGCGGTTTTGATATACACGCATGGGCTATCGGTTTCGCATATCAGCGTCAAAAAAATGGAAGATTACTTAACCATTAAACAATCTCAAATCTACGCAACGCTTGAGGCTTTGAAGCGCGAAGGCGTGATCGAACGAGTGGGGCGCGGTTGGAAAGTTAATGCTCGTTGGAAGTTCAAAGAATACATCGAAGAAAAAGCGGCAGTTAAAGGCTTTAGCGTTTCACAGATGATCGATGATCAGATCGCAGAGTTGGAAAAGTGGAAAAAAGAGGTCATCAAGGCAGAAAAAAAGGAGCTTTCTCAAGCTCCCGATACAGCGCAACCTAGTTCGAGGGGCGGCTATACTGTTCGAAGGAATGTATCCAAAGAACGAAGCTATTCTAACAAAAGTTCGAAAGTTTGTCAAGACCAAAACCAAAAAAACCAAAAAAATCTTGAAAATCTTGTTCTAGGCGAATCCGAGATCGATTCGTTTCTTGAATGGTACGCCTCAAAATCCACAAGAGTACAAAGCCCGATCGCCTTCAAAAACTCCCTAAAGAAGAAGCTCAAAAATGGGACTTTTGAAAACGCCAATTCTTTAATCGCCGAATGGCGAACCGATCAAGAGGCGGCAGAGCGAAGCTATGCCGCCGAAATTCATGAAACAGTTCGCTTAACGATCGAAGAAAAAATCCGACCGATTAACATTTGTTTTAATAAGAAAGATTACATTTTACTAAGAGTTGCAACTATGCAAAATCATTTTTGGTTGCAATACGATCAGGGGCTAGATATTGATTTAAGTTTTTCACAAGGCGAGGAGCTTTTGAAGATTAATTTCAAAGAGCAGATCGAAAAGTTTTTGTTATCGAAAATCCAACAAAAGGAGTTTGCAATGAATACATCTTGAAATTCCTTTTTTTGCCATCTTGTGGCGTGGGTTTTTAGTTGTTTTTTGTTTGTGGCTTGCCACTCCGCCGCGCGAAAGCGCGGCGCGAAATTTGAAAGGACATGATATGGAGCGTGAAGGTTTGACTGCTGGAATGTGCATTGTCGCCGAAAAAAATACTCGGCGGTTTTTGGATTCCTTTTTCTGGGAACGGTATAAGAATAGTGCGGAGTTTGATCCGTATGATGACTATGATAGTTATTATAGTTTTTGTGAAGAGAAGATCACAGATCTAAAAAATTCGCTCAGTCTTGTTAAAGAACGCAGTCTTATGGACTTAGCTATCGATATTCAGGATCGCGAAGCCGAAAAGGAAATCGAAAAGGAAAATGCCAATGCAGTTGCTTGATTTTTTCCTTGCAATTCTTGTTTTACAAGTTATTGCGTTTGTGGGTTTTGGTGTGTGCGTTTTTGAAGCGTGGGCGTGTCGGACTGCGTGGGCGTTGTTGAAAGGTTGGAGGCAACGGCGTAAAGTTGATCGGGCGTGAGTTTGAGGTTGTGAGTTGTATTGCAAGGTTGTAAGCGAATTGGATAGCAAGTGAGCCAACAACTTGCTTTGCAAGTTGTGGGCAGTCGCCCAGCCGCTACGCGACTGGTCGGAAAGCCAAATCGGATTCCGCCTTGCTTTACGCTTCGGCAAGTTGCAAAACGCCTTGCAAAGCAAGGCTTGAAAAAACGAGAGGGAAACAATGAAAAAACAGCAAATGACTATCCATTTGAGCGCGGAGGCTTTGGCACTTGTAGCGGCTGAAGCCGCTTTGAAAAAATGCTCAAAATCCGAAGCCATAGAATCAATACTTTTGCGATCGGCGAGGGTAGAAAATGCCCTCAAAGAACCCGAAATTATTTCGACTTTGAGAGACTTAGATCGAAAGATTTTTGCACTTCATAAAACGGCTAAAACCGCAGAACTTTTAGTTGGTGCGATCGCCGCTTTGGGAAAAAACGAAGCAGATATAACTACTCTCAAAGCCATTAAAGAAGCGGCTAAAAAACGAGCATTAGATGAATTAAAGGCGAGTGCATGATCGAATTAACTATGGCTGATGAAAATATAGCAGAAGCCGCAGAAGACGCGGCAGAAGAAGGCGGTGGTGGTGATATTGACGGCGGTGGATCGTCCAATGATGATCTATCGCTAACTTTCGATGAAATGCGAGCCGAAGAAAGATCGGCAGTCGAAGAACAAAACGCCTCGTTGTGGAGTGAACAGAAAAGCGCACGAGAAGAAGCGAGAGATCGAGAAAACGCGGAATGGCGATCTCAACGTTTAGGGACTGCCGACGAACAAGGGATCGCGGATTTTATAGAACGCCAAGAAGCGATTCCTTCCACTATGAAATATGACAGCGGCGACTTAATGGATTACTTAGAAAACGGCTCAGAGGGCGCAGGAATAAATGCTGAAGCGGCTTTTGATTCCTCAAATGCGGATTCTGTTGTGGGCTATTTAGAATCAGATAAGGGATCGGGCGAAAGCAGAGAACTTTTCGATAAAGATGGGAATAAAATTAGTGCGCAGGAAGCGAAAGAGATTGTAGGCAAAGACGGCTATCGTTGCCAAATCTACGCACCTGAAAATCAAAATTTGTCAACAGATCAGATACACGAACTTGTCGACAAAATGTCTACTTATGAAATCTCTCGTACAGGCGCGGAAAATATGTCAATTGTTTATGCAGTTCATGTCCGCGCGGACGGTACGCACGCTCACGCCCATGTGGTTTATCATTCTCCTAATAGAGCGGAAGTTGCGCAAGTTGGTCAATTCGATTCAAAAGCTGCTTTAGCAGAACATATCGAAGCGAGGGCAGCTATTGAAAACTCCGTTCAACAATTAAGCCCCGCAGAGATCGCACGGAACGAAATGCGTCAAGAATCTCTTCAGAATGGAAAGGCTTCAGGAACTGAAAAGGTAGACGCGGCAATCGAACGATCAATGGCTAAAGAAAATAGCCCTCATTGCGGTCGTGTCTCTATGGCGCAGATCGACCGTTCGTTGTCTGTATCCGTTCAAAAAGGGCGAATGACATCGAAGGGCGCGAGTGAATTTCATAATCGAGTCGAAGGGCGGTTGAACTCTATGGAAAAAAATGGAATGGGTCAGTGGAATGCCGACAAGACGCAATTCCAAATGGATCGCAGTCAGTGGACGCAGTATCAAGAATCGCGCGCGGAAGCAAAGGCAGAGATAAAAGCCGAACGCACATCGGAAGCCGTAGAGAAGGGACAATCACAGGCGCAGGAGGTTGTGGCACAGGTTGAATATAAAGCCGAGATCACCGAGAAATCATGGAGTACTGCGAAGGCAAATAGGACAGCGCAAGAGCGGGTACAGAATCAGCGAGAGCAACGCGAGCAGCGCCAAGAGCAGCAGCAACAGGGCGGCGGCGGAGGCGATTCAGGCGGCGGCGGCTCATCAAGCCAAAGCGCAGGCGGAGGCGGAGGAAATCCGCTCAAAGAGATCGAGCGAGAGATGGAAAAACGACATCGAGAGATCGAGCGAGAGATGGAAAAAGCGGCACGCGAGCGCGACAAGTCTCTAGGGCTATCCTATTAAACAACACCAAAAAAAGGAACAACCATGTATCTAAATATCGCTTGGAATAAACGGCTAGAGGGAATTAAAGTTGCCGTATGGATTTCATTCTATGCGTCTATTGCGCTGAATGCGCTATCTGTATTTTTTTTCTTGAAAAAATACCCGATCTTGGCGCAGTATAGAGAGGCGTACAAATACAGCTTTGTTGATCACTTCAGCGAGGGATTGGGCAAGCTAGAGATTGTTGGACTGAAGATTTTAGACCTTCTGAATCTTGATCTGTTTGTTTTTCTGTTTGTTTGTGTGCTTGTTTTGTTTGGTTGGGTTTTCTATTTTTTCAGCCATTTTTGGTGGGAACATATTAAATTATCAGACGAGAGTACACATCAACATCTGCGAGGCGCAGAGCGTTTTAACTCGCGGCAGTTGAACCGCGCTACGCAAGATATGATGACATCTTCAGAGCGATCGAGGGCGATCAAGATCGGTGATATTAGTTTGCCTATTGTTCAAGAAACTAGGCACATGCTTATTATTGGATCTCCGGGATCTGGGAAATCTGTTTTACTTCACGGGATTATCAAGCAGTTGATCGCACGGCAAGAGCGCGGGGGCGAAGATTCGCGCCTGATCGTTTATGACCGAAAACCTGAATATGTACAAGTTCATTATAGATCAAAAAGCGATTATCTCTTTTACCCACGAAGCGCTGATTCTCTCTTTTGGGACATTGGTTTAGAGGTTGAAAACGATGATGATATATCTTTTTTCGTGAGTGCGTTGATTCCTCTGCGCCCTGATGAAAAACAGCCTATATTTACACATGCGGCGCAAGATATTTTGAGATGTATCTTGCATTGCTTGCAAGATCGAGGAACGCTCTCAAATAAAGGCTTAATCGACTTTTTGAATCGTTATAAATCGGCGAATCAATTAAAGGGCGAGCTAAAAAATACTTCGCTTAGACACGCAATTAATATCGATGAATATCTAAACGAAGGGAACGCCTTTACAGCTTCAATTCTTGGAACGGCTAACGCCTCAATCTCAAAGGCGTTGATGGTGCGAGAGTTTTACACAGATAAGAAGGACGATCGCAGTTTTTGCATAAACGACTATATAAAAACTCCCGAACACAACGGCGCGAATTTGTTCATCGTTCAGCCTAGTGGTGTTGATTCTTGGACGGCTTATTACTCTCTATTTTTCTCGTTTCTTTCGAGAAGGATCAGACAGTTGAATAATAAAACCGATCGCCGTTTTTGGTTGTTCTTGGACGAGTTTCAAACGATTAAAACACCGAATGAATCAGGACTTAATGCTCTCTTGGACTTGTGCGCTGAAGGCAGACAGAAAGGCGCGGCGGTTGTGCTTGCTACGCAAGCACTTTCGAGCGTGATCAACCTCTATAAAAAAGAGGGTATGGCTACCTTATTAAACACCACTTCAAACAAGATTTTCTTGCAAAATCAAAACCCCGAAGAGTGCGAATTGATCACCGATATTTTCAACGAAGAAGAGCGCAAGGAATTCAGCATTACACAAAATGTCGGCGCGAACGATAAACGCGCAGATACCCAGTTAATCCGCTCAAATATTCGAAATGCAAAAGTTGTCATGCCCGCAGAGATTTCCACACTTCCAATTCGCCGTGTTATTGGGGGCGGTTTAGAATTCACAGCCTTATGCAAAATTGGACAGCTCCCTGTTGGAACGATACATTATGAGACAGCCGATCACCCCGAAAAATACGAGCTAATCAATGACGAGCCACGAAAAGAGTTTGAAATCTTTGGATCGGGCACAGAAAGCGCGGAGGCAGCGCAAAAAGAGGCAGACAAGCAAGCGGAACAGAGCCGCGCAGCAGTCCCCGCAGCGAACCCCGCAGCAGACCAACCAACGCAGTCGCAGAGCGGCTTTGAAATGCTTTAGACTACAAGCATTTAGACGAAACCCATTCTTGCAACGCGCCGTTGATTCGTGTTTGCCAGCCATTGCCCGTTTTGCGGAAATAGTCCACAACTTCAGGCGAAAGACGGATCGAAATGCGCTCTTTTGTGGGTGTTTTGTTTGCTCCGCGCCCCTTTAGTGTCGCTTGCAAACTTTCGGGCAGAGCCGAAAAATGAACGGCGTTTTGAAAATCTTGCGCTGTCC
>BNUO01000020.1 GCA_025997415.1 Campylobacterota bacterium
CTTCTCTTTGCTGGCGCTGGCGTATTTGGCAACCGCTTTGATCAGCGCCAAACTCTCCCCGCCCCAGACGAAGACATTTGTATCTTTCAGGGTCAAACCCTCTTTACCCGCACCCTTGAGCGCGATCGACGCAAGTGTGTTTTTGGACACCCGCACCGATCCTCCCAATTTGCGAACCTGATTTCTCAAATCCTCAAACTCTAAAACAGTGAGACCTTTGTAGTCGCAGACCAAAATTGTGTCTGTGGCTTTGAAGCTCTCTGTTAAAGAACTGATGATTTCCGCTTTTTCGGCTTTTGTCATTTCACTCCTTTCTGACCAACTTCAAGTAGGCTAGAGGCACAGTGCCCCAGATTAAGCTACAACCTAAAATAGGCTTTCGCACCCGCTATCTTTAGCCCCGCAGAAATCGGAAACAGGGGTTAGCCCCGAATTTCCGTCAACTCGTTTACATCTAGCAAGATCGAAGGCGACATCGTAAGAGACATCACCGCTTTCTTGACATACTTCCCTTTTGCGCTCGCCGGTTTCATTCGGTTAAGTGCTTTGAGTAGCGTTTCGGCATTCTCTTTGAGCTTGTCGCTCGCAAAACTTGCCTTGCCGATACCCGCGTGGATATTGCCTTTCTTATCAACTTTGAAATTGATTTGACCGCTTTTGGCATTCTTGACAGCGGTTTTGACATCGACCGTTACAGTTCCTGTCTTCGGATTTGGCATAAGACCTTTGGGACCCAAAATCCTGCCGATCTTGCCCACAACGCCCATCATATCCGGGGTTGCGATCACGATGTCAAAATTGGTGTTGCCCTTTTGAACCTCGTCGGCAAGATCGTTTTCGCCAACAATGTCAGCTCCCGCTTCTTGCGCCTCTTTTGCTTTATCGCCTTTGGCAAAAACCGCTACTCGTACCTTCTTGCCCGTGCCGTGCGGCAGAACAACCGCGCCGCGGATCATCTGATCTGCATGGCGCGGATCGACATTGAGCCAAACGGCAAGTTCAACGGTTTCGTCAAACTTTGCGCTCTTTAGCTCAACGACCTTCTGCGTCGCGTTTTCCAGCGAGTAGATCGCTCCTCTTTCGAGTTTTTCACCCAGCGTTTTCAGTCGTTTGCTAACTCTCTTCATAGCTGCTCCTTTAATCCACTACCTGAATGCCCATACTGCGAGCGCTGCCGGCAACGCTTTTGAACGCAGCCTCGTGATCGGTGGTATTCATATCTTGGATTTTTTGTTTTACGATCTCGCGTATCTGTGCGCTGGTAATCTTGCCGACGATGTTTTTGAGCGGGTTGTCCGTGCCCTTTTCAACGCCCGAAGCCTTTTTAACCAGATCGGTTACGGGTGGCTGCTTGGTAACAAACGAGAAGCTCTTGTCTTCATAAACCGTGATCACAACGGGCAGATTCCAGCCCGCCATATCTTTAGTTTTCTCGTTAAAATCCTTGCAAAAAGCCATAATGTTTACGCCCTTTTGACCAAGCGCCGGACCCACAGGTGGGGAGGGGTTTGCTTTGGTGGCGGGGATAACCAGTTTGATCTGACCAATCACTTTTTTTGCCATTGTGTGCCCTTTCTCTTTGTTTATGCGATCTTTTCGACTTGTGAATACAACATCTCAACAGGCGTGGAACGACCGAAAATAGAAACATTGAGTCGCAGCTTGCCCGTCGTCATCTCGTACTCCTCGACAACGCCGGTAAAGTTGGCAAACGGACCATCGATGATCCGCACCTGCTCGGCAGTGTCGAAGAATACTTTTGGTTTTGCGGGACCTCTGTGCTGCGCTTTTTCTATGATCAGCGCAATATCCTTTTCGTTAAGCGGTGATGGTTTGTTCTCCTCGCCGATAAAACGCGAAACTTTTGACTGCGACTGGATCAAGTGCCAAAGCTGGTTGTCAAGCTCAAGGCTGGCAAAAACATAACCCGGATAGAGACACCGTTCGATCGTCTTTTGCTTGCCCTTTTTGATCTCAATAACATCTTCAGTCGGCACGATCACATCGCCAATACGATCCTTCATCAACAGCGCTTCACGCATCTGCTCCAACGCCTTCTTAACGCTTCGTTCGCTACCGTAGTGAGTCTGAATCGCGTACCATTTTTGAGCCATTCGACTTCCTTAATTGATGAGCGAAGAGACGCTAAGGGACATCAAAAGATCAACTAACGCCAAAAAGAGCGTGATCACCGTTACAACACCGATAACAGCTAAAAATGCATTTTTTACCTGCATCGGCAGAGGGAAGATCACTTTTGAGAGCTCAGCTTTTGAGAGCTTAAAATAGGTGATCAGTTTTTCCATCGGTTGCCTCTTTCTTTTGCCGCCGCTTTTCTCGGCTCTTTTTCATCGTCTAATGGTTTGCGGAGACCCGCGCACCTAACTGGCAGGGTAGGTAGGATTCGAACCCACAACCTAATGATTTGGAATCATCCGCTCTACCGTTGGAGCTACTACCCTAATTGACTGTCTGCTTTACAAAACGCCACGATCGGAGCATGCACAAGCAACGCTTGCGACAGACTCGCTAATCGACAAAGCCGCAATACGGCGGGAGTCGAAACTCCCAACCGAATGCGTTAGATCTTTGTCTCTTTGTGAATCGTATGTTTTCTTAGGCGCGGACAATACTTTTTGATCTCAACCTTATCGGGGTGAGTTTTCTTGTTCTTTGTCGTCGTGTAGTTGATGTCTCCCGACTCAACACACTTTAGCCCAATCTTATCACGCATAAAAAACCTTACTTCACAATCTTGCTAACAGCGCCAGCGCCCACTGTTCTGCCGCCCTCGCGGATAGCAAAACGAGTGCCCTCTTCGATCGCGATCGGAGAGATGAGTTCGCAAGTTACGCGAATGTTATCGCCCGGCATTACCATTTCAACGCCCGCTGGCAGAGTAACTGAGCCGGTTACATCGGTTGTGCGGATGTAAAACTGAGGTCTGTAGCCTGCGAAGAACGGAGTGTGGCGACCACCTTCATCTTTCGAGAGTACATAGATTTCAGCTTCAAAGGTGGTGTGCGGGTGGATCGTGCCGGGTTTGGCAAGGATCATTCCGCGTTCAACATCCTCTTTCTTGGTGCCGCGCAAAAGAATGCCGCAGTTGTCGCCCGCTTGACCAAAATCCATCTCTTTGTGGAACATTTCAACGCCGGTTACAGTCGTTTTGCGTGTGTCACCAAGACCGATGATTTCGATCTCCTCGCCCACTTTGATCGTACCTCGATCGATTCTGCCCGTTACAACCGTACCGCGACCTGAGATCGAGAATACATCTTCGATCGGCATCAGGTAAGGCTTATCGACCTCGCGGATAGGGTCTGGAATGTAGGTGTCGATCGTGTCCATCAGCTTGAGCACTTTCTCTGTCCATTCGTTCTCTTTGCCTTCCATGCCGGCTTCGAGCGCAAGGCGCGCAGAACCGGGAATGATCGGGGTGTCGTCGCCCGGAAACTCATAAGCTGTCAGTTGCTCGCGCACTTCCATCTCAACGAGTTCGATCATTTCAGCCCGTTCGCCCTCATCAAGCATATCCTCTTTGTTGAGGAAAACTACGATGTAAGGAACACCCACTTGGCGAGCAAGCAGAATGTGTTCGCGGGTTTGCGCCATCACACCATCGGTAGCGGCGATAACGAGGATCGCGCCGTCCATCTGCGCCGCGCCTGTGATCATATTTTTCACATAGTCGGCGTGCCCGGGACAATCGACATGCGCATAGTGGCGCGCCTGCGTTTCGTACTCGACATGGCTGGTTGCGATCGTGATACCGCGCTCTTTTTCTTCGGGAGCGTTGTCGATCTGATCGTAAGCCTTCTTTTCGCCGCCGAATTTGTTTGAAAGAACAACGGTGATTGCTGCTGTCAGCGTAGTCTTGCCGTGGTCGACATGACCGATCGTGCCGATATTCACATGCGTCTTAGTGCGGACAAATTTCTCTTTTGCCATCTTGTTTCCTTCCTTTTGGTTATCAACTTTCAGCTCGGTCAGGTGGAGCCCATAAGAAGAATTGAACTTCCGACCTCTTCCTTACCAAGGAAGTGCTCTGCCTCTGAGCTATATGGGCAAACGGCGACGCTGATGTGTAGTATGCGGGCTATGCGAATAGCTTTAGCTCCCGTACACTACTGGCGCTTTGTTTTGGAGCGGGAGACGGGACTCGAACCCGCGACCCTCAGCTTGGAAGGCTAATGCTCTAGCCAACTGAGCTACTCCCGCACATTTAGGCTACCAAACTGGTGGTGAGAGAAGGATTCGAACCTTCGAAGGCAGAGCCAACAGATTTACAGTCTGTCCCCTTTGGCCACTCGGGAATCTCACCAATGCCTAAAAACAAGCCCAGCGCGGTTAAACGCCGTTTCTTGACTTCGCTGAATTTTGTCTAAACTGGAGCTGGTTAAGGGACTTGAACCCCCGACCTGCTGCTTACAAGGCAGCTGCTCTACCAACTGAGCTAAACCAGCCCTCGTTTGAGCGTGAAATAGTACCAAACGAACCTTAATCTTGCCTAAAAATATCCGCGCTTTTTGCAACAATTTCAACAATTTTCGATAGTTTCACCAATTTTTGGCTAAGATTTGACGCGATCGATGACATAACAAGACCGCGCCAGCCCCGATAGCTCATCTGGATAGAGCGTAGGCTTCCTAAGCTTAAGGCGACAGGTTCGAGTCCTGTTCGGGGCACCAACACGAAGGCAAGGCTTGAAAGCAATTTTCATACTCCCACTCATCTTGATTTTGGCGTTCGGCGAGGAGAACGCTACGGCGCACGATGCCGACAAATGGCGATTTCGCGCTTCATATGGCGTAGGCGTGGCGAGTATGCCCTACTTTGAAACCAGTACCAGTACCCGCGTGCGCGTCCTGCCGTTTATCGATCTCTCCTACGGCGCGTTTTTTCTCTCGCCGATCAAAGGTTTGGGCGTAAATCTGTCGCTTGCCGAAAACCTCACCGTCTCACCCGCGATCGCCTACCGTGCCGCTCGCCAAGAGCGCGACGATGACTCATTAGAGGGTACGGGCGACATCGACGCAGACGCAACCTACGGAGCAACGATTGTTTACAAAATAATGCCCGTTATGCTCAGCGCGAAGATTTTTAGCGGTATGAGCGACGGCGGCACGATCGCCGACTTTGGCATCTCTGTGCCCGTGCGAATCACCGATGAATTTGGACTGCTTGCGGGTGTCGTTACGCAGTACGCCGATCGCCGCTACAACCGTACCTATTATGGAATCAACGCGCAGCAAAGTGCGAACTCCGACTACGAAATCTACCAACCAAGCGCGGGACTAACCAATGTCTCGGCAAACCTCGCGCTTAGCTACCGCTTCCGATCGAACACCTCCGCTATGCTTTTTACTCGCTACAAACGATTTATTGGCGAAGCCGCCGACTCGCCGCTAGTCAAAGCCAACGACGATCACCAGTACAGCTTTGGCGCAATGATCATATGGAGCTACACAAGGTAGTCTTCTGTTTCAAGTGTTGTATCGTCATTCAGGGCGCGCTCCCCTTGTCATTCTGAACGCCTTCTCTGTCATTCTGAGCGAAGCGAAGAATCTAGTCCCATTTCTAAACTCCCTGCGGCGCAAGCAGCAATCCCTATTCCCACGCTTTGCACTGCCGAAGCATTTTGAAGCGGCGAGGATCAAGGCGCGAGTTCTCCAAGGTATGAGCGCCCCGAAGCCGCAAGAAATGCAAGGGTATCCGTTAGGACAGTGCAACCGCGTGGCGGTTTCTTTGCCTTCTTTCTTGCCCGCGCAAGAAAGAATGGTCGCATACGCCTTTGGCGTATGCGAAAGATCTCTGCGTTTGTTTTTAGATTCTTCGGCTCAAAAGCAGCCTCAGAATGACAGAGATTGCGGATCAAGTCCGCAATGACGAGAAAATGTCATTCTTAACGATGTGAAGAATCTCAAAGCTAACACACCTATCCGCTCGCCCTACTCCACCCCGCAAACGCTCACATCGCTGCCGCTGACGAGTATCGCTTGTGAGTTGGTGATCGGCTTCAACGCCAATTGCGCCTCGTACTTAGCGATGATCTTCTCAACCGCCTTCTTAAACGGCTGCTCGGTGTAGTGCGGACACGGGTAAAAATCCACGATGCCCAGCGCGGCGTAATCGCTCAGATCGGGCGCTTTTGTGCAGTCGTCATACCCTTTGGCATAGTCAATGTCAGGCGCGACGACCATTGCCCCCGCCGACTCGCCGATATATGGCTTGCCCGCCGCGATCTGCTCCGCGATAATCTTGTCCGCGCCGCACCTGCGCAGCTCTTGCAGCAAGAAAAATGTATTACCGCCTGTGATGTAGATGAGGTCGCTCTGCCGTAGTTTTGCGGCGATCAGGTCGGGAGCCGTCGTGGTGAGTTCCAATTCGTCGACAACCAAGCCGAGCTTTTCCAGCGCCTTTTTGCCTGACTTGACGAAGAAGTTTACCTTCTCAGGCACACAAGCGGTTGGGATAAACGCTACGCTTTTTCCCGCAAGCTCACCGCCTGCGAATTGGGGCAAAAACCCCGCAACATCCTTGAAGAATGAGCATAGAAACAGCTTTTTCATGAAACCTCCTTATATGGGTGGGCAGTTATGTATTGATCAAAAAATCGGTATAGATCGCAAAACCTGCCGCGCGATCGCCGCCGTTGTCGTAGCCGCCGCCCATTGCGATCTGCTTTCCGCCCAGCAAAAACCGAAAGTACAAGTCGTCGTAATAGCTCATATCCGCGTAGTATAACGGCGAAAAAACCAGCTTTTGCCAGTCGCACTTTCGCGCCAGATCGTCTAGTTTTGCAAGGCAGGCGGCGATCGGCTTGGGCGTTTGGGCGATCGCGGCTCTGATCTGCTCTTGATCGCTTAGCTCCACAAGCGGCGCGATCCACGCCTCTTTACGCGCTAAAAGCGTGTGGATTTCGTGGCTTGTCAAAACCTCGCGATCGATTCCAATCTCGGCTTGTAGCTGCCGCAAAAGCGCGATGGAGCCGATCTGGAGCGTCGCCTCGCCGCCGCCGTTCGTTCGCAAAATATCGCGCAAAATCTCGGCGCAGAGGTTGATCATCTTTGAGAGATCGCCTTCACGGATCGACTCCGCTCCGATCTGAAAAATCTCGGTCGTCGGGTAGCGAAAAATCGGCTGAATGTAGAACCATTTGCGGTGTTCAGTCGCGCCGCCAAGCCGCTTGCTAATCAGCCGCACAACCTCTAGCGAGCTGTCCGCTCGAAGCGCAACGCGGTTGTTGTGATCGTCGGCGAATGCGATCAGGCGGCTCTCTTCGATCTGGTGATAGCTAAAGATCGGCGTGGCGATCTCCTCAAATCCGTGCCGTTCAAACGCCGCGACTGCGCTGTTTTCGATCGCCCGTTTTTTGCGTGCGCTATCGCCAAAGTAGAGCTTGCTGCCGCGCGGAATCTCGTATTCGCCGATCATCGGTAGTAGATTTTGCTAAATATCTTCGACCCCGTGCCATCAAAAACCCGCGCACCCGCAATATCTAGCGCAAGCTCAAGCGCGTTGATCGACCACGCGATCTCCATAGGTTCAACCAGACCCATATTGTTAATGCGAATGAGCTTGTCTTTCAAGTCGTCCTGCCCGCCTGCGGCATTGACGCCCGCGCGGTTTTTCATCCATTTGCGCAGCGCCGCCGCCTCCTCGTGATAGACGGTGAGCATCGATCGCGCAGGCGCTTTGGGGTAGATGAGAAGTCCGATCGCTTGCAGCGCTTCAAGCCCCGCCTCGTGCCGCTTTTGCGTATCGGCATAAAACCGCTCCGCGCCAAGCGTGGCAATGTGCGTGAGCATTGCGTCAAGCCCTTGAATAATCGTCGTTGTCGCAGTCCATGCAGTCGTATCTTTGCGCTGGTTTTTGAGTTCCGTTGCGAGGTTAAAGTAGAACCCAACGCCGCCGTCCGCGTCCAAAAGCGCAGTCGCCTGTCTGGAAAGCGCCAAGATCGCAAGACCGGGCGGGAGCATAAACGCCTTTTGCGATCCGCCGATAAGCGCGTCGATGTTTTCCGTCTCGATCGGCTCTACGCCCATTGCGGTGATCGCGTCGGCAATGACGAAAATGTCGGGACGAATCCGCTTCGCCTCCGCCGCGATCGCCTCTGCGGGCAAGCGCAAACCGCCCGCCGATTCACAGATCTGAAACGCGATCGCGTCAATGTCGGGATTTTCGGTCAGCGCCTTTCGCACGGCTTCAACCGTCGGCGGCGTGTCCCATGCGTAGCGCAGTTCGAGCGGATTTTTGCCGTACGCTTTTGCGATCTTGGTCAGCCGCTCGCCGAACTTTCCAGCATTGATCGTCAGCGCCCGTTTGCGGCAGAAGTGGGTGATCGCCGCCTCCATCGCGCCCGTTCCCGTCGAAGCGAGCAAGATCACCTCATCGGCAGAGAGCAGCGTTTTAAGAGCAATGCGAACGCGCATAAATATCTCTTCAAACTCAGGCGTTCGGTGGTGAATGCTCTTGCCCGACATGGCTTGACGAATAAACTCCGGCACAGGGGTTGGACCAGGCGTCATCAGCAACATTGGAAATCCTTGTGAAAAATTGAGCGATTTTACCAACTCTTTCGTAAGCCGTGTTATGTAACACTCCGCGCCTATGAAAAATACGGTAATTTTTGATATGGACGGAACGCTGCTCGATAGCGGTGCAAATATCGTTGATTCGATCAACTACGCAAGAGTGCGAAAGGGGCTTGAGCCGCTCGCCGCAGACGATGTGATCGAGAGGGTCAATACGCTTACTTACGCCTCTACCAGAGCGTTTTTCGGCGAAAACAGCACGGACGCGGATCACGCGGCGTTTGAGGAGTACTACAACCGATCGTGCCTGCAAAATCTGCGGCTGTACGATGGGATCTTGCCGCTTTTGCAAGCGTTGCGCGATCGCGGCGCAAAACTCGCTGTGGCAACCAACGCAACGAGCGTTTTTGCCGAAAAAATGCTCTCGTTTCTAGGCGTTCGCAGCTTTTTTGGCGCGATCTTGGGAGCGGATCTAGTCGTGCATGCCAAGCCCGATCCCGATATGTTGTTTGCCGCGCTAGAGCTGCTTGGTTCAAAGGCGGACGACGCGGTTTTTGTGGGCGACAGCGGCAAGGATATAACCGCAGCCAATAGCGCAGGTATAATGAGCGTGTTCGTCAAATGGGGCTACGGCGTGGAAAACCGTTTTGCCACCGCAACGATCGAACACCCAGATCAACTGCTAGGAGTCATCTGACCATGAGGTTTGCACGAGGTTTTAGAGGGCGGTATTTCACCCTTAAAGCGATCACCGCTCTATCATCAGAGATCAAATGCGCAGCGCGGCGCGAAGCTGTGCGCGAAACGATCATTCATCGGTTTGTCGGCACGGAGGAAGAGACAGCCGTTTCACCCGCCGCCGCACTACTACTAGCAACGCTCGCGCTCCCGATCGCAGTTGTTGCAGATTCGCCCGTTTCGATCGAAACTGACGGCTCAAACGCACTGTTTCTCCACCGCTCCGAATCCACCCAAAGCGACACAAATCTTCGCAACAAACTCGACCGCTTCAGCGGCTTTTCACAGACTAGCGACACGCAAGTCGGCTCGATCGGCGGCGCGCCCGCGCGAATGACCCGCGTTTTTTGGGAGGACATGGCGGTTGAAGATATTAGCGGCATCGACAGGCAGGCGACATTTATCAACGATCTATTGCTTGGCGGCGATACGATCTTTCTTGACGAAGGGGCGAAAAAGCTCAACATCAAAAGCGACCGCGATCAAAATAGTTCGATCGTGCTTGGCGCGTCCAACCACCGCGAACGATTTATCGGCGCACACGCACGACTTCGCGGCGTTGTCAGCGGCTTCGTGGAGGCGGAAAATCGCTTTCAGGGCGGTTACAGCGCAGTTGCCCGCGAGGCTGGCAAGCTAGATGGCGGCAGCGAAAAGGACAAAAAGAGCGCGACAACAATCAAAGCCGTTTTGTCCGCAGCCCCAACCGACGATCTAACGCTGACGATCAAAGGATTAAACGCGATCGCTTCGACCGATTATGACGGCGGTTTTCCGACTGACAGCGACGATCGCGGCTCGTACTGGGATACCGATTTTTCGCTGATCGGAGTGGAGGCGCGGTATTTTGCCAGCGAAGAGTTTGCGATCTTTGGCGGAGCGCACTTGAGCCAAAGCCGCCGAACCGACAGCGACAACGATCGTTACGAGGGCAAAAGCGAGACGATTTTTGCGCAGGGCGAATGGTTTTTTGCGGCGAGTTCGCTCAAAATCGGAGCAAGCAGCAAAAACGAACGAGCGCATATAGACGATCAGCTTGACGAGAGCGATCGGATTAGTCGCGGTTTTGGGGCGGCGCAGATCGCGTTTGGATCGCAAAGAATTGACGGCGAAGTCGGCGCACTGTGGTTTGAGGAGTCAAACGATTTTGACTACCGCTTGACATACCGCGCGATCGCGGGCGGCTGGCTCTTTGGCGCGGAGGCTTCGCGCGTTGCGCTCTCGCCGAGTCTGTACCAGCGGAAAAATCCGTGGGGCGCGTCAAACTACGATCTCACCGCCGAACGAATGACGCAGGAGAGCGTGCTTGCGGGCTACGAAAACGGCGTTGTGAAACTAAACGGATCGCTTAGGCAGACAAATATCCAAGATTACATCGACTGGGTCGATCACGCCGATTGGACAAAAAGCCGCTACGAAAATGTCGATCGCGTTCGTTTCTTAAGCGCCAATCTTTTTGCCAAAATCGCGGCGACGAACGAGCTGTCGATCGCGGGCGATCTGACGCGCAGATTTCATATGACAACTAGCAGCAGCTCGCTCAAAGATAGGCAGCCGGCTACGATCGCCACGCTCTTTATCGACTGCGAACTGGGGCGGTGGGCACTCGGCGCTGAGGCGAGGTTTAGCGGCAGTTACACCGACGGCGCAAGCGGCAAAAATATGCGCGGATTTAACGACAATGCGATCCGCGCCTCGTACACAAACGATCTGGCGCAGACGGTTGAGCTGGCGATCCGCAACGCGACAAATAGCTACCGCGAGAGTGTCTATGGCTACACGCCGCAAACGCCCGAACGGACGATCTACCTCTCGCTAAAGCAGGTTTTCTAGTGCGTATCAAGGTCGGCTGGTTTCTCGCATACAAGGCGCTCAACTCGCTCTTTGCGGGGCTAAGTTTGGGCGCACTGTTTGTGATCTACGCCGATCTTGAGCCGTCGGTTTTTTCGATCGGCGGCTTGGCGCTGGCAGTCTGCGCGCTTTTGCTCGCGCAACTGTATGCACAGATGATGAATGTTCGCTCGTTTTTTGCGATCACGGCTCTGATCGAAGTTGCTATGCTCGTTAATGTCGCCGTCTATCTCGTCCGACCAAACGGCGCGGCGCTGGCGATCTACTGTATCTATCAGTTTATCTTCGTTTTTGGCAGCTACCTTTTACGCGCCGAAACGCTCTTTTTGAGCGCGGTTAGGACGCTTACGCTCATTGACAGCGCAAAGCAGATCGGATATATCGCGGGGCTGGGCGCTTCGGCGCTCTTTTACTCGCTCTACGATGCGCCAAAAACCGATCAAGTTTGGCTGCTGCACACCGTGCTTTTTGCGCTGCAAGCTACGATCGTTGCCGCTGTTTTTGCCTCCTTCACGCGCGATAAAAGCCCGAAATATTTAGAATACCCATAACACTTTTTAGGGATTTGCTTGAATTTAGAAAAGATCAACAAGCTGGACAAAAAGGCAAGCAACAACTCGCGGCTTGATTTCACACGACTGGGCGGTGCGCTGCTGTTTATGATGATCGCGCTGATCTACGCTTCGGCGCAGACAGGTTCGCTCGCCGAGCCGATCCATTCGGCGCAGCTGGTGATCGCCGCGCTAATCGGCGCGTATATGGCGATGAACATCGGAGCGAACGATGTCGCCAACAATATGGGACCAACCGTTGGTAGCAAAACGCTGACAATGGCGGGTGCGCTTGTCGTGGCGGCGGTTTTTGAGATGTTAGGCGCGGTGGTCGCGGGCGGCGAAGTGGTCGATACCGTCAAAAGCGGCATTATCGATCCTGCGCTGGTGGGCGATGGATCGCTGTTTGTACTCATTATGATGAGCTCCCTGCTGGCGGGCGCGATCTGGCTGAATGTCGCAACATTTGTCGGCGCGCCCGTTTCAACGACGCACTCGATCGTGGGCGCGTTGATCGGCGCGGGCGTGGCTGCGGGCGGGATTGGGATCGTCCATTGGGACAAGCTGGGCGGAATCGTCGCAAGCTGGGTTCTTTCGCCGCTGATCGGCGGGATTTTGGCGGCGATTATGCTCTATGGGATTAAGCGGACGATCACCTACAAAAAGGATATGACCCGCGCCGCAAGCGTTGTCGTGCCCTATCTCGTTGCGCTGATGGTCTGGGCGTTTTCCTGCTATATGCTCGTTAAAGGGCTGGGCAAGAGCTTTTCGCTGCCCCTCTCCCAAGCGGCGGCTTGGGGAGCTGCGGTTGCGCTCGTAGCCTACTTTCCTTCGCGGTTTTTTGCCCGCAAGGCGATCACCAATAGGACAAACTCCAAAGAGACGGTCAATTCGCTCTTTAGTCTGCCGCTCATCTGTTCGGCGGCGCTGCTGAGCTTCGCGCACGGGGCAAACGATGTGGCAAACGCGATCGGACCGCTCGCGGCGATCAACGAGGCGCTGACGATGGGCTTTAACGCGGCAAGCGAGGGGTCGCGTGTGCCGCTGTGGATTATGCTTGTCGGCGCGTTGGGGCTTGCCGTTGGGCTTGCGTTGTATGGTCCCAAACTCATCAAAACCGTTGGCGGCGAGATCACCGAACTCGACAAAACGCGGGCGTACTGTATCGCAATGAGCGCGGCTCTGACGGTGATCTTGGCTTCGCAGTTTGGGCTGCCCATTTCGACAACGCATGTTGCGATCGGCGCGATTTTTGGCGTTGGATTTTTGCGCGAATACCTCAAAAGTTCGCACTCAAAGATGATCGACCTGATCGTCGAAGCGCACCAAGGCGAGGACAGAAGCCGAATGGAGGCGTATGTGGCGCGGTTTAATGCCGCAACGCTGACGAACAAGGCGCTAATGCTACGAGCGATGAAGAAAAAGGCGGAGCAGAAGAAGCTGCGCCAAACCGCCGCCGACCCGTCTTTTACGAAAAAAGAGCGCAAAGTCCTGAAAAAGGTCTATCAAAAGGAGCTGGTCAAACGGTCGGTTGTGAGTAAGATCGTCGCCGCATGGGTGATCACCGTACCCGTTGCCGCAATCCTCTCCGCAATGATCTTCTATGTTTTGCGCCTGATATTCTGGTAGGCGATTGGATCATTTGCGCTGCCATTCCGTGCGTAACCACCTTGTCATTCTGAACGCCCTCTCTGTCATTCTGAGCGAAGCGAAGAATCTCAAGACTAACACAGATACTTCGCTGTCGCTCAGTATGACAAGAGGTTTCCCTGTCATGCTGGTCTAATCCTCATTTTGTGGCGCTGGAGTGCCTTGCGAATCATAGAGAATTACAGAGCGCGCAAGAGGTGTTGCCCTATCACCGCGAAACCAGATAGCGGCGGTTTTCTTCGCGGCGGACATCGCCGAAAAGATCGAGGTGTTCCAAGTAAGCAACGGCATATTTGCGGCTTAGCCCAAAGCGACTTTTG
Organism: Campylobacterota bacterium; assembly: GCA_025997415.1. GTDB lineage: Bacteria > Campylobacterota > Campylobacteria > Campylobacterales > SZUA-545 > JAIRKM01. The sequence continues at coordinate 13,645 of BNUO01000020.1, forward strand.
ACGCTCTGTACATCGACAAATCCGTCGGTTTTCGCCTGACCGCGCAGGTTGTCCATCATCTTTTGCAAGTTCGCCGCCGCGATAAACAGGTTGTGTTCTAAGCGCACGATCTTGCCCGCTTTGGTCAGCTCCTTCATCGCCTCATCGCCCATTGCGCGGTCGAGATCGAGTGAGTCGTAGATGTTGTAAGGCGCAAGAGGCTCAAAACCCGCGCGGTCGATCTGCTCAAAAATCGCGGCGGCGGCGAATGCGTCCGCGTCCTGTACATCACAATTTGGGTGCTTGTATAACGCCCCCTCAAGTCGCAGCTCGCCGCCCAAGACAAGCGGTTCAAGCGCGGCGGTGCAGAGTGCGCGGCTTGCCCATTTGAACCGTTCGGCGATCGTCTGAACAGAGAGCAGCGCCCGCGCGTTTTTGGCAAAAATCGCCATTACTGCGCTCCGCAGCGATCGCATTGCACCCGTATCATAGACGACCAGATCGTCCGAATCGACAAATGCGTTTGGCAGATCACGAGCGATTTTTAGCGCCTCGTTGTGGTTTAGCCCAAAACGCTGAAAGGAGCTGATCAGTCCAAAACCGTGATGATGTACTTGACAGAGCGTGGCAAACGCCGCGACAAAATCGTGCGCCTCAAGCTGATCAAACAGCGCGATCTTCTGCTCCTTTCGCATAGGATCACCCACAGGCAGCAGCACTCGTCCGCCGCCGATCGTGCTAGAGGAGTTGCGAATGATGACGCGATCGCCAAAGCAGGCAAAAATCGGTCGATCGGTGAGTACTTCGGCGTAGATCGCGCGGGCGTTTTGGTGCGTAATGAGCGTGCGGGCGGCAAGTCTGTCCGCGCCGATAAAGAGTTCAACCAGCGCGTTGTGCTCAATCGTTCGATCGCCGATTGGTGTGATCGCCACGCCGATCCTATTGAATCCGCGCAGAAATCCGCGCTTTGCGATCAGCGATCCGCGCGAAAGCTGCTCTAATTCAACGCCTTTGAGGTTGAGCGCCGCGCGAAATCCAGCCGACGCGCTCTCGGCGTCGCGGTTGTGCACCTGTATGCCGCGCACGATCACATCAGTGCCCGCGTTGCACACGATGAGTTTGTCGCCTTTTTTGACCGTGCCGCCCAGCACTGTGCCCGTAACGACCAGCCCCGCGCCCTTGATCGTAAAGACGCGATCGCAGTAGTAGCGAAAAAATCCCGCCTCGTTGTGCGCCATCGACTCAAGCGACAAAAGCGCGGTTTTTAGCCTCGCGATCGCGGCGAGATCGTAGATACTAACGGCGATCGTCTGCGTCAGTTTCGTCTCGCGGCAACCGTCAAAAAGCGCGGCGATCTCCGTTTCGACCTCGCGCACGCGATCTACTGAAACCTTGTCGGCTTTCGTGATGACCGCGATCGCACGGCTCACGCCCAGCGCGTCGCAGATGTGCAGATGTTCGATCGTCTGCTCCATTACGCCATCGTCGGCGGCAACGGCAAGTAGCAGCGCGTCAAATCCAAACGCGCCCGCGATCATATTTTTGACCAGTTTTTCATGACCGGGCACATCGATAAACGCGATATTTGTTTCGCCAACGGTTAGGTTTGAGAAACTAAGATCGATCGTAATTTGACGCTGTTTTTCCTCGTTTGTCTCGTCGCCGTCAAAGCCGGTTAGAGCCTTGATCAGCGCAGTTTTGCCGTGATCGATGTGTCCTGCCGTGCCGATGAGGAGATGTTTCATAACGCCTCCTTGATCGCCCGCCCAAGCCGCTCCACATCGCGATCAAACACCGTTCGCATTTCGATGTAGAGCTTTTCGCTTTCGCATCGGGCGATCACAAACTGTTTGCGCAGCCTCTCTTGCGCTATTTTTGCGCCGTTTTGCCTGCCGCCGAAGCCAAAAACAACCGCCACACCCGCAAAATCCTCTTCGGGAAGCGATCCGCCGCCAGCGAAGTTTTGCGTCTCTTCGATCGTGCATTCCATCGGCGCGATCAGTTCGCAAAGCCGCGTGGCGCGTGCGTTTAGCGTCTGGCGATCGGCTCGCAAAAGCGCGATCGTTGGCAGGGAGTTTTCGCGCCCCGTGAGGTATCGCAGCAGCGTCGCCTCCAGCGCGGCGATCGTGAACTTATCCACGCGCAACATTCGCAGAAGCTGGTTTTTTTTGATCTTGTCGATCAGCGATTTTTTGCCGCAGATGATCCCAGCCTGAACGCCCGCAAAGAGCTTGTCGCCGCTAAAACTCACCAGCGATGGAGAGAGCGCGGCGATCTCGCCTAAAAGCGGTTCGTTTTTGCTACCAAGCGAGACGATCTGTCCGCTTCCGAGATCGTAGTAGTCGATGATTCCTCGTTTGGCTGCAAGCGCGGCGATCTCGTCGTAGCCTGCTTCGCTGGTAAATCCGCTGATCTTAAAGTTCGATCGATGAACCTTCATTAGTACTGCCGTATTTTCCGTGATCGCGCTCTCGTAGTCGGCAATGCGCGTCTTGTTGGTTGTGCCAATTTCGCGCAAAATCGCGCCGCTTTCACGCATAACTTCGGGTATCCTGAAACTGCCGCCAATCTCCACAAGCTCGCCGCGACTGACGACCGCCTCTTTCGCGCGCGCAAAGGTGTGAAGCGCCAGAAAAACCGCCGCCGCGTTGTTATTGACAACGATCGATGACTCAAATCCAAGCAGCCGACTAGTTAGCTTTTCTAGGTGCGAATACCTCTCGCCGCGCACGCCGCCGTCTAAGTCGTACTCAAGGTTTGTGTAGCTTGTCATCAGCGGTTTAAGCTCGTCGTAAAGCGCGGGATCGAGCACGGATCTGCCAAAATTGGTGTGGATCACAACGCCGCTTGCGTTGATCAGCGGTTTGAGGCTTGCGCTTGTCGTCTGATCGTAGCGGCGCAGCGTGTCGGCGACGATCGCCTCAATGCTTACGGCAGCGGTTTCGCCCGCACGGACTTTCTGGCGGATCGCCTCCAAACTTTCGCGGATCAGACGAGTGCGAAGGACGGCGGGAAGCGCGGAAAGCTCGTCTCTTTGGGCAAGTAGATCGACTTTTGGAAGGTCGCGAAGGGTTGGCAAATCTGCTCCTTGTGTGCGCTAACTAGCGCTGTACTAGTGGCGTTGATTTTATCGTGTTATACTTTCGCCTCTTGCGGGGGGCATGCGACCCTGGTGGGCGCTGCGGGCTTCAAACCCGTTGTTGGGACCGGTGCCGGAACTCAAGGGAGGTTCGATTCCTCCGCCCTCTCTTTTTTATCCGCTTGCGCGAACAAGTCCGCGCTACGCTACAAACGCTCGGAAGCGCTACAGCGTTCCGCCGCACTCGCTTCGCTCGCGTTATTTATCCGCTTGCGCGAACAAGTCCGCGCTACGCTACAAAATTGATCGCGCTTGCGAGATTGATCGAGCGTTAATTTCAAAGTAGTAGAATGCGTAACTTGTCTTGTTGGCTAACGCCGATGAGCGCACTCAAAAGGACTAAACATGAATTGGCTCAACTCAATGGCGCTTCGTTCCAAGTTGCTGCTTCTTAGCGGCGTGTTACTGCTCGGTTTAATCGTTGTTGGCGTCATTGGCGTATCGGGTGTGATTAGTTGGGCTACAGATGTGGAAGAGATCGGCGTTAAACGGTTTGAAATGATCACCACCATCTCAACGCTAAACTTTGAACGGCGCAATATCGCCGCGCAGACCTACTCTGTCTATCAGTATGAGAGCTATCCTCCAAATCAGGTCAATGAAGCGCTGAACAAGGTGCTGGCAGAGCGCAAAGTTTCGTATGCGCACATCGACCGCGACTGGGCAACCTTTACTGGATTTGCGTTCACAAACCCCGAATCTTTGCAGATCGTCAGAGAACTGCCACCCATTTATAAACAGTGGCGCGACCTGTATTTAGCGATCGACAAAGGCATCACCGACACGATCGCAAATAGCGATGCCGAGAAACAGGTTGAACTCTTTGCCGCTTATAAAAAGAGCGTTGCTGCCGCTGCCGCAGTCTCTGGCGATATACAGACCAAACTTGAGCGGATCGAAGAGCTAAACAACTTGGCGGTTTCCGATGTGGTTAAGGTCGCAATGGCTACCTCCTCGTGGCAGAGGAATCTGATCATCGGACTACTAGCAGCGATACTGGCGATCTCGATTCTCCTAATGGTGCTGATTATTCGATCGATTACCAAGTCCATTAGCGAAGGTGTGCTAACCATCAGCGAAGCTAACGCGCAGGTACTCACCGCCAGCGAACAGATCTCCGCCTCCTCTATCTCTCTTGCAGAGGGAGCTTCAACGCAAGCCTCCAGCGTTGAACAGGTATCGGCAACGATCGAAGAATCAACCGCAGTCAATACGCAAAACAGTGAGAATGCAAGAGAGGCAAGCGTATTGGCACAAGGTGCAAACGATGCAGCCTCAAAGGGTAACGAGAAGATCAAACGGCTGATGACCTCTATGGTTGAGATCACCGATGCAAGCGAACAGATCGCAAAGATTATCAAAGCAATTGATGAGATAGCCTTCCAGACCAACCTGCTTGCTCTTAATGCGGCAGTAGAAGCGGCAAGAGCGGGAGAGCACGGTCTAGGCTTTGCTGTTGTTGCCGATGAGGTCAAGAACCTTGCGGGTAGAAGCGCTAATGCAGCTAAAGAGACATCAGGGATTATTGAGAAGGCGATCGCCAAGATCAAAGAGGGCAACCAAGTAGCAAAAGATACCAATGAATCCTTTGCAGAGATACTGGATAAGTCCAAAAAGACTAGCGATCTTATCGGTGAGATAGCGGCAAGTGTCAAGGAGCAGGCGGAGGGAATGAATCAGATCGCAACCGCTATGGGGCAGATCGATTCGATCACACAACAAAACGCAGCCACCAGCGAACAGGCTGCTGCTGCGAGCGAACAGATGAGCGCACAAGCTAATGCGATGATGGAGAGCACCGCAGAACTAGGCAAGATTGTAGGACTGACGATTGATAAGAATATCAGCAGAGGTAGTGCGGCTGCGAAACCACGCGGCTTATCTAAACCCGTGGCAAAGAAACCAACAAACGGCAGTGCAAAGGCGCTTCCACACAAAATCACCGCTAAACCAACCGCTAAGAAAGAGGGCATCTTCCCATTAGAGGAAGATGATATGAAGGAGTTTTAGGGAGTTTGATACGAGCCTACCTGCGATGGCGGTAGAGTTGCATTTGTTGTGGTGATGGCGGTGATGGAGCGCGGAAAGCCTTATTGCGTAGATTGCGCCTTTGTGTTGTGCTGAGCACTTTCCATGTCATTCTGATTGTCGTACTGAGCAAAGCGAAGAATCCCTATTCCCACGCTTTGCACTGCCGAAGCATTTTGCTTTGTCAAGGATAAGACGCGAGATCCCCAAAGTCGAAGCGTCCCGCAGACAAAGCAAAATGCAAGGGTATCCGTTAGGACAGTGCAACCGCGTGGCGGTTTCTTTGCCTTCTTTCTTGCCCGTGCAAGAAAGAATGGTCGCGTGCGCCAAAGGCGTATGCGAAAGATCTCTGTATTTGTTTTTAGATTCTTCAGTCGTTACACTCCTTCAGAATGACAGAGATTGCGGGTCAAGCCCGCAATGACGAGAAAATGTCATTCTGAGGTTGCTTCCCAGCCGAAGAATCTGTGTTCGCCTTTAGATTCTTTGTTGCCCCCAGAATGGCATTTGCCGCTAACCACGAGTTTGTCCGTCTTTTTCCAACGCTTGCAACAAACCGCAACTGCCTAGTTCGCACGCCTTGCGAGCATCCTGTATTGCCCTTGAATAATCGCCGAGCATTACATACGAACCGCCGCGTTTGTAATAAGCAAGTGCAAGTTTTGGATCGATTTCAATCGCTTGTGTAAAGTCCTCGATCGCCTTCAAATAATCGCCGAGCATTACATACGAACCGCCGCGTTTGTAATAAGCAAGTGCAAGTTTTGGATCGATTTCAATCGCTTGCGTAAAGTCATCGATCGCCTTTAAATAATCACCAAGCTCTTTGTACGAATTGCCGCGTTTGTAATAAGCCAATGCAAGTAGTGGATCGATTTCGATCGCTTGTGTAAACTCAACCATCTTTTCCTCCTATTAAAAATCTAAAACTCAATGTTGCGGGATAGAAGTGGTTACGGCGGCGACTTCCGCCACAGAGATCGCAAGTAAAAAGACTAAAAATTGGCGTTAAAAGAAGAAGACTAGAGAGAAAGTTCCTGCAAGCTATCACAGCGAGAGCAACCGCACCGAGAGAGAGAGAGAGAGAGAGAGACGGGAGAATGCCGCCCAGCATTCGATCTAAATTGTGTAAGTTGCATTGCAAATCCTATGAAATTTGGAATTAACCGCATTATGAGACGATTGGTATTAACAAGAGCTTAATTGTGATCCTCGCTTGTCATTCTGAGGCGAAGCCGAAGAATCTTTGCTTTGATGAGATTCTTCAGTCGCTTGCGCTCCTCAGAATGACAATGCAACGCATGTCATGTTGAGCGATAGCGAAACATCTGTGTTTGTCTTTATATTCTTCACTTCGTTCAGAATGACAAGGTGAGGGCATTCACAATGGCAAACCTTGTCATTGCTCGTCAAACAGGTTGTTGCGTTTTAATATACTCCGCGTGGAGTTTGTTGATGTGCGAAACCGCAGCTTTGCCGCGAAAAATCGACTTTTGTACAATCCCGCTGTTTTCGGTTAATTTGTGCGCAACAGTTACGGTGTAAGTTTGCAAAACCCAGCTTAAAGAAAACGACTGAAAGCTGGCGCTGTCTATATCGTCCCACTTGATGCCTTTTTTCCGATGCAGTAAGCCGCGCGAAAGCCATACGCCATCTTCGTTGGTGTATAAAACAACGCGTCGCAGCCAGTAAAAACGGTAAATCAGCAAAATCACGCCGAACGCTATTAGCGCAATATAAACCAATAGCGCAATCTCAAGAACCTGCGGCGTCAAATAGCCTTCGATCGTCCCAAACGGTATCTTTTGCGCCACAGACTCCCAGAGCCAGCCTTTGAGCCAGTCGATCGCGGGACGAGTCTGCGCAACCAGATAGTAGATGCCGCTAACGATCGCGGCGATGATCGCGAACTTGATCGCCCGCCCCAAATACGCCGTCCAAGAGACCCTAAACGCCCGGTAGGGAGTTAAACCTTGTGCCGTTTCCATAGCTACTCCTTGTAAGTTTTCATAGTTTTACTACAAAAATGATTAAAGTTTCATTGGTTCTAGCCACGCGGTGATGTTTTGGCGTACTTTTTCGGCGATCGAGTCTGGCGAGATGACGCGAATGTGCGGCAGCCAATACTGCACGATCGGGATAATCTCCATTTCGTTTGTAATCTGCACCTCAATCTCGATCGAGCCGTCGTCCAGCTCACCGATTATGCGCTGCGTGGGGAGCGGTTTGGTCTGAAAATAGTATTTTGCCCCCTCGGCGATATGCAGCAAAACCGTCTGCGGCGGCGCGAAAGGTCGAAAGTAGATCGAGATCGCCCGCTCAATTGCCCGCTTGATCGATCTGATCGGCTTGAAGAACTCGTTTTTGAGCGCAATGTCGGAAAGCTGTTTGAGGCGATACCGATAAACATCCTCGCCACTCGCGACATCGCCCTGCGTGATCAGATACCAAAGCCCCTCGAAGCAGACGATGTAAACGGGATAGACCGTCCGCGCCGCCGCGTTTCTGTATCGCACGGTGAGCGCCTGATGGTTGGCGATCGCCCGCTCGATCAGCGCGACCTTGCGCGTCATTGCGTCGATCTTTTCCATACCGAGCCGCGCGTAAAACGGCTTTTCGCTGCTGCGTCCAAGCTGTGCGAGCAGGTGGTTGGAGCGGCGTGCAAACTCCTCGCCCACATTCGCGGCAAGCGTTTTGAGAGCGGCAACGGTCGCCTGCTCCTCGTCGCTGAGGGCGCTAGGCAGCCAGACCGTGCGCTCGCATTTTTCGAGCTTGGCGCGGATTGTTTTGTCGAGGCGCTCATACAGATCGCGCTGGATCGTCCGCTCGCTGACGCCAAACTCCTCCGCAAGCGACGGCGCGTGAAGCTCCTCGCCCGCGTGCAACCGCCTCGCGATCTCTTGCAATCGCTCGATCTCGATCGTCTTATCGCCCATCTTCTCGTCCTTTTTCGGAATCGTAGTGTAAAAAATGTTGCTACTTTGCGCGGTTGGCTTTTTCGATAACCTCTGCTTCGCATTCTTTGTATAAAGCTAAAAATTTGTTGATTTCCTCTGCCGTGCTTTTGATCTTTTCTTGCATTTCGGCTTTATCAAATAGCCACCCCCATTTAGGATCGTTGTTGGTTTTCATATTGCGCGGCAGATATAGTTCTTTGTCGAAATATCTATATCTGGTGTTTCCGTTTTTACCCGTTAGTTGTAGTGGCTTTGGAAAGTCTATTGGTACATTTTTATCGCTTTTTACATCATACACAGAGCATTCAGCGCCAAAGTTTATTGTTAATTTCTTGTTTATGCGATTTAGGCTAACGAAGAAGCTCAAGTTAATATATCTATTTGTCTTGACGAGATGAGCAGCAAAGAATAAACCATAATATCCGCCCGACAATACTTGGGCGCTTTTAATTGCCTCGGACATTGCTTCGCGTATTGGATTGGTATATGAACCGCTTTTAACCTCTTCAAAACTTGTATCATGAACATACCGCGGATATTTTTCTATTATGTCTCTATCGATCTCTTTGGCGACACTATCCCAAAACTCCAACTCTTTTTTCGCCAAAATATCTGGCAAAGCCCGATATATCTCAAGCGCACCCATAGCCGCTTCTGTGCCGTTGATCAACCCTTCTATCTCCATGATTTCCCCCTTGCTAATTTGTCCCGTAATGTTATTTACAACCTTCAAGTAGTGCTGTAATGAAAGCCGTATATTCTCGCTATCACATTCTCTGATCGCTTTTTGGATAAACGCTCTGATATGCTCAGCAAAAGAGATGCGCTTAAATTTATCTTTAACCTTTTCTGACTTAGCAGGCTCTCGACCATCTGGTGTTAGAAAATAATAGTGCGGCGTTTTATCTTTTTCTTTAGCATATTTTTCACCATATTCATAATAATCTTTTAATTGATCTTCGCTGTCATCTGCATCGACTTTCATCTCAATAATTATGATATTCTTTGTATCTTCGATCACGAAATCAATTCGTTTTTTGTTCGGAATAACTACTTCTCTTTTGCAATTAAATTTAGCGGTTTCGCCTCTAAACCCGATCGATTCCAGAAAGAGTTTTAGAAACAGATTGCCGCGATTGTGGCTTCCATTTATATTTAAGAGTTCATACAAAAAAGCTGAATGTGTCTTGACCTCTTTGCGTTCATATTTCAATATCGAAAAGATATTAAAATTCTCGCCTTTTTCGCGCAGCTTTTCTCTGTATTGCCCCGCGATCCACCCCGCCTTTGCAATCTTGACTATGTATGCGTCTGTATCTGCCAACTTGTCCTCCAAAACAGCGCGAAGCGTAGCAAAACCCGCTTTAACCTCTCGCCAATTCCCTCCCATTTTTCAGATCGCGGCGTAAAAAATCGCAAAAGACAAAATCTGTCCGCGCGATCTGCAATGATTCGCCATATCCAATCGAGGAGGAAGCGGTGGAAGAAGCAGCGATCACCCAAATACAAGATGGGCAAAACGGGCAAAACGAGCAGACGCCTAGCGTGGTTAGCACAATTGGCACAACTAGCGGCGAGACAACGGAGACAACGGCGGCGGCGGCGAAAACACGCAAACCGCACAAACGGCAGCCAAAGCAAGAGGCGGCGGATAGCGTCAAGCTCTGGATTATGCGGCGGCTTATCTCGGACAGCTACAGTTATCGCTTAGACCATACTGACATAGCTCTGACGGAGTTTGTGGGCATAAAAGTGGGCGAGGCGGAGAGGGGCAATCGCGATGAAATGTATCGCAAAATGGAGTTGTATCTCAAACGCATTCGCGCACGGCTACGGCAAGCGGAGCGGCACACTGCCAACGACGCACTGCCTGAACCCCTGCTGCGCAATACCGATCGGCTCGCAAAGCTGCTCCAACTCGACAGCGACGAGACGGCGATATTGCGTTTTGCGGTGGTGTTTGAGACGCACAAACTACTCTCAATGACGATCAACGGCAACATCAAAAGTTGTGCAAATGAGATCGCGGAGATGCTGGATATGCCGCAAGCCAAAGCGCGTGCGATGATAAGCGGCGGCGGCAAACTGACGCGGTCGGGGATTTTCGCGGCGTCGAACAAGCGGGACGAGTCGTGCTTTCTTGTCGATACTATTCCATCGCGCCTTGCCTACGAGGAAGATCTCGCGGTTGAGGAGCTGCTGAGCGCCCTGCTCCCGCTTGCGCCGCAAACCTCGCTCGAACTCGCCGACTATCCGCACCTGCAAACCGAGATCGCGCTGACGATCCGCTACCTCTCGCTGCGCAAAACGGGCACAAATATCCTGCTCTACGGCGCACCCGGCACGGGCAAAAGCGAACTGAGCCGCCTGATCGCAAGGGAGCTAAAAACGCGGCTCTACGAGGTTGCAACGAGCGACGAGGACGATCTGCCGCTTGACGGAGCGCACCGATCCGCCGTCTTGCGAACCGCGCAGCACCTGCTCGGCGGCGAGAGCCTGATCGTCATCGACGAAGCCGAAAGCGTGCTTTCCGAAGGGCGCGTGCAGCACTCCCCAAAAGCCTCGCTCAACCGTCTGCTGGAGACCAACGCGATCCCTACGATCTGGATTATCAACGATATGGGTTGGATCAACGAGGCGGTTTTGCGCCGCTTCGACTTTGCGATCCACTTCGATCTGCCGCCTAAAAAGGTGCGGCTTCGCGCGAGCCAAAAGTACGCGGCGGGCGTTGTGGATAGCAAAACGATAAAGCAGATCGTGCGCCATAGAGCCGTTTCACCCGCAATCGTGGCGCGAGCCGTGAAGGTTGCGGCGGCGGTTTGTCCTTCGGAGGAGGTGTCGGAGGGGCTGGAGGCGGAGGCGGAACAAAAAACCCGCTCAAAAACAGTACGAATGCTTATCGATCAGACGCTCTATTTGCAGCAAAAGCCGAAGCTCGCGGCAAACGATCGGAGCGTTTCGGCGCAAAAACAGGCGCTGCCCAAGCACTACCACACCGAGTTTATCCGCACCGACTGCGACATCTCGCACCTTGCCGAGCGGATCGCGGCGCGGCGCAGCGCACGGCTTTTGATCTACGGCGCACCCGGCACGGGCAAAAGCGCCTACGGGCTGTATCTCGCAAAGCAGCTTGGCAAAAAGGCGATCATCAAACGGACGAGCGATCTCCTATCCATGTGGGTTGGCGGGACGGAGAAGAACATCGCGGAGGCGTTTGACGAGGCGCGGCGCAAGGGGGCGGTTCTGATTTTTGACGAGGTCGATAGCTTTTTGCAGGATCGGCGCGGCGCGGCGCGGTCGTGGGAGGTTACGCAGGTCAATGAGATGCTGACGCAAATGGAGAGCTTTAACGGCGTGTTTGTGGCGACGACCAATCTGCTTGACGACCTAGATCAAGCCGCAATGCGCCGCTTTGATTTGAAGATGAAGTTCGACTATCTTGACGGCGATCGTGCGGCGCGGCTGCTGGGCGAGGAGTGCCGTGCGCTGGGTTTGGACGCGCCGAATGAGGGGCTGTGCCGTGCGATCGCGCAGATGAAGACGCTCACTCCGGGCGATTTTGCCGCCGTGCGCCGCCGCAACCGCTTCGATCCTGCCGAGAGCGCGGCTGTACTTGTGGAGCGATTGTCGGAGGAGTGCCGCACCAAAACCGATGGGGGAATTAGCATTGGGTTTTAAGGTTGATAGCAGTTTTCGGGCGGCAGGACGCTAAGCAGCTTTTTATCAAGCGTCCAAAGCTGCGCGTTGTGTTTGATCGCGGTGAGCAAAATCGCCGTGTCGATCAGACCAACGCCTTTATCGATCAGCCTGTTTTCGTTCGCGTACAAACCTGCTTCTACAAAATCGCAGCGATCGCTTTTGGGCAGATATGCGTAGTAGCTTTTGATGATTGTCTGTTCGCGTTTGCTTTTTGCGCCCTGCAACAGCTCGCCGAATACGCAGTCGATCGCCAAAACTTCGCCCATTTCCAGCAGTTTTGAAACCCGCGCAAAATAGCTCTCGTTCGATCGTAAATACTCGATCCAGACAGATGTGTCTAAAACGATCATTGCGCTCTGTTTGCCTCTCGAATTGCGTTTGCGTCGGCAAGTTCAAGCGGTTTTTTTGACACCTGCGCGTTGAGGTTTTTGATGTGATAGGCGGCGATCCACTCTTGCAGGGCTTTTGTGATCGCCTCCGTGATCGTGGCGCTGCCCGTGAGCTTTTGGGTTTCGCTGATGATGTTCTCGTCGATAATTGCTGTTATTTTCATGCCACGATCATACAACAGAGCAGATATTTTCGCAAAAAGACAAATTTTGTCCGCAGGATTTTGTATCGTGCTATCACTTTAACGGGGGAGGGAAAAGATGGAAACCATCGAAAACAACAACGCGGCTTTTGATCGCGGTGTGGCTGCGTATGAACGGGGCAATTACGAGGAGGCGATCGCGCTATTTACGGAAGCGATCAGGGTTGATCCAA
>BNUO01000021.1 GCA_025997415.1 Campylobacterota bacterium
ATCCCTATCGCCGCGCCTGTCGATACATCAAACCAAGTGTGCCGTTTCACCCTCACGCGCGAATATGCCACAAACGCCGCGGCGGCATACATAGGTGCGCCCACATACCAGCCATATCTTTGCTGCCAATATGCCGCGCCCGAAAACGCAAAAGAGGTATGCCCCGACGGGAAACTTTCTCCTTTTGAATCTGGCGACGAATTTGGGCGGGGTGCGCGGATCGTGCGTTTTAGGATGTGGGTCGTTGTCGCAGTCGAACCGGCAGCCTTCACAAGCTGCAGATCGCCCTCGTAATCTCCTATCGCGGTTGAATAGATCAGTGCCGAAAGTGGAATAGCAAGTTGAGCGTAGTCGCCGATACAGCCTATTTTCTCGTCGTATCTGGTTATCACATCGCCGCGTGCGGTAACGCCCTCGTAACTGCACCAGCCAAACACATTGGCGGCTGCAAAAAGTGCGATCAGTCCGAAAAACAGCGATCGTTTTGGAAGATCGAAGCCGAAACCACGCTGTTTGCTCCTAGTGTAGCCGTGCAACCTAGAGAGAGAGCGAGAGAAGAAATGCGTCTGCTCATACTCATTTGAGACTCCTTTTGGGTGGTTTTATCAAAAACATGAAATGATATTATAAGTTAGCTGAAACTTGCTAATAAGCCAGTCTTATTACTTGGTGAGATTCTTCACTTCGTTCAGAATGACGGAGCGGTTCTTGTCATGTTGAGCCGAAGCGAAACATCTGTGTTTGATGAGATTCTTCGGTCGCTTCGCTCCCTCAGAATGACAGAAGAGGTTGCGCGTTCAGAATGACGGTACGCGCACCGATCGCTTTTTGCCGTTGATCGCGTAGGGATTTTGTGCGGGGACAAGGAAGCTGAATGAGCGGCTAGGCAGCATACTAAGAGGTATGTAACGACGCCGCGAATGAAGCTGACACAGTACCCGCGCAAAAGCACAAGCGAGCGGCGGCAAAAAGGCTAAAGCCAGCGCGAAAAGCACCAGCGAGCAGCGGTAAAAAGGCTAAGGAGATGTTCAAATGCGGTTGAATCGTTGTTGGTGCGGTCGGCGAGACTCGAACTCGCAAGGGTTGCCCCGCCACCCCCTCAAGATGGTGTGTCTACCAGTTTCACCACGACCGCACAAAAGAAGCGACTCGCGCCTAAACGCGAGCCAATGAGGAATCAACTAGCCCAGTGCAGGAAACGAGCCCGTAAACGGGTTAGCATAGAGAGCAATAATCGCAAAAACAAGCGTATAGATCACTTGCGCTTCGATCATCGCCAGAGCGATAAACATTGTCGTCATCAGCTTGCCGCCCATACCTGGGTTGCGAGCAGTACCCGCGATTGTCGCAGCGGCGGTGTTACCCATACCGATTGCGCCGCCAAGCGCAGCAAGACCCAAGCCTACGACTGCCGCGAGCACAGAGAAAGAGACAAGCTGTTCGCCGCCCTCCGCCGCACATGCAACGCCCGCAAGCGCCGCGAATACAAAGAGAATCTTTTTCATAGAAACCTCCGAAATAAAATCTGCTCAAACTGCCGATCGGCTTGCGTATCCCTACGAGGCAACTTTCGCGGCGTGAATTGTACCCGCCGCAAACTTAATCACATTTACGAAACCTTGTCGCGAAGATTTAGCGCGATCTTGCGTTTTTCGTCCTGCCCTTCAAACACCACCACAACGCGATCGCCCTCTTTGAAGTGATCGCTTAGCCTTTCGACGCGCTTGCCCTCTGCGCCGACTTTGGAGATGTGTACAAGTCCCTGCGAACTATCGGGTAGTTCGACAAACATTCCAAACTGCACAATCTTGACAATCCTGCCATCCAACTCATCGCCGTTTTTGTAGCTGCTAATGGGCGCTTCTCTGCGTCCGCCGCGATCGCCGCCGCCGTGTTTGGCGTTGCCGCTCTCTTCGGCAATGCGGTGAATCTCACCCACAGCCTGCGAAAGTTTGTCCGCATCAACGCCGCGCACCTTGACGCCGCCGTTGTCGCGATCGATATCGATCGTTACATCAAACCGCTCGATGAGATCGCGGATCGTTGCGCCCGCCGTTCCAATCACCCGTCCGATCGCGCCCATTTCGATTTTGAATGTCTCAACGGTTGGCAGCCCGCTTTTGTTGATCACAATTCGGCGCGACGCCTCTTCGATCTTTTCTAGGATCGCAAGCCGTGCCGTGCGCGCCCGTCCCAGCGCTTCAGAGAGCGTCGAAAGCGGCAATCCGCCGAGCTTGATGTCCATCTGAAGCGCGGTAATGCCGTCCGCCGTTCCCGCGACTTTGAAGTCCATATCGCCGTCGTGATCCTCAAGCCCCGTAATGTCGGTCAAAATCGCGTAGTGATCACCCTGTGTAACCAGTCCCATCGCCACGCCCGCAACCGCTTTTTTCATCGGAACGGCTGCCGCCTTGAGCGCCATTGTCGCGCCGCAGACACTCGCCATAGACGAGCTACCGTTTGACTCCAAAATCTCGCTGACAAGCCGAATGGTGTTCTCGTAATCAGGCGCGATCTGGCTTTCGACCGCCCGTTTTGCGAGGTTGCCGTGTCCTAGTTCGCGCCGACCCGGTGAGCCGATCCGCTTCGCCTCGCCCACGCTAAAGCCCGGAAAGTTGTAGTGCAGCATCAGTTTTTCGTGCGAGCCGCCGCGATCGGTTAGCAGCTCATGCCCTTGACGATCGCTGTCGCCGCCTAGCGTTGCCACGACAAGCGCCTGCGTTTGACCGCGCGTAAAAAGTGCGCTGCCGTGCGCTTTTGGCAGGAGATTTGTTTCGATCGTGATCGGACGAATCTCGTCTAGCGCACGACCGTCCGCCCGTTTTTGCCGCTGCAAAATCCCTTCGCGCACCAGATTGTGTTTTAGCGCTTCAACCGCCAGTGCAACCGACTTGTGGTTATCTGTGCCGAGCGCGCTTGCCGCCTCTTTGCTAATGGCGTTTAGCGCCCCGCCCCGCTCGCTTTTTGCCATTGAAAAGAGCGCGGTTTCGATCGCCTGTTTATAGTGCGCATTGACAAACTCCGCCGTTTTTTCATCGATCGCGTCGCTTTTGAGCACAAACTCCCGTTCGGGTTTTGCCGCCGCTTTGAAGCTCTCGCCGTAGGCTTTTGCCGCTCGCGCGATGTTTTCGGACGCAAGCGTGATCGCCGCAACAAGCTCATCTTCTGCGATCTCGGTATCGTTTGACCAGAGCGACTGCATCTCGATCATTAGCAGCTCCTCTGCGCTGCCACAGACAAAGAGATCAAGCGAGCTAGTCTCTAGTTCGCTTAGCGTAGGATTGACAATCAGTCGATCGCCGTGTTTGCCGATTCGCACGGCGGCAACCGCCTTTTGCACGGGAAGCGAGCTGACGAAAAGCGCCGCCTGCGCCGCAAGCACCGCCAGCCGTTGCAAGTCGGCTTCCTCGTCGGCACTTAGCGCCGTAATGGTGATCTGGATCGCGGCAGTCAGCCCTTTTGGAAAGAGCGGGCGCAGCGTGCGATCGACAATACGCGCCGTAAGCGTCTCAAAATCGCTCGGCTTGTTTTCGCGCTTCATATATCCGCTCGGAAACTTACCCGCCGCGTAGCTCTTTTCTATGTATTGTACGGTCAGCGGCAGAAAATCGTCCTCGCTGTCATCGGACTCCTCAAATGTAACGGCGGCTAAAAGGACATTGTTGCCCTCCTGAAACCAGACCGATCCATCGGCTTGTTTGGCGACTTTTCCGAACGAAAATTGCTCTTCATTGCGTATTGGGGTTAGCGTGATCAGTTGTTGGCTCATTGTTTTCCTTTTTGGTTGGTTTTTCTGTCCTAGATGATTCAATCACGATGACGGGATCGACCAGATCGAGCACGCGATAATAGCTTTTTGCCTCTACATAGTGCAACAGGCGATTTGGCAGGTAGGCGTCATCGACCAAGCTAAATAGCTCCGTTGCCAAACTTTCGGGGATCACAGGGAAGGCGACAGCGACTCTAGCGGGGTTCATTGCGAAGATGGTTTTGAGCGAAACCATCAGCGTTAGACCCGTGTCCGCGCCCTCATCAACGATCAGGACATTTTTGCCGTGCATATTTCGCAGCGCACCGCCCTTGCGGTATTTGTACAGGTAGCTCAAAATCCGCTCATCGTGTTTGCGTTTTGCCTCGCCGTAGATGTAGTCCGTGTTGATCTCAAAAGCGTTTGCGAGATTGTGGTTGATGACAATCTCCTCCGTTTCGCTCACCACCGCGATCCAGCAATCTTTATTTACAGGTGAGGTAATCGGCTCGGTAAAGAGGTAGTCAAGTTTGCTGCCGATCGCCTTTGCGACAATCGCGGCGATCTGCGCACCGTTCTCGCTAATGGCAAAAACCTCCCAGACCTCTTTTTTCATCTGCTCGATCGGCATTGAAGCGATGAGTTTTTCCGCCGCGTCCTCACGGTTTTCAAACAAGATCACTTAATCGCTCCCATTCCGCTTATGAGCAGATACTTGAGATCGTCGTCGACAAAATGCACGCCCGCGCCCGCGAAAAAGTTGTCGGCGTTGCGGTTGAGGAAGTTGTCGTAGCCCGCGTAAAATGTGATGAAATGCCAGCCGAGATAACGCGCCGTAAATCTAGCGTGCGCATTGCTGCCGCGAATGTCGTTGATAGCGTTAAAGTCATACACATCTAGCGAGAGTTTGAGCCGATCGTGGTCGGCAAAGTAGTCGATCCCTCCTCCGCCCGTTGATCGGATCAGCCCGCCGCGCACCAGAAAATCATCGTATCGCTTGCCAAGCTGCGCACTGATGAAATACTTGCCGTTATCGTCGTGTTTGCCCGGCAAAATCACCTCTCCGTCCGAGCCGACTTCGTTGATCTTGGACGCACTCGTAACGCCTAGCATATAGTAGTTTGTCGGATTTGGCAGATACGCCACGCTTGCGTAACTTTCGCCAAGTTCGTCGTTAAAAAGCTGGTTGTAGCCGAGATCGAACTGCACTTCGGCTTTATCGACCTTGTTTAGCATCTGATCGAGCGAAGCTAGAGTATCGCTGCCTTTGTCAAAAAAAGTACGAACGCTTTCGATCGTCTCGTTAAGCGGTTTTTTGTTTTCGGCAATCAGCTCGGCGACATCGTCTTCGATCTGGGCGAAACGATCGAGAATGTACGGAAGCCGCTTGTTGATGTCGCTGCCGGTTTGATTGAACTCGGCGCTTAATGCATCGATCTGCGCAACGATCTTTGGCAGCCGTTCGTTGATCGTAGCGCCCGCGATCCGAAACTCCTCGCCCGCCGCCGCCAGATTTTCACCCATCGCTTTGAGCGAGCTAAGCGCACTTCTTAGATCGCTCTGCGTATCATCGTCAAAAAGGTTGTTTAGCTTGGCGGCAAACTCTTTGATCTCATCGACAGCTTCATCGATCGAAGCGTGTTTTTTGACATTGACCAGCCGATCGCCATCGACAAGCATTTTCTCGCTGCTGCCCAAAAAGATGTTGATACTATTGCCGCCGAGCAGAGACTCTTGCACGATCAGCATTATCGCATCGCTGTTAATCTCAAAATCGTGATCGATAAACAGCGTCAGGCGCACCTTGCCCTTTTGTATCTCCGCTTTCTCCAAAAAACCCGCCTTCACGCCCTGAACGCTCACACGCGAATTGACCTCCAAGCCAACCGCGCTGGGCACATCGGCGATGAGACGATAGCCATCTTTGCCAAAGTTCGCCACAGTCGAAACTCGCGTCGAAAGGGCAAAAAGTGCGATGAACGAGACGATGACAAACAGACCAACCTTCGCTTCGGGGCGCATTTAGCGGTTTCTTTCATACGAATAAAGTTGCTGACTTAGCTCACCAAACGGCACAAGCGTCAGCCTTAAAAATATTATATCGTTAAGTTTTGAATCGCTATAACCGCCCGTCGTGCTGTACGGCTTAGTTTCGCGCGTGAAACTTAGTTCGCTCTGCCAGCAGCCGCGCCGATATGTGTGCGCAACGCCAAAACCGCGATCGGCGCTTTCTAAAAGATCGCGCTCGTATGAGGCAAAAAGTCGATGTCTTGCGCTGATGTCAAAACCCGCTTCGGCTTTGACATACCGTTTTGTTATCTCCTTGCCGCTTGGTTGTTGATATAGATGTGTCAGCGAATAATCAAAGAGTTCAAAATCCGCTTCTAGTGTCGTTGTAGAGATCGTTACCGCGCCGCTTTCGTGCGAATATCTCATCTCGTTTGTGAGCGTGTGATCAAATGCGCTTAACTGAAACTCGTTGATCAGTTCGCGCTTTTCGTAAGTATCAAGATTGTACCCTTGTGTTAAACGGTGTCTAAAAAACTCTTTTCCCTCGTTTGTGTAGAAAAACTGCGTTAGATAGTAGTTTAGCGTTCTGTATCGCTGCTCCTCGATCACTTTGGTATAAAAATCATCGGTAAAATCACCATTTATGCTCTGCAAGAGCGGATCGTTATACGCCGTTCCCATTGCGATCGTATGAAAAAAACTCTCATACGGTTTTGCCAGCATTGTCTCTGCTTGGAGCGTTAGCGAAGTGGCGTTTCGCGTGCCTTTTTCCAGTTTTGAACTGTTTTCGCCCGAATAGTTGATCTGGTAGTGATCGGCTTGGTAGATTGCGCTCAAAAGCAGATAATCATCAAAGAGCGGAAGGTGGTAAGAAAGAGGAATACTTAGCGTTAGATCGTTTGCCTCCACTCCCTCTTTTCTAGTAAAGTTTCTATGCTGTAGATCGGCGTTGATAAGAAGCTGATCAAACAATAACGGACGGCTCAATAGGTGCAAATGCGACTGCGGCATAATCTGCGCTATTTTACCGTTATTGTTTTTGTTCTGATAGTCTTTGAAATGTCTTGCATAAACTCCTGCGTATATATCATCATTTTTATAAAAATAGTCAAACTTATTGGTCAGCATATAGTCAATATCTTTTGGTTTTTTCTTGGGATCGATCGAAAAAAGCTGCTGATATTCAATATCGTTAAAATCTTGATAATCGATCGTAAAACCCTCTTGAGCAATGCTGTCATAACCTGTAAAAACTTTCGTTCGCTCATACTCTAAACTACCGCCTTTTTTCTTGCGATCGTCGATATTGTTCTCTTCGGCAAATGCAAACGAGTCTTGAAATTGCCCAAGCGTGATCGTCCCTTTTGAATTCGCCGAATCGACAAAACGAAACACCAGCGATTCGCCCTCGCCTCGCCTGTCGCGCCACTGTTTGGCGATCTCCACATCCCACTCGTCGTACGGCGCGATATACGCAGGCTGCTCGTACATTACGCCTTCGGTTTTGCTAGTCCCCACGCGGGGAAACAAAAGCCCGCTATGGCGCTGTCTGTCGGTGTGATAGCTAAAGTACGGCAGGTAAAAAACAGGTACGCGCCCCGCATAAAAGACGCCGTTGTATAGGCTCACCCACTGCCTGCCGCGATCGTGCTCGGCGCTGGAAAAGCGGATCGACCAGTCAGGCGCGGCGGGATTGCAGCCCGAAATTGCCCCGTCTGCGATCGACGAGATATTGCCATCGATCTTCGCCTCGTTGCCCGAAAGCCAAAGTCCCGTTTCGCCCGACATTGTAAAGATACGATCGGCGAACGCCTGCGTTGAACCGGAGTTTTTGAACCACAAATAATCGCTGATCATCATGTCCGTAGCCGGCTGCGAGTAAAAAACATTGCCAAACATCTCCGCTTCGCCCGTGTCGCGGCAGAGAATCAGGTGATCGGCGCGGATAAAACGCCCATCGCTAATCAGCGCCACATCACCGTCGGCGCGCGTGGTGTTGCCTTCGTGCGTTACGCTCTGCGCGATCAGTTCAATCTGCCGATCGGCGGCGACGCAAAACGACAAAAAGCCCAAAAAAAGCAGGGCAAATCTAGGCATTTATGACGATTGTTTTCGCAACTTTATCGTGCCAAGTTTGTCGAAACGGCGAAGAGTATGCCCAGAGAAAACCGTAGCCGAAGCAGAGATTACTGACAACACGCATAGAGGCGCGCACTAGGCTTTTAAGAAGCGTCGGCTTTTCAAAACCCTCCGTGTCAATGACAAATATGCGCTGCCACATCTTGCCCAAAGTCGCACCGTAATAGGCTATGAAAACCGTCTGATAGACGATGCGAAAGAGAATGATGAAAAAGATATTTGCGTTGATGATCTCAATCTGCGTAATCGTATCCTGCACTAAGGTCAGCGGCTCCCAGAGCGCGGCAATGACCACAACCGCTACGATCATCTCGTCCAACAAAAACGCCTTAAACCGCCTAAAATCGGTTGCAACGCTTAGATCCTCACGAACCAGATCCTGTCCTAATTTCTCACTCATATCAGTGCCTGATACGCGATGTCTTCGCGAAATTGCATTCCGTCAAAATGAACCTTTTTGACTAGATCGTAGGCGTTGTTTCGCGCCGTAGCCACAGAGTCGCCCAACCCAACGCAGACCATCACCCGTCCGCCGCTTGCCATTAGCCGATCGCCATCATTTGTAACGCCCGCATAGGCAATATGCGCGTTTTCGTTTTCTGCGCCGTCTTCAACAACGATCGGCGCAGGCTTACTGGTGTTGTACGGATAGCTTCGCGAAGCGATCACCACGCCAACGGCGGTTTTTGCCGAAAAACGCGGCGTAACTTCGCCTAAACGACCGCTTGCGGCTTTGAAAAACAGTTCGGTTGCGGGAGTCTCCAAAAGCGCCATTAGCTCCTCGCACTCCGGATCGCCAAAACGAACATTAAACTCCAGCGTGTAAGGCTCGCCGCGAACGACCATAATTCCGCAAAAAAGCACACCTTCAAACGGCGTACCTTCGCTTTTCATGCCTGCGATCGTAGGGGCAATAACGCGATCTTCGATCTTTTTGATCAGAAGCGAATTCGCAAGCGGCGTTGGAGCATAAGCGCCCATTCCGCCCGTGTTTGGACCCAGATCGCCCGTCAAAAGCCGCTTGTGATCTTGACACGCGGGCAGAGTTACAAAGCTCTCGCCGTCCGTGATCGCAAAGACGGAAAGCTCAAAACCGTCCAAAAACTCCTCGATCACCACGCGCCGCCCCGCGCTGCCAAAGCTCTCGCCGCTAAGCATATCACTAGCGGCTGCCCTCGCATCCTCGCGCGTCTGTGCAATGATCACGCCTTTGCCCGCGCAAAGCCCGTCGGCTTTAACAACGATCGGAGCGTTTAGAGTTTCTATAAAATCCGCCGCAACTTTTGGGTCGTCTGTTTCGGTGTAACGCGCCGTTGGAATCTTGTGCCGCGCCAGAAAGTTTTTCATAAACGACTTTGAGCCTTCCAGCCGCGCCGCAGCTTGCGTAGGTCCAAAGATCGTGAGGTTTTTTGCGCGAAAAAGATCGACAATTCCCTTTGTCAGCGGCTCTTCGCTGCCAACAACGGTTAGCTCAACTTGGTTAGAAATAGCAAAATCGGATAGTTGATCATAGTCGGTTATCGCCAGATTTTCGCCCAGCTTCGTCGTTGCGCCATTGCCGGGTGCGAAGTAGATTTTATCGCAGTTGCGATCTTTTGTGAAAGCCAGCCCAAGCGCGTATTCTCGTGCGCCGCTGCCGATAATCAATACATTCATTGTTATCCTTGAAAAAGACCGGTCGGGCGTTCACACCAGTGATTTTGGTCGTGTGTCAAAAGAGTTAGAAGCCGTTTGTCTCTTTAGGGGCAAGTCCAAAAGGTTATGCCGCACACCGATACAAAACAGAGTTCTCTAGGACGCACAACTTGTTCGACCCAAATTGATAGCGGGTAGCGCTCCAACCAGCCGCGCAATTATAGCGAGCCGCACTAAAAAGCAACTTTAGCAAACTCTATTGCCGATTCGATGTTTGGTTTCGGGCTGACATGGCACGGCGCGTAACGGCGAATGGCTTTCGCTGTGCGCTCACCGATCGCGATCGCTGCGAACTCATCGCGCCAGAGCGACTGCGCAAAAAAGCATTCCGCTACGCTTGGTGCGCTAAAAATCAACGCGGCGCGTGGCGGCAGATCGGAAGCGGCGATCGTGCGGCATAAAGTTTCGTACAACACAACGCTATGCACGCTTACACCCGCTTCACGCACGATCGCCTCCAAATTGCCCGCAACCTCACGCGCACGAGGGTATAAAACCGACGAGGTTTTGTAACGGTGCGCAATTTCGTCAGCAAACGAGTCCGAATCCGATCGGCTCGCCTCAAACGCCACTTTCGCGCCAAGCGAGGCGATCACGCGAGAAGTTGCGCTGCCGATCGAACAGATCTCGCGACTTTTCCAGTCGCCGCCCAGACGATCGAGCGCAAAAACGGCATGTTTGGAGGTAAAGACGATCAGATCAACGCCGTTTAGATCAACGGCGGCGTCAAGATAGCGCGTTTCGATCGCAGGAAGGTGGATCGCGCCCTCGTGTCCATCTAGCCCCAATAGCACGATCGGACGACTCACAATAGCTGCCAATTTACTCCCACTCGATCGTTGCGGGCGGTTTGGAGCTAATGTCATAGACGACGCGGTTGATTCCGCCAACTTCGTTGATAATCCGCCTGCTGACAAGTTCAAGCAGATCGTGCGGCAGGTGTGCAAACGAGGCGGTCATTCCATCGCTGCTTTCAACGGCGCGGATCGCAACGGCGTTTTCGTAGGTGCGGTTATCGCCCATTACGCCCACGCTTCGGACATTTAAGAGTACGCAAAACGCCTGCCAAACCTTGCGGTAGTAGCCGCTTTTTTTGAGCTCTTCAAGCAAGATCGCATCGGCTCTTCGCAAAAGTTCCAGCGAAGCGTGATTGATCTCACCCATAATCCGAACGGCAAGCCCAGGACCGGGAAACGGGTGGCGATGAACCATCTCTTCGGGCAGACCCAGCTCAACTCCAAGCTCTCTAACCTCATCTTTGAACAGTTCGCGGAGCGGTTCGATGAGCTTAAACTGCATATTTTCGGGCAGCCCGCCGACATTGTGGTGGCTTTTGATCGTCTTGCTTGGACCCTTGACGCTGACACTTTCGATCACATCGGGATAGAGCGTGCCCTGCGCCAAAAACGCAATGTCTTGATGTTTCTTTGCCTCTTGTTCAAAAACCTCAATAAATGTATGTCCGATGATCTTGCGCTTTGCTTCGGGATCGCGCACTCCCGTTAGTCTTGTTAGAAATATTTCGCTGGCATCGACCGTGATCAGCGAGGCGTTTAGATGTTCGGCAAAAATCTCCTGCACCTTTGTCGCTTCGTTTTGCCGCAGTAGTCCGTTATCGACAAACACGGGGATCAGGCGATCGCCGATCGCCTTGTACAAAAGCGCCGCAACAACCGAACTATCTACGCCGCCTGAGAGCGCACAGAGAACCTTCTTGCCCGCCGTAACCTGACTAATCTCCTCGATCTGCCGCTGCGCAAACGATCGCATAGACCAGTCGGGGCTGATACGACAGATCTCCGTAGCAAAGTTGCCGAGTATCTGTGCGCCGCGCTTTGTGTGCGCCACTTCGGGGTGAAACTGAAGCGCATATATGCGGTTTTCTTCGTCGGCGATCGCGGCGTTTGCCGAGTTGTCGCTAAAGGCGATCCGTTTGAAACCCACAGGCAGTCTGGCAACCTGATCGGCGTGGCTCATCCAGACCGTTTGCGCTGCGTCCAAACCTGAAAACAGCGGCGAGGAGACCTCGATCGTAATCTCCGCTTTGCCGTACTCGTGTGCGCTGCTTTGACGAACTTCGCCACCTAGCAGATGAGCGATTAACTGCATACCGTAGCAGATACCCAGTACAGGAATGCCCATCTCCAAAATCTTCTGATCGATCATATAGGCATCATCGGCATAGACGCTCGCAGGTCCGCCGCTAAGTACGATCCCCTGCGGCGAACGCGCTTTGATCGCGTCGATCGGCTCGCTAAAGGGGACGATCTCGCAGTAGATATGCGTCTCGCGTAGCCGCCTAGCGATGAGTTGTGTGTATTGCGAACCAAAGTCAAGCACGAGAATCGGAGTCTGTTTCAATCAAATGTCCTTTTCTAAATAGTGTGCGCCAATGCTTTGCGGCATCGCCAGCGCTTGTTCGACGATGGACGCGGCGCAGCCAAGCGAGTAGCGCATTAGCCGTCCGATCCGCAGTTTGCCAAGTTCTGAAATCTCCTCTTTGGCTTGCGTCAAAGCGCTGATCGAACGGACAATTCCCGCGCCTCTCCAGAGCGTCGTCTGAAGCATTTCAAGGCAGAAGCGATCGCCTAGATCGTAGATGTCGTCCGCTGGAAGCGTAAAGTGTTTGTGCGGGTTGATATTTGGCTCTTTAATGATCATCTCTGCGGCGATCTTGCCAAAAACAAGCGCCTCTAACAGACTGTTGCTTGCAAGTCTATTTGCGCCATGAACGCCTGTACGCGCCGCTTCGCCAACCGCATACAGCCCTGCAATACCCGTAACTCTCGCGTCTATGCTCGTTGCGATCCCGCCCATACAGTAGTGAAACGCGGGCGTGATCTCAACCGAGTTGTACGGCGATTCGTAGCCAAAATCATCAAGCTGCGCTTTGATCGTAGGAAACCGTGCTTTGAAATAGCCCTCTTCAAAATTGCTCATATCAAGAAAAATTGTGTGTCCCGACTGCTGATGGCGAAAGATCGCGCGAGCTACGCGATCGCGCGGGCAAAGCTCATTGACGCCGTAGTCGGGCAGGAAGCGGACAAAACTCTCATCAACGATCGCCGCCCCCTCGCCGCGCAGCGCTTCGGTCAAGAGCGGTTTTTGGATCGCGTCGCTGTAACCCGCAAGCGCGGTTGGGTGAAACTGCGTAAAGTGCATATCTTTGAGCGTGATGTTGTGCGAAGCCGCTATGCCGTGCAACTGCCCTAGCAGCGCACTGTTGCTGGTTGAAATCTTGTAGAGTCCGCCGTAGCCGCCTGAAGCGATGATCGTATCGTGCGCGTAGATGTGGATTAGCTCGCCATCTAGCAGTGCGACTGCGCCGTAGCATCTGCCGTTGTCGATCAAAAGATCGACGATCGTGCCATAACCCTGCCCGCGATCAAAGCGCGACTCCAAAAAGTTACGCAGTTTCAGACCTGTCTGATCGCCGCTTGCGTGCAATATACGAGCTTTGCTGTGCGCCGCCTCTTTGGTGTGCAGCAACTGTCCGTCCGCGTCGCGATCAAACGGCATTCCCATAGCAACCAGATCGCGAATAAGCGTATATCCGCGATTAACCAGCAGATCAACCGCAGGGCGATCGCAAGCGCCCGCTCCCGCTTTGAGCGTATCCTCAATGTGTAGAGGTATGTCCTCCTCGTCGATCGGGCAGGCAACGCCGCCTTGAGCCAAAACCGAATTGCAGGCGTACGAGACATCTTTGCTGATCATCAAAACGCGCATATCGCGTGGAAGATGGATCGCCGCACTCAGCGCCGCAACGCCGCTACCAATAATCAAAACATCAATTTGCACCGTTCGTGCCCTCGCTGGTTGCTCGCCAAAATGGATCGTCTTTGTAGGCGCACGCGCTCAAAAGCAGCAACAAAGCCGCTATGATTGCGCCATGAAAAGCAGTGAAACGATTGTTGAACATCTCTTCTTCTCCAATCCTCGTTGGCGACAACAACGGCTGATCCGCGCTCTATTTGCGCCACTTCCAAAGGTGATGCAAGAGGCGGTTCGCTATGCAAAACTTGACGGCGAAACGCTGACGATCAAGCTGAGCAGTCAAACTATGAAAGCAGAATACTACTATAAGCGCGATCTGCTACTAAGCCTCTTTCGCGATCTTGCGCGCAAGACGAAGTTATGTGAAGGGTACAATTTAACAAAAATTCGCTTGTTGGTTGATTATGACAACGGCGCAAAAAGCGATGATGAGCCAAAACGGTACGAACTGCGCTTCACAGAAAGGGCGGGCGGCGGTTTTGAAAACAGCGCCACAAACCCCGCCATATATGAAGCGATCGAAAAGCTACGAAGCGCGATCATCAAAAATCGAACTACCTGATCGCCACTCGATAGCCGCTGCTTTGCGCTAAAAGCGCTTTGGCTTCCGGTAGCAGTCTCATCACGCTGCTGATGTACTCATCGTTAAACGGACAGTAGATCGGCGCGATAAACTCCAAAAACGCCTGTTCGCTTTTGGTGTGCGATCTCCAGCCTTGATACGGTTTGCGATCGAGGAAAAACCAAAAACCCTCTATAAATGAGTCCAGCGAATCGAATTGACAGTAGAAATCAAACCCGTCGTTTGCTCTGTAACGAACTTTTTTTGCGATCTTTGCCATTTCGGGACGGTATTTGAGACCGCCGAAGTTGTTGTGGCGCATTGCGAGATCGGACTTGCCCCGTCCGCTCTCCAACATCATCATGGCAAGCGTTACCGCTTTGAGGTTTTCGTACTCAACCTGCCTTGAGGCATAGACGCGGGCAAGCGCTTGAAGCGGCTGCTCTTTTGCGGGTTTGCTCTGGTGCAAAGCGTATTTTGTGCCAAACGGCTTGATCAGAGGCAGATCGCTTCTGATGAACTCCTCGCCAAAAAGCAGTGTGCAGAGAATGCCCGCCAAAAACCAAACCCGCATCTCGTTTCCTTGCCATATTTGGCGTTGAGCAAGCAAAAAGAGTTCCGTTTTGATTGTGCGAGCGAGTGGTTGAGAAATATCAAAAAATCTTCCGCCTCATCGGGGTTTTAATCAAATTAAAGCCTTGTTTGGGCTACAATGGACAGGTTAAAACTACACAGAGGAGTGAACAATGGCAGTAGGTTTAGATCCAAAGGTGAAGCAGAGCGTTACAGACGCTATCTCGGCTTTCTTAGACAAAGGCGTGAATCAGGCTGTGATCATCGAATACACGGTCAAAAAAGACGGTTCATTTACGCAGAAAATTGCGGTCGTGGAAGATGGCATCCAGTACTTCGCCCAAAATGGCTTTGAAGAAAACGGGCTAAAGAGCTTCATTAAACGGTCAAAAACCGCTGGAAACAAGCACGGTTATGTGCTGTTTGAAACTGCTCGATCGGGCGACGCGCTAGGAGCAATCGCAGCCGATCTGGACAACATTGCTTCTGACCTGGCACGAAAAATCTCACAGTAAGACTCGGGAGAACAAATGACACTATTTCCATACGCGATCGACGACAAATACAAGACGAAAGTTGCTTACTTCTCTATGGAGTTCGCTATCCACCAAGCGCTCAAAATCTACTCCGGTGGTTTGGGATTTTTGGCTGGGAGCCACATGAGGAGCGTGTACGATCTCAAGCAGAATGTCGTTGGCGTCAGCATCTTGTGGAGCTACGGTTACTACAACCAAGAACGGCGCGAAGATCGCAGTATGGAGGTGCATTTTAGGCGCAAGCACTACTCGTTTTTAGAGGATACGGGGATTACCGTACAGATCCAGATCAACAAAACGCCTGTGCTGGTTAAAGCGCTTTTGCTTAGAGCCGACACATTCCAATCAGCGCCGATCTTTCTCCTGACAACCGATCTTCCCGAAAACGACTTTCTGACGCGCACGATCACG
This sequence comes from Campylobacterota bacterium, assembly GCA_025997415.1. Lineage (GTDB taxonomy): Bacteria > Campylobacterota > Campylobacteria > Campylobacterales > SZUA-545 > JAIRKM01. Next base: position 15,452 of record BNUO01000021.1, read on the forward strand.
CACAAGTTGTACGACGCGGGCGAAGAGACGCGGATCGCGCAGGAGATTGTGCTTGGTATTGGCGGTGCGAAGGTACTTGAAGCGGCAAACGAAGTTCCGCAGATCTACCATATGAACGAGGGACACGCGCTTCCTATGGCCTTCCACCTCTACGAAAAGCACGGCAAAAGTGTCAGCGAAGTGCAAAAGCGGGTTGTCTTTACCACGCACACCCCCGAAAAAGCGGGCAACGAGGAGCACAACATTGGCTTGCTACACCGAATGGGCTTTTTTGGCAATCTGGGGATCGAAGAGGTTCAGCAGATCACCAAACAGCCGAAGCAGAACTTTTCGCTCACGATCGGCGCGTTGCATCTAAGCAAACAGGCAAACGCCGTTTCCAAGATCCACGCAGATGTCTCGAACGATATGTGGAGCGATCACCTCGAAAACAACCGCAAGATTGTGCCGATCACGAACGCGCAAAATCGCCGCTTTTGGGCGGATAAAGCGCTTTTGCGCGCTTATGAAGAGGGCGAGGATTTTGAGATTGTCGCTCGCAAAAAACACCTGAAGCGGACGCTCTTTGACGAAGTTGCCGATCAAACGGGCAAGCTATTTGATCCAAATATCCTCACGATCGTCTGGTCGCGCCGCTTTGTTGAGTACAAACGAGCGAGGCTGATCGCTATGGATATGCAACGCTTTCGCCATCTGGTAACGCGAGACGACAAGCCGATTCAGGTGATCTGGGCGGGTAAGCCGCACCCGTCGGATAGCAACTCGATCAACCTCTTTAATGAGATTGTCTATCTCTCCAAAGAGTTCAAACGGTGTGCAATACTGGTCGGTTACGAGCTTAGCCTCTCGCGCCTTCTTAAACGAGGAAGCGACATCTGGCTCAACACCCCAAGAATCACGCGCGAAGCAAGCGGCACAAGCGGTATGACAGCAGGCATGAACGGCAGTCTGCACCTGTCGATTCCTGACGGCTGGCACCCTGAGTTTGCCCTTCACCGCCGCAACGCTTTCACATTGCCAGCAGTCGATCCAAAGCTCTCAACTGAAGAGCAAGATTACATCGACAACAAAAACCTGATGAATATGCTAGAAGATGAGATCATTCCGCTCTACTACGATCACACCGACGAATGGACGCAGATGATCCGTACCTGCATAGGCGATCTCATTCCTGCATTTGATTCAGGGCGCATGGCAAACGAATACTATTGCAAGATGTACAACCACGAGACACAGAACACCTTATAAGGAGACGCAATGAAAGCTGTAATTATGGCTGGCGGTTTTGGAACTAGAATCGCCCCTCTGACCAACTCGATGCCTAAACCGATGTTGCCTGTTCTTAATCGACCGATGATGGAACACATCATTATGCAACTCAAAGATGTGGGTATCCGTGAGTTTGTCGTACTGCTGTACTTCAAGCCTGAAATCATCAAAGGCTACTTTGGCGATGGATCAAAGCACGGCATTAAGATCGACTATGTACTGCCCGACGACGACTACGGCACAGCGGGCGCAGTCAAAAAAGCTGAACGGCTACTGGGCGAACCGTTTATCATAGCCAGCGGCGATCTCGTAACTGATTTTGACTTCAAAAAGATCGTTGCATTCCACGAAGCAAAGCAGTCAAAGCTCACGATCACGCTCACAAGCGTTGCCGATCCGCTGCAATTTGGCGTTGTCATCTCCGATAAAAAAGGGCAGATCAAACGCTTTTTGGAGAAGCCGGGTTGGGGCGAAGTCTTTAGCGACACGATCAACACGGGTATCTACATACTTGAACCCGAAATACTTTCGTATATCCCCGAAAACACCAACTACGACTTTTCAAAAGACCTCTTTCCAAAGCTGATGAACGAGGGCATTACGCTCTGGGGCTGTAACGCCACAGGCTACTGGCGCGATGTCGGTAACCCGCTGAGCTACCGTGAAGCTATGGAAGATATTCTCGCAAAACGGGTTGAACTGCCTATCAACGGCAAACGGGTCAAAGTTGGCGATGGCATAGCCTATACCGGCGAAGGTTCTGATCTGCCAAAAGGGGTGGCGATAGAGGGAATCGTTGTGATCGGAAACAATGTCCAGATCGCAAAAGACGCGGTTTTGCGCAATGTGATCATCGGCGATAACTGCCGCGTTGAGAAAAAATCCGTGCTGGAAAACTGCACGCTTTGGAACAACACCGCGATCGGCGAAAGCTGCCGGATCAAAGACGCGGTTTTGTGCAACAACACGGTTATCCGCGACAAAGTAACGATCAGTTACGGCGCGATCGTTGCCGAAGAGTGCGAACTAGGCAACAATGTCCATGTCGAAAAAGATGTGATCATCTGGCCTAAAAAAGCGGTCGAAGATGGCGCGATCGTCAGTAGCAACATCATCTGGGGCGATAAATACAAAAAAGCGCTCTTTGAAGGCGGACAGGTTACCGGACGAACCAACATTGAGCTTAGCTGCGAAATGGCAACGAAATTGGCAAGCGCGTTTGCCAGCACTCTGCCTGTTAATTCGAGCGTCTATGTCAGCCGCGACTACCACCGCGCCTCACGAATGCTCAAACGGGCGTTTATGGGCGGTCTGATGAGCGCTGGGATCAATATCCTAAATCCACACTTCGTCCCCTCCTCCGTGCTTCGCCACTCACTTAGCAAACACAAAGATGTGATCGCGGGCGTGCATTTTAGGCAGAGCGAAAACAACGGGCAGCAGACGGAGATTCTCTTTTACGATGAAGCGGGGCTAAGTATCAACTCAAATGTTGAAAAAAACTGCGAACGGATCTTCTTCCGCGAAAACTTTCGCCGCGTTGGAAACGACGAACTGGGCAACATCTTTGAAGCGCAGGCGTTAAACAGCGAGTATCTAGCGGCATTTGCCGATACGATCGACAAAGAGGCGCTTGGCGCGGCAAAACCCAAGATCGCAGTCGATCTGCTCTTTGGCAATACGGCGATGGTCTATCCCGCAGCGCTCAACAATCTTGGACTTGACAACATCTTGCTTGACGCCTACTTTGACGATCGCAAGCTCTCGCGCCTATCGACCTACATCGATAGCGCACGGTTCAACATTGTTCAGATTGTCAAAAGCCTCAAGATGACTGCCGGGTTTTTGATCTACCCTCACGGGCAAAAGCTGGAAATCTACACCGATGAGGGCAAACTGCTGGAGGGACACGAGGCGCTTTTGATCCTCTTGCAACTCCTAAACGCCGTTACTCCCGAAGGGCAAAAAACCAAAGTCTATCTGCCTGTTTTTGCGCCCGATATACTCGACGGCAAGCTGCCAAACCTCACGATCGCGCGTGGCAAAATGCACAATGTCGCCGCAGAAACGCTCAAAGGTTACGATGTGATCGCAACGCTTAACTGCGAGTTTGCTTTCACCAATTTCGGTCTCAGCTTTGACGCGATGTACTCAAGCGTGAAGATCGTAGAGCTACTGGCAAGAAGCGGCGAACGGTTGGGCGATCTCGCCGTTAGAAACGGTCGTTACCATTTTGTTCATCAGCAGATTCCGTGCGACATCTCGCTCAAAGGCACGATGATGCGCAAGTTCAGCGAAGACGCGATGGGTAAAGAGGTCAGCTTTGCCGATGGCGTAAAGATCATGCACAAAGGCGGGTTTGTGGTGATGATCCCCGATCAATACGAAGATCTCATCCACCTCTATATTGAGGCATCAAACGAAGATGACGGCAACCGTCTGCTCACCGAGTATGCTGCCAAAATCACACAGTGGAAACAGGAACAACGCGATTGAAAACGCTCAACCTTGCCTTTTTGTGGCATATGCACCAGCCGTGGTATCGTGATGAGAGGAGCGGCGAGTTTCTTATGCCGTGGGTCTTTTTGCACGCGATCAAAGATTATGGCGAGATGATCTGGATTCAGAGCCACTATCCGAACATTCGCGCAACATACAACCTCGTTCCGTCGTTAATGACGCAGCTTGAGTTTTACATCAAGGACTACTCCTCCGATCGCTTTCTGGCGCTTTTGGCAAAGGACAGCGAGAGCCTGAGTGAAGATGAACGGCTTGTGCTGCTCGATCAAGGTTTTTTTGCCAATCCGCGCACGATGATCGCACCGTTTTGGCGTTTTAGCGAACTGCACAGCAAACGCACTCTGTACAAAAACGCGCAGGAGGCGTCGCGCAACTTCAGCGATGAAGAGCTAACCGACATCTCGGTTCTGTTTCTACTAAGCTGGTGCGGCAATCTGCTACGGCGCACAAACGGCATCGTTGGCAATCTGATCGCTAAAGCCTCAGGTTATACGCAAGAGGAGAAGATTGGGCTGATCGAAACGCTAATCGACTTTTGCAAGACGATCCTGCCGATGTATAGAACTTTCCAGGAGCAAGGCAAGGTTTCAGTCTTTACAACGCCGTTTTTCCACCCGATTTTGCCGTTGTTGCTCGATCTCAACGCTGCCAAAGCAAGCGACTCAAACCTCGCCATTCCAAGTAAATGGAGCGATTTTTCAGACGATGCAACGCGCCATGTCGAAGACGCGATCAACTGGTATCAGAGTGTCTTTGGCATTTCGCCGCCCGGGTTCTGGCCTGCCGAAGGCGCGGTTAGTAGCGCGGCGCTGTCATTGATGGCAAAGCACGGCATTCAATACACTTGCACGGACGAGGATATTTTCTTCAAAAGCGTGCCAAACCCACACTACCGTATCGATCTGTACAAACGCTACGCGCTCAATACCGAAAACGGCGAGATTGGGCTGCTTTTCCGCGACAAAGCCTTGAGCGATCTCATCGGCTTTAACTACTCCAATATGGATCCGCAGGTTGCCGCTGACGATTTCGTCTCAAAGCTAAGAGGTATCTACGATGCGGTTGATTTTAACGCGATCGTGCCCGTGTTCCTCGATGGCGAGAATGCGTGGGAGTTTTACGACAACAACGCATTTGGATTCTTTAACGCGCTCTACGAGAGACTCTCCAACATCGACTGGTGCAAAACGGTAACAATCCCAGAAGCGCACCGCCTTGAAAGCGTTCCAAAAGTTACGCTTAATTCGATCGGCACGGGAAGCTGGATCTTTGGAACGCTCGGAACATGGATGGGACATAGCGAGAAAAACCGCGCTTGGGAGTTGCTGGCACAGACGCACGAACTCGCAAAGGCACACTACGACAGGCTCGACGCTGAAACGCAGTACCGCGTTACCCGCGAACTGATGATCGCCGAAGGCAGCGACTGGTTTTGGTGGTACGGCGATGATCACTACACGCCGCAGGCAGCGGAGTTTGACGAGATCTTTCGCGGACACCTCAAACAGGTCTATCAGTTGCTCGAAGAAAAACCGCATTCAGCGCTTAGCGATCCGATCAAGCGCATTCGCGTTGATACCGAGCATATTCCGCAAAGCGCGCCGATCAGCCCAAATATCGATGGACACCGTTCGTACTACTTTGAATGGACGGGCGCGGGCAAGGTCGATCTAAGCCGCGCGTTTTCTACGATGGACACATCGGGCACGATCATCAAAACCCTGCTCTACGGCACGGACGGCGAGTATTTTTACTTCCAGCTTAGCGGCGGAACGGAGCAGTTTCACGATGGCGGTTACGAACTTGCGATCGACATCAAAGGCGTTCATACGATCGCCCATCGTCTGCGCCTAAGCAATGCGCTTGCCAAAGAGCCGTACAACTCGACAAAGCTCAAGGTTGCGCTGGGCGAATGCCTAGAGATCGCCGTTGCCGCGCCGCTGACAAAACCTACCGATCAGATCGAAGTGTCGTTTCTACTATACAAGAGCGATACGCTGATCCAACGAGTGCCTGTCTATAACTCGCTAACGCTCAAAACGCCCAATTTCGACACGCTGTGGTACATATAATGAGTAAAACAACACTACTTCTTGGCATACACTCACACCAACCAGTCGGCAACTTTGACCATGTCGTCATAGACGCGACAGCCAGATCCTACCGCCCGTTTTTTGAGACGCTCTACAAGTTTGAGGGCTTCAAATTTGGCGCACACTTTAGCGGCTGGCTCTTGGAGTTCATCAAAACGCACGATGAAAAGCTCTTTGATCTCATTCGCAAAATGAGCCTGCGCGGACAGATCGAATGGTTTAGCGGCGGTTACTACGAACCGATCCTCGCTTCAATTCCCAGCGCCGATCGCCGCAGACAGATCGGCAAACTAAGCTCGTTTATCGAAAATAACTTCGGACAAAAGCCAAAAGGATTGTGGCTAACCGAGCGGGTTTGGGACGCTTCGATCATCGCCGATCTTGTTGCGGTTGGCATTGAGTATGTGATTGTCGATGACTACCACCTCCTAACCGCAGGCGTCTCTGAAGAGAGATTGGGCGGCTACTACAACACCGAAAACGGCGGCGAAAAACTTTCGCTCTTTCCCGTAAGCAAAAAGCTCCGCTATCAGGTGCCGTTTTGGGAGCACGAACAGGTGATCAAAAACATTGCTGCGGTTAAAGACGCGGCGATCGTCTTTGACGATGGCGAAAAGTTTGGCGTGTGGCCCGGTACGCACGACTGGGTCTATACCAAAGGGTGGCTCGAAAATTTTGTCAGCGGCGTACTCGCAAGCGAAGAGATCGAAGCGGGACATTTTAGAGACTATTTTGCCAAAAATCCGCCGCTGGGTCTTGCCTATCCAAGCGAGGTTAGTTACAGCGAAATGGGTGAATGGAGTCTTGCGGCAGACGACGCGGCACAGCTTGAGTACCTCAAAAAGCAGATCGACAGCTTGACTATGCACGCGCACGGCGAACGGTTTGTTCGCGGCGCAACTTGGAAAAACTTCCTTGTCAAATACAGCGAAAGCGGGCGGATTCACCGCCGTATGCTTGCGCTATCCAAACACAATCCGCAAAACGATACAGAGTTTGAAGACGCGCTGCTCAAAGCGCAGTGCAACGACTGCCTCTGGCACGGCATTTTTGGTGGGCTATACCTGCCAAACCTGCGCGATAACGCTTGGCAGTTTCTCATTGCCGCCGAAGATCGTATCGCGCCGCAGAATGGCATTTCGCTTGAATCGTGGAATCTTGACGGGCGGACGCAAGCGAGGCTTTACAGCCAGCCGCTGATCGTTGGTTTTGAGCCGACGGGCGGAATGCTCACCGAACTAAATCTACGCAAAGAGCGCTTTAACCTTCTAAATACTCTGCAACGGCGCAGAGAGGTCTATCACGCAAAGATCGCCGTCAAATCCGAAGCCAGCGCCGATGGTCTGCGCACGATCCACGATGCGGCGCTTAGCGCAGATCAGGCGGCGCTTGAACATCTTATCGTTGATCGCAACCAGCGCGGCGGATTCGTCGATCACCTTGTAGAAGCGGATTTTAACCCGCACTCGTTCTTTGCCCAAAGCTACACCGAGTTTGAACTGCTAAGCGGCACAAACTACGAACTCACAGGCGACGAGACAGCGATCGCGCTCAAAACGGAGACGATCAAGAAACGGGTCAAACTGCTTGCAAATTCGTTGGTCGTCGAAACTGAAGTCGCGGCAACCGTTGCAAACGATCGGCGCTATGTTCAGGAGCACAACTTCCACTTTGCAAACCTCAAAGAGACGACAATCAACGCTCAGGGGGCAAACGACGATCACAACTTTGAAGCCGCAAAAGAGCTGATCATCGTCGATTCGTATCTCAAAAAACAGATTGTACTGATCGCAAGCGTACCGTTTGAAGCATTCACGCACCCCGTTTATACGGTCAGTCAAAGCGAAAGCGGCGTCGATCTCACCTGCCAAGGCGTAGCGATCGCGCTGGTTTTTGGCGAGGCTAGAGCGATCAGCGTAACACTAGAGATTAGGGAGGCAAAATGAACGAGTTTAGATTCCAATCTCTACACGGCTCTTGGACGATTATCGCTCCTAATAGATCGCGTAAGCCCGATATACGAGCGCAAAAACCGGAGTTTGAGACGGTCGATCCGTTTATCACAGGCAACGAAAACAAAACGCCTGTGGAGATCTACTCCATTCGCGACAAATCGACGATCACCGCTAGTTGGCGCACCCGCGTATTTGCCAATAAGTTCCCGCTTCTGGCGCTCGAATCGCCCATTAGCCGAGAGCAGAACGGTATCTACTCGACCATTGGCGGCTTTGGCGCTCACGAGATGATCATCGACCACCAAAAGCCCTCAAAGCACATCTGCCGATTCAGCGCCGATCAGCTTCGCGATCTAATGCAAACCTTTCGCGATCGTATCTCTGCGCTCTATCAAGACAATCGTATCGCCTCAGTCGTGGCATTCAAAAATCACGGCACGCAGGCGGGCAGCGCAATCCCGCACACCCATTCACAGATTGTCGCTATGCCGTTTATCGCGCCCGAGATCGCAACGCAGGTTGAAAACTCCCGCACCTACTACAAGCAACACGAACGATGCATGCTGTGCGATATGCTTGCCTACGAGGAGGATACAAAAGAGCGGTTTCTCACCCGCAACCGTTACTTTATCGCCTTTGTACCGTTTGCTCCGCGAAGCGATTTTGAAGTCTGGATCGCGCCGATCGTTCATCAAAACAGCTTTACGGCGCTGACCAAAGAGGCGTTAAGCGATCTGGGCGAAATCCTAGAGTGGGTATTGGCGCGGCTTGGCTTGGCGCTATTAAATCCCGATATAAACATTTTACTATGCACCGATCCGCCTAGAAGAAATCATATCGATCCGAACTATTTTCACCAGATCGACAAGTTTTTTCACTGGCACTTGGAGATTTTGCCGCGCATTAACGCGCAAGACGGTTTCGCGCTCGCAAGCGGAATTTCCGTCTGTTCG
>BNUO01000022.1 GCA_025997415.1 Campylobacterota bacterium
TTGCCGCCGTGTCGATGACGACGGGCACAATGCTTCTGATGTGGATCGGCGAGCAGATTACCCAGCGCGGCGTCGGCAACGGCACGAGCCTGATCATCTTCGGCGGTATCGTAGCGAGCATTCCGAGCGCGATCGGACATACGATTAGTCTTGTTAATAGCGGCGAGGTCAATTTCTTGGTGCTGATCGCTATCGTGGCAATTATCATTTTGACCGTCGGTGCGATCATCTATGTGGAGTTGGCGGAGCGGCGCATTCCCGTTAGCTACTCGCGCAAGGTGATGATCGAAAGTCAAAATAAACGGGTGATGAACTATATCCCCATCAAGATCAACCTAAGCGGCGTGATTCCTCCAATCTTCGCTTCGGCGATCTTGATGTTTCCGATCACGGTTTTGCAAGCGAGCGAAAATACGATCATCAAACAGCTAAACGATCTGCTCAATCCGAGCGGCTATCTGTTTAACACGCTGACCTTTCTGTTCGTTATTTTCTTCGCCTTTTTCTACGCTTCGATCGTCTTTAATCCAAAAGACATCGCAGAGAATCTGAAAAAGCAGGGCGGTTTCATTCCGGGCGTTCGACCCGGCGTTCATAGTTCGGACTACCTAAGCGACATCGCTACGAGGCTGACGCTCACAGGCGCGATCTATCTGGCGCTTATTTCGACGCTGCCTTGGGTGCTGGTTAAGAGCATGGGCGTGCCATTCTACTTTGGCGGAACGGCGGTCTTGATCGTTGTGCAAGTTGCACTTGACACAATGCGAAAGATCGAGGCGCAACTCTATATGAGCCGCTATCAGACGCTTAGCGCAGTCGGTCTGTAAAGATGGGCATAGCGCTTCGTAACAAACAGCAGATCGCGAGCTTGTGCGCTGCAAATCAACTCGTTGCGCGGACGCTGGCTCATGTTGGCGCAATGGTTGAGGCGGGAGTTACGACAAAGGCGCTTTCAGAAGAAGCCGATCGCTTCATCACAAAAAACGGTGCGCGAGCATCGTTTAAGGGGCTGTACAACTTCCCCGAAGCGATCTGTGTTTCACGAAACGAGGTGGTCATTCACGGTATTCCAGACGAGACAAAACTTGTCGATGGGGACATCGTGGGTCTTGACATTGGCGTAGAGCTAGACGGCTGGTACGGCGATAGCGCGGTTACGGTTGGCGTAGGCAAAATCAGCGCGGACGATCAGTTGCTGATCGACTGTGCCAAAAATACCTTGTACGAAGCGATCGCGGCAATTAGAGTCGGTATGCACTTCAAAGAGCTTAGTCAGGTGTTGGAAACGACGATTCACGCAAAGGGCTTCGTCCCTCTGCACGGCTACTGCGGACACGGTATCGGACGACTGCCTCACGAAGAGCCGTCGATCCTAAACTATGTCGAGGGCAAGGCAAAACAGGGACCGAAGATCAAAGAGGGAATGGTCTTTTGCATAGAACCGATGATCTGTCAAAAGATCGGCAAATTTGCCATTTTGGACGATAAATGGTCGGTTGTGAGCGAAGACGGCTTAAATGGAAGCCACTACGAGCATACGGTTGCGATCGTAGGCAGCAGAGCTGAGATTATTTCCATTTCATAAAGGAGAGTAGTTGGCAAAAGATGATGTGATTGAGATTGACGGCGTAGTGCAAGAGTCGCTGCCCAATGCGACCTTTCGTGTGGAGCTGGAAAACAAGCATGTGATCTTGTGTCATATAGCGGGAAAGATGCGTATGCACTACATAAGGATTTTGCCGGGCGATAAGGTGAAAGTCGAACTGACACCATATAGCCTAGACAAGGGCAGAATTACTTATCGCTATAAGTAGTTCTTAAAGAACAAGTGGGTACAATTCCGCCCTTCATTGTCGGCGGGTAAAAAGGAAGCAATATGAAAGTCAGAGCAAGCGTTAAGAAGATGTGTGATAACTGCAAAGTCATCAAGCGTAAAGGCGTTATCCGCGTCATCTGCAATAACCCAAAACATAAACAAAGACAAGGATAAACCATGGCGCGTATCGCAGGTATAGACCTTCCAAAGAAGAAGCGAGTTGAGTTCGCTCTAACCTACATCTACGGGGTTGGGCACACAACGGCTGTCAAGGTACTCGCGGCTGTCGGCATTTCGACCGACAAGCGCGTGCATGAGTTGAGCGAAGACGAAGTCGCCGCTTTGACCAAAGAGCTGCGCAACCACACGATCGAGGGCGATCTGCGAAAACAGGTTGCAATGGACATCAAAAACCTCATCGACATCAAAAGCCAGCGTGGTATTCGCCACCGCAAGGGGCTTCCCGTTCGCGGACAGCGCACCAAAACCAATGCGCGAACACGCAAAGGCAAGCGCAAGACGATCGGCGCAAAACCGAAAACGGCATAAGGAAAGTAGATGGCAGTCAATAAAACACAACGAAGCGGCAAGAAAAAGATCAGGAAAACCATTGGTAAGGGCGTGGTCTATGTCGCCGCTACCTTTAACAACACCAACATCACCGTTACCGACGAGATGGGCAATGTCATCTGCTGGACGACGGCGGGTAGCTTGGGCTTCAAGGGTAGCAAGAAATCAACCCCTTACGCAGCTCAACAAGCGGTTGAAAATGCGCTTGCAAAGGCAAAAGAGAGCGGAATCAAAGAGGTTGCAGTTCGTGTTCAAGGACCGGGCGGCGGTCGTGAAACTGCGATTAAATCGATCGGCGCTGTCGAAGGGATCAAGGTTAGCAGCCTGAAAGATGTAACACCCCTTCCGCACAACGGCTGCCGACCTCCTAAAAGAAGAAGAGTGTAAGGAGCAACGATGGCTAGATATACCGGACCAGTTGAAAAGATTGAGAGAAGACTTGGCGTAAATCTCTACCTAAAAGGTGAGCGCCGTTTAGCAGGCAAGAGCGCATTAGAAAAGCGTCCGTTTCCTCCGGGTCAGCACGGTCAGCGCCGTACGAAGATCAGCGAATACGGCACGCAGCTACGCGAAAAGCAAAAAGCTCGCTATATGTACGGCATCAGCGAAAAGCAGTGCGCCCGCGCATACAAAGAGGCAAGCCGCCAAACGGGCAACACGGGTGAAAACTTTATGCAGCTTTTGGAACGCCGTCTGGACAATGTTGTCTATCGAATGGGCTTTGCTACGACCCGCCGTCTGGCGCGTCAGCTTGTTACGCACGGACACATCGTTGTTAATGGCGAGACCCTTGACATTCCAAGCGCCATCGTTAAACAAGGTGCGAAGATCGCAGTTAAAGAGAAGATGAAAGCAAACCCGCAGATCAAACGAGCATTGGAATTGACCAATCAGACGGGTATAGCCGCTTGGGTTGATGTGGATAAGGATAAGTTTGAGGGCATTTTCACCCGCTATCCCGATCGCGCCGAACTCAATGTTCCGATCGAAGAGCGCTTGATCATTGAGCTTTACTCTAAATAAAAAACCAAAAAAAGCGGTGAAATGATGAAAAAGATCAAGACGGCACCGTATGTGCCTACCGAATTCTCAGTTGCTAAAAGCGAAAGCGATCGCGCCGTCTTTGAGATATACCCGTTTGAACCGGGTTATGCGATCACATTTGCACATCCGATCAAGCGGCTGATTCTAAGCAGTACGGTCGGTTGTGCGCCTGTTGCGATCAAAATCGAAGGCGCGGTACATGAGTTTGACAGCGTTCGCGGCGTCGTTGAAGATGTTGCGCGGCTGGTTGTCAATCTCAAAAATATCCGTTTCAAGATCGCGGGCGAAAGGGTAGAGTTTGGCGTATCGTTCAAAGGACCAAAAGAGGTCAAAGGCGCAGATCTCGTCTCCGACGGAGTTGAGGTAGTAACGCCCGATGTGCATTTTGCATCGATCAACGAAGATGGCGAACTCAAACTTTCCGTGATCATCGAAAGGGGCATGGGCTATGTACCCAGCGAAGATCTACGCGACATTGTTCCTGAAGGCTATCTGCCGCTTGACGCGATCTTCGGACCGGTCAAAAAGATCAACTACAAGATCGACAAGATGTTGGTTGAAGACAATCCGAACTTTGAAAAGATCGTCTTTGAACTCGCAACTTACGGTCAGATCGACCCCAAAGAGGTTTTTAACGCAGGCATTGCCACGATGTTTAAGCAGATGGAAGTTTTTTCGACTGCGCTTGGGATCAAAAACGCGCTGCCGCTTGGTAAATCGCCGATTGTCGATGACGGTCTAAAGGCGCTTTTGACCAAAGTGGAAGATCTGGGTCTATCTGCGCGCAGCAACCACTGTCTGGCAAAGAGCGAGCTGATCTATCTTGGCGAAGTAGCGCTCTTGAGCGAAAACGAACTTGCCAAAGTGAAAAATCTCGGCAAAAAATCGCTAGATGAGATCAAAGAGCGGTTTGAACAACTTGGCTATCCGATCGGAACGCTAGACGATGATATTTCCGCGCGATTGCGGGACAAACTAACCGAATTAAAGGCTGAATCATGAGACACTTAAAAGCGCACAGAAAGCTAGGGCGCACCAGCACACACCGATTGGCGCTTCTAAAGAATATGAGCATAGCGCTTTTGCGCGAAGGCAAGATCGAAACGACCGAGCCAAAAGCAAAAGAGCTTAAAAGCTATCTTGAAAAGCTGATCACCAGAGCGCGCAAAGGCGACAGCAACGCTCACCGCGCTATCTTTGCACGGCTGCAAGAAAAGAGCGTTACAAACAAACTTGTAACCGAAATCGCTCCAAAATATGTCGATCGCAAGGGCGGCTATATTTCGATCCAGAAAACCGGTATCCGCCTTGGCGACGGCGCACCATTGGCGACACTCACGCTTCTGTAAATGCTCTTCCCGTTTAGCGATGAGGAGTTGATGACGGCTGTCGAGCGCACACTAGAGAAAGTGCGCCCGATGCTCATTCGAGACGGCGGCAATGTCGAGCTTGTCAGGGTCAGGGGCAAAGAGGTCTTTGTCCGTCTCACAGGCGCATGCGTTGGCTGTTCTAGCAGTAACGACACGCTCAAATATGGGATCGAAAAGGCGCTTCGCGTTAATATCCACTCTGAGATGACTGTTATTGAGGAGAAGGTGTCCGTTGAAGGTTAAATCACACAAAACTCTATCAAACTCGTTTGTCAAGAAAGCGGAAGCGGCAATGGCGCGTGGCGATCGCAGCGCGGCGATGATGAACTACCAGCTCGCACTTTCAGAAAACAGCGCAAACGAGAGTGCGCTCTTTGGTATCGATCTCTGCGTTTATGCCAATGGGCGACCCGACATCGCGGCGATGATCTTTGAACTTTTTATCACCATGCGAGCCGTCGAACCACAAAAGGCGATCGCCTATGTCAGCCACCTCTTGCAGATGTGCGAAAACGAGGAGTTTCAAAAGTCTTCGCTGCGTCCAAGCGAGTGGATCGATATGCAAAACGGTATCGCGTACGATGACTTCAAACGGTTGCTCGCGGGCAACGAAAACTTTGCCGCGATCTACGAAAAGGTCGTCTGGTCAACCAATGTCTTTATCTCCCGCAAGCGCGACTGGTTTGACTTTGTCAACAAACTCATCGACAGCGGCTACACCGAGCTTGCCTACAACTACATCGAAAGCGCCTCGCCGCTTTGGGGCAGCGAGAGCCGTACCCTGATCGAAAAACTTCGCAAGAAAGAACAGAGTGCGATTTGAAGTACAGGGCGATTTTCCTTACAGGTTTATCAGCGCCGATTCGAGAGAGTGTGATCCGCAAACGGCGTTTGTGATCGACTGGTATTCAGAACGGTTTATTGAGGACGCACGATCGCGCGGCACGACGGTTTTTTTGCGTGCGGGCGATCTAGCGCAACACTTTGATCTTTCGCTACCGATCGTTGGCATTACGGGCACAAACGGCAAAACAACAACCGCCGCGCTCATCTACTCAATCCTCCTTGATCTGGGGTTTAGTGTCGCCATGCAGGGCACACGCGGATTTTTTATCAACGGCGATCGCGTTGCAGCTCATCACCTCACAACGCCAATGCTCATCGACAACTACGCGCGAATCGATCGCGCCAAAAAAGCGGGCTGTGATTTTTTCATCACCGAAGTTAGTTCGCACGCGATCGCGCAAGAGCGGCTTGCGGGGATCGACTACGCGCTCAAAATCCACACCAACATTACGGGCGATCACCTCGATTTTCACAAATCGTTCGATGAGTATCGCCGCGTCAAAAACAGCTTTTTTGCCGATGCAACGCTCAAGCTGATCAACAAAGACGACGCGCAGATCGAATACAGCCTTGCAAACGCCCGCACCTACGCGATCGAAGCAAACGCCACATTCAAACTCGAAGCGTATTCGCCCAACGATGGACTAAGCGGCGTGATCGGTTTCGGCGGCGAGAGGGCGATCTTTCACAGTTCGCTCGTGGGGTACTTCAACCTCTACAATATCACGGCTGGCATCGCGGCGGTTAAACTGCTCACCGATAAGCCGCTTGAGGCGATCTGCGAGTGCGTTCAAAACTTCGGCGGAGTGGCAGGACGAATGGAGATTGTCAGCAGCGAGCCAACGGTGATTGTCGATTTTGCTCATACGCCCGATGGGATCGACAAAGCGTTAAGCGCA
Organism: Campylobacterota bacterium; assembly: GCA_025997415.1. Classification (GTDB taxonomy): domain Bacteria; phylum Campylobacterota; class Campylobacteria; order Campylobacterales; family SZUA-545; genus JAIRKM01. The sequence continues at coordinate 6,546 of BNUO01000022.1, forward strand.
CTCTATCCGCAGAGGATCGTTGCACTTTTTGGAGCGGGCGGCGATCGCGACAAAACCAAACGACCGTTAATGGGCAGGGCGGCGGCAAAACACGCGGCGCGTATCTACATCACCAGCGACAATCCCAGAAGCGAAGAGCCGCAGACGATCATTGATGAGGTCAGAAGCGGCTGCGGCGCACACCCCGATCAGCACTCAATCGTCAATCGCAAAGAGGCGATCAAAGAGGCGTTAGCGAGCTTAAAAGACGATGAAGTTTTAGTTATACTTGGAAAAGGCGATGAAATAACTCAGGAAATAAGGGGACAATACTATCCGTTTGACGATCGCGAGGTCGTACGAGAGCTACTAGAGGAGGCGTTATGATACGAGAGATGATGAGCGCCAAAATCCATCGCGCCACCGTTACCGATGCGAACCTCAACTACATCGGATCGATCACAATCGACGAGGCGCTCTTGGACGCAAGCGGGATCTTGGTGGGTCAAAAAGTCGAGGTACTTGACATCAACAACGGCGAACGCTTTAGCACTTATGCAATCAAAGGCGAGAGGCACAGCGGCAAAATCTGCCTCAACGGAGCGGCGGCGCGCAAGGTCTGTGTCGGCGATCGCGTGATCATCGTTAGTTACGGCTGGTATTCGCCGCAGGAGCTGGAAAGCTACAAACCGACAGTCGTGATGGTTGATGAAAACAACACGCTCACGCAGGTAATTCACACAATATAGGATAGGCGATGTTTGAAGGGCTGGATATGTCCAAATTGGGCAATATGTTAAAAGAGGTTCAGGATAAAGCGCAGGCGATGAACAGCGAGGCGGAGGCGCAGACATACACCGCAAAGAGCGGCGGCGGGCTGATCAAAGTCAGCGCTAACGGCAAGGCGGAGCTGATCGATCTTGAGATCGACGACTCGCTTTTGACCGATAAATCCTCGCTGATCGTCCTACTTGTAAGCGCGGCAAACGATGCGCTCAAAATGGCAAACAGCGCAAAAGAGCAGGCGGCGTTTGAGATGGTTGGACAGTTGATGCCCTTTGGCAAGCGAGGCTGATCGTGCTTCGTGCGGTGCTCATTTGCAGCATCGTTGTTGGCGCTCTGTGCGCGGCGGAGTTTGACGGTTGCGTCAAGCGACATCTGCGATCAACCGTAACCGAGCAGAGCTGGTTTGCGATCGCGGTTACAGACGATCGACTGCTTGTGCCCGTTGGATTTTTGAGCGTACAAAATCTGCCCAAAGAGTGGGAGCTTGACCGCTTCGATCCGCTTACGGGTTTTGCGCTGGTCAAAGTTTCGCACAATCTACTGCCGATCGTCTGGCGCGAAGCCGATCGTCTGGACGAACACCGCGATCTGCTACTCTTTCACCCAAACGAATCCGCCGTTGTGCCTAGCGCGGGCGTCAAGCGGCAGTTTGCGCTCAGCGTGGCGAACGCGGGCAAATCCAGCCTAAGCGGAACGCTTCTGAGCGCACCCTGTTACTCGGTTGTGGGCATTTCGATGATGGGCGGGATCGTTGAAAGCGACTATCTGCGGCATTTTATCTTTAGCGATCAAGACGATTTTGGCTGGGGCGATCTGGGCGTACGGCTGGAGGAGACGGCGGTGAAATACATTGATCCGTTTGTGGCAAATAACCCGTTTGAGATTGGCGACAAAATCGCCGCGATCAATTCGCAAAGCTACGATAACCCGCGCGAACTCGAACGGGCGATTTTGTTTCTTCAGCCCGACACCAACGCTACGATCGCCTTTGATCGCAACGAAAGCCGCCTAGAAGTGGTTGTTGCGGTTGGCAGGCGGCTGGGCGGATTTTTGGCGGCGGATACTTTCCTAGAGCACTTTGGTTGGCTCTTTGATCGCTCGCTTTTCGTGCGCGACGCGGGAGTGCAGGTTCGCTACAACACGATGATCCGCGCGGGCGATCAGCTCGTGGGGATCAACGGCGTGCTGGTCAATTCGCAGGCGGAGGCGATGGCGGAGCTTTCCGTTGCGCAAGGCAGAGTGCGCGTGCTGATTCAGCGCGACAGTTTTCAATTTTTTGTTCATTTGGAGAGTGCAAGACAATGAGAGATTTTGAAGAGTTTTTGCAGGCAAATCTGCCTAAAGCCCCTAGTTTTCATCCGCACTACGAAAAGGCGCTTGGCGAAATGCTGCTCGCGGGCGGCAAACGGTTTCGCCCCGCGCTTCTGATCGCCGCTGCGGTTGGGATCGACCCTGCGGCTCACCGCGCCGCTTTTGCGCCTGCGCTTGCGATCGAAATGCTCCACACCTATTCGCTAATCCACGACGATCTGCCCGCAATGGACAACGCAGATTTTCGGCGATCGCACCCAACCTTGCACAAAACCTACGACTATGTAACGGCGATCTTGGTTGGCGACGCGCTCAACACGCACGCATTTTCCGTGCTTGCGCACGCCGATCTCTCAAGCGCCGTTCGTGCCGATCTCGTAGCCGTGCTTGCCGATAATGGCGGCGCAAACGCAATGGTGCTCGGGCAGGCGCTTGACTGCCATTTTGAGGGGGTCAAACTCACGATCGCCCAACTGGAGTTTATCCACATTCACAAGACCGCAAAGATGATTGCCGCAAGTCTCAAAATGGGGGCGATCGTGGCGGGTGCGGATAGCGGTTTGCAAGATAGGCTCTACGATCTGGGGCTGGATCTGGGGCTGTTTTTTCAGATCCGCGACGACATTATCGACGCGACTGGCGACGAAGCGGCGGCGGGCAAACCGACACACAACGACACGGCGAAAAACAGCTACACCAATCTGCTAGGAGTTGATGGCGCAACCGATCGCTTGTATTCGCTTGGTGAAAAAATCAAACACTCGATCGCCGACCTGCCGCACAGACTGCCGATCGCTCTTGGCGAAGTGCTGAAAGAGTATTTGGACTGATCTGCTTTTTGCCGCTGTTCGCTTGGGCTTTTCCGCAATTTCGTTGTCAGGCTCATTCGCGGCGTCGTTACATACCCTTTAGTATGCTGCCTAGCCGCTCATTCAGCTTCCTTGCCCCCGCACAAAATCCCTGCGCGATCAACGGCAAAAAGCGATCGGCGCGCGGGCGTGTCATTAACGCCCCCTCTGTCATTCTGAGCGCAGCGAAGAATCTAAAAACAAACGCAGATACTTCGGCTTCGCCTCAGTATGACAAGAGGTTGCATTGTCATTCTGAGCGAAGCGAAGAATCCCTATTCCCACGCTTTGCACTGCCGAAAAGAAATGCAAGGGTATCCGTTAGGACAGTGCAACCGCGTAGCGGTTTCTTTGCCTTCTTTCTTGCCCGTGCAAGAAAGAATGGTCGCGTGCGCCGAAGGCGTATGCGAAACATCTCCTGTCATTATGAATGCCCTGCCTGTCATTCTGAGCGCAGCGAAGAATCTCAAAGAATCCAACACAGATACTTCGCTAACGCTCAGTCAGATGAAATTTTGCTTTAAGGCTGCCGTGATCGCCTCTGCGATCGTTGCTGTGAGTTTTGCGGGAGATGTGCAAGACGGCTTATATTCACTTAAAAAAGGCGATTACATAAAAGCAGCGACTTTTTGGGAGCGCGGATGCAAGGCAAACGAGCCAAAGCGTGCTACAACTTGAGCCTGCTCTACAAGGGCGGTTATGGCAGGGGTATAGGTTCTATGCGAACTAATTTACCTTGAGGCTCTAACCATAGATAGTTAGAGGTGCATTGCGAGAATCTGTGCGCGGAGTCGTTCGGCTTTTGCTTCCCAGTAGAGTTCTTCGTCTGATGTAATCGCATCGTTAAGAATGTCTAGTATCTCTTGTAGGGTTGAGAGCAGCTCTTCTATTTTCATCGCATTCTCCTTTTTTGGCATCTGAATAAAACCAAATCGAACGAATCGGCAAGAATTAAAGCCGATCGACAACGCGGCGATCAAGCACAATGCGTTCCGCTCAAGCGCACAATGACCTCGTGTTTGTTACAATCGCACGATGAAACTAACGGAACTTTTACGCGAAAAATACCTGATTCTTGACGGTGCAATGGGGACGCTCATCGCGCTTGACGGCGCGGAAGCGCTGGAGGAGGCGGACGGCTGCAACGAACTACTCAATGTTACAGCCCCAACGCTCATCGCTTCGATCCACGATCGCTACCTTGAAGCGGGCGCGGACATCATCAAAAGCAACAGTTTTGGCGCGCTGCCTTGGGTGCTTGAGGAGTTTGGATTGGCTAATCGCACAGAAGAGCTGTGCGCGGCTGCCGTTCGCGTTGCCAAAAGCTGCGCGGCGCGTTACAGCGACAAGCCCCGTTTTGTCGCCGCGAGTTTGGGACCGGGCACGAAACTGCCGTCGCTGGGGCATATCGGTTTTGACGCGATGTACGACGGCTACAAACGGGCGATTACGGGCGCGATCGGAGGCGGCGCGGATCTGCTGCTGTTTGAAACCTGCCAAGATCCGCTTCAGATCAAAGCCGCGCTGATCGCCGCAAACGATCTCTTTGACACGCTGGGTTTTCGGCTTGAGATCATGGTTTCAGCGACGATCGAGCTAACGCAAACGATGCTCATTGGCACAAGTGTCGCCACGCTTGCGGCGATTTTGGAGCCGTTTGAACTTTTGAGCATTGGGATTAACTGCGGCGTTGGACCCGACAAAATGCGATCGCACATCGATGCTCTGGCGGCAAATTCGTCGCACCGTTTAAGCATTCACGCGAACGCGGGACTACCGCTCAATGTCGGCGGCAAGAGCGTTTATCCGATGGGCGCGGAGGATTTTGCCGCGCTGGAGAGCAGCCTTGCAGAAACGGACGGCGTGGCTCTGCTGGGCGGCTGCTGTGGCACCACGCCGCGACACATTGCCGCGCTTGTGCGCTCGATCGAAGGCAGAGTTCCCAAGCCGCCGAAACCCAAAACCGCGCCCGCGCTGACCTCGCTCTTTTCCGTTCGCAAACTCTTTGACGACAGACTTTTTCTCATCGGCGAGCGGGCGAACGCGACGGGCAGCAAAGCCTTTCGCGATCTGCTGCTCTTGGAAAATTACGAAGCGGCGCTGGAGGTTGCAAACGAGCAGATCGCCGCAGGAGCGGACGCGCTTGATCTTAGCGTTGGTTTTGCGGGGCGCAGCGAGGAGCGCGATATGGTGGAGATCGCCTCGCGGTTTGCGCTCTCAATCAACGCGCCGCTGATGATCGATTCGACCAAAGAGAGCGTGATCGAAACGGGGCTGAAACTCGTTGGAGGGCGGGCGATCATCAACTCCGCTAACCTCGAAGACGGCGAGGCGCGGTTTGTGCGGATTGCGCGGCTTGCCAAGCGGTTTGGCACGGCGCTAGTCTGCCTTGCGATCGACGAAACTGGAATGGCGCGGACGGTTGAAAAAAAGCTCGAAGTCGCCGAACGAATGCTTGCGTTGGCGCTGCGAGAGGGGCTAAGAGAGCACGATCTCTTCTTCGATCTGCTGACATTTACAATCGCAAGCGGCGAAGCGGAGTATAGACACGCCGCGATGGATACGATCGACGCGATCGCCATTTTGCGCGAAAGACACCCTGCGGTTGGCGCGGTTTTGGGCGTTTCCAATGTCTCGTTTGGGCTAAAGGGCTATTCGCGCGAACTGCTAAACTCGGTGTTTTTGCGCCGTGCGCAGGCGGCGGGGCTGACAATGGCGATCATCAATGCGCGGACGATCGTGCCGCTGCGTTCGATCGCAGATGACGATCGCGCGGTGTGCGAACGGCTGATTTTGGGCAACGAGGAGGAGGCGTTGTTTGCGTTTATCGCCCACTTTGAACGCAAAAGCGGGGGGGGGGCGCAGCCCAAGCAAACCGCAAACGATTTTGCAAACGATCCTGCGCAGCCGATCGAAGAAACGCTTTCGCAAATGCTGATCGCGGCGCGAAAAGAGGAGCTGATCAAACTGCTGCCAAAGGCGATGGAGCAAGTCGCGCCGAATCTGATTTTGAACGAAATCCTTATCGGTGCAATGAAAGAGGTTGGCGAGCGGTTTGGCGATGGGCGAATGCAGCTTCCGTTTGTACTCAAATCCGCCGAGACGATGAAAGCCGCCGCCGATTTTCTTGCGCCGTATCTGCCCAAATCCAGCCGCGAAAAACCGCTCAAAATCGTCATCGGTACGGTGCGCGGCGATGTGCACGATGTGGGTAAAAACCTCGTTGATATACTGCTGAGCAACAACGGTTTTGAGGTTGTCAATATCGGCGTGAAGGTTGAGTACGAGGCGTTTATCCGCGCCTTCCGCGAACATAACGCCGACGCGATCGGAATGAGCGGGCTTCTTGTCAAATCGACGCAGGTGATGGCGGAAAATCTAGCAAAAATGCAAGCCGATGGGCTGCGGCTGCCTGTACTTTTGGGCGGCGCGGCGCTAAACCGTAAGTTTGTCGCCGAGTACTGCCAGAGCGTCTATGACGCGCCTGTGGTCTATTGCCGTGATGCGTTTGACGCCATCGCTGCGCTTAGCGATCTCTCGCTTGGAAAGCTCACAAAAACGGCGATCGAAACGCCCGCGCTGCGTGAGACGATCGCGCAAAAAACCGCCGAGCCAACGGGAGAGTTTGTGCCAACCGAGCTTGTTGCGGCGGCAGTCGCGCCATTTTGGGGACGACGAGAGCTGACCGTGCCGCCCGAACTGGTTTTTGAGTGGCTTGATCAGAATATGCTGTTCAAAACCCGCTGGGGCTACGGCAAGCGCGGAAGCGACTATCGGGCGCTGCTGAGAAGCGAGATTTTGCCAACCTACGAGCGGCTTAAAGCGCAGATTCTAAACGAGCGGCTCTTTGAACCTGTGATCATCTACGGTTTTTATGCGGCAAGGAGCGAGGGCGAGCGGCTGATCATCTACGACGAGGCGGGCGAAAAACCGCTGCGCGAGATCGCGTTTGCGCGGTCAGAAAAAGACAAACGGCGATCGATCGTCGATTATTTCCGAGCCGATCGTGATACGGCGGGATTTTTGGTCGCAAGCGCGGGGGTGAAGCTGGGCGAGTATGTCAAAGCGTTGCACGGCGCGGGCAGTTACGCCGATTATCACTTTTTGAGCGCGCTTGCGGGCGAGCTTGCCGAAGCTGCCGCCGAGATCGCGCACAAGCAGATTCGCATTGATCTTGCGATCACGAACGGCGAAACGCCCGACTTGCGATCGGTGCAGACACGAGGTTACACAGGCAAACGGTACGCGCCCGGTTACGCCGCCTGCCCCGATCTAGCGATCAACCGCGTGATTTTCGATCTGCTTCGACCCGAAGTTCGCGGGCTGAATCTGACCGAACATTTTTCGATCGACCCTGAAGCCTCCACCTGCGCGATCGTCTGCGCCCACCCCGAAGCGGAGTATTTCACGGTTGGAGGCAAGGAGTGATCGAGCTGCTCTCCCCTGCGGGCGATCCGCAAAAAATGCGCGTGGCGTTGGCGTTTGGAGCGGACGCGGTTTATGGCGGTGTGAGCCACTTTTCGCTGCGCCTTAGAAGCTCCAAAGAGTTTTCGCTTGAGAGTTTTGGCGAAGGAATCGCGCACGCGCACCAGCTTGGCAAAAAGGTCTATGTCGCGGCGAATGGCTTTCCATTTAACTCGCAGCTTACGCTCTTTGAAAACCATATCGCCCAAATGCGAGAGCTTTCTCCCGATGCGTTTATCGTCGCCAGCGCGGGGACAGTTCGTCTAACCAAAAAGGTTGCGCCCGATGTCCCGATCCACCTTTCGACGCAGGCAAATGTACTCAACACCGCAGACGCGGAAGCCTACTACGATATGGGCGTGAAACGGGTGATCGCGGCGCGGGAGATGAGTTTGCGCGATTTGGAGGCGATCAAAGCGAAGCTGCCCGATCTGGAGCTGGAGGTGTTTGTGCACGGATCGATGTGTTTTGCATATAGCGGGCGGTGTCTGATCAGCAGTTTGCAGAGCGGGCGCGTGCCAAATCGCGGAAGCTGTGCCAACGACTGCCGTTTTCCCTACCGCCTCTATGCGGAAAACCCCGAAACGGGCGCGGTTTTTCGCGTGGAAGAAAGTGTGGAAGGGAGTGAGGAAGGAAGCGAGCAGGGGAGTTTCATCTTCAACGCAAAAGACCTAAAGATGATCGCGCATTTAGAGGAGATCGCAAAGAGCGGCGTGGTCGATAGTATCAAGATCGAAGGGCGCACCAAAAGCGTGTACTACGCGGGCTGCGTAACTCGCGCCTACCGAATGGCGCTTGATGATATGGCAAGCGGGCGATTTGATCTACCGCGCTACGAATCAGAGCTTGCCACGACGAAAAATCGCGGTTTTAGCGATGGGTTTTTGGTCAAACGCCCCTTTGAAAAAAACGGCGATCAAAATCTCTTGACAAGCCAGAGCGAAGGAAGCCACACCGTAACGGCGATCGTAGATGTTGGCGGGCGGAGCTTTCACGCGCTGGGCACGATCCAAACGGGTGAAGCGCACGAGATTGTCGCGCCCAAAACGGCGGCGATCGCGCCGTGCGAGAATGAGATTGGCAGCGTGTTTTTTGACGGCGAACGGGCGTTTGTGCGGTTTAATACGATCCAGACCGAAGCGGGCAAGACGCTGACAAGCGTCCATTCGGGCAACACAAACGCGATTTTGCTACCGTGCGAACTCAACGCTTATACTTTTTTGAGAAAGACAATTTTGTGATTTTGTTACACTATATGGATAAGGAATTGGCGTGAAACCTTTTGTGGCAGTGATTTTGGGCAGTAAAAGCGATTTTGCGGTGATGCAGGCGACTGTGAGCGTGCTGGAAAACTTCGGCGTGGCGCACGAGCTGATCGTTGCGTCGGCGCACCGAACGCCCGAACGGGTGAGCGCGTATGTCTCGGACGCCGTCTCGCGCGGGGCGCAGGTGTTTGTGGCGGCAGCGGGAATGGCGGCGCATTTGGCGGGCGCGATCGCGGCGCAAACGACAAAACCTGTGATCGGAGTACCGATCGCAAGCGGCTCGCTGGGCGGATTTGACGCGCTTCTGAGCACCGTACAAATGCCGCCGAAAATGCCTGTTGCAACGGTTGCAGTGGGAGGCGCGGCGAACGCGGCGTACCTCGCTTTGCAAATTTTATCGCTTGGCGATAGCGTTTTGGCTCAAAAACTGCTTGACGATCGCACAGAGATCAAACAACAGGTCGAAAACGACTCAAAAACGATCGAGATTTTGCTTTCAAGGAGTGCGTAATGGGAGATTGGGTCAGCGTTGAGCAGTTTGCCAAATTGGTAGGAAAAAATCCTGCGGAAATTGAGAAATTGTGCGAGGAAAACAAACTGGCAAGCAAGGAAGAGGGCGGAAAACGGCTGATCGAAAGCGCGAGCGGAATCAGTCTAATGCTGCCCAAGCGGTTGGACGCAGAGCTGGTTTTTGACGGGCACACAAGCGCGATGAGCTTTGTGGAAAAGACGGTCGGAACGATCTTGTCAATGCACGAAAAGGTCATCGACGCGAAGGACGAGACGCTGGTTGCGCTTCGCAATGAAAACAAGTTTTTGCGCGATGGCGTTTTGGCAATGCAGGAGCTTTACGAAGAGGATCGCAAGACCATTGAGACGCTGACAAAACAGCTTTCACTCTCACAAGACGAGTTGGAGTTTGTCAAACGCAAGTACAAACTCATGTGGGGCAAGGCGATCGAATATGCAGGCGATAAAAAGGGCGCTGGCGGTATTTAAGTGCGCGGTTTGGAGTGCCAGCCGAGCCTAATTAACCACGATTTTATCGTTTCAAAGTTGCTTTTAATGTCGATTTTTTCGATCGTTTCACCGCTGATTGCTAAGTGGCGATCTGGACTATTGATCGTTTTCCAGCGCGTAGCAGATTCTACCTTTGCTGTTGGGAAAAAACCGATCGTTGGTATATCAAATGCCGCCGCAAGATGAAGCGGACCGGACGATACGCAGATCATCAGATCGGCGCAGGCGATGGAGTGGGCAAAATCGACAAGACCATCATTTTTATCGTAGATCGCTATGTTTTCTTTGTATGTGCATTTTGCGGCAACCGCCGATGCAATATCTCCTTCATTCGCTCCCGCTGTAATCACGATCGATAGATCGAAATGATTTGAGAGCAGAGCGATGAGCGTTACAAGCTCCAAGTCGTTTAAGCGTTTAACGCTTCCGCCTGAAGCGGCATGGATAAAAACCAATTTTTTGTTTAATGAAATATGCAGCGATTTAACGAGTTTATCCAACTGATTTTGGCGTGTTAGATCGTCAATTTTGAGCAGCGGAAACTCTGGTTGTTCTGCGCTAATTTTGAGGTGCGATAAAAAGTGATTAACAAGATCGGCGTTGTACTCATATTCCGCTTTAATCGATCGCGATCTCTGCTGCGTTAAACGATCGTTATAAAGAAATTGACAGATTTTTGTAGCGGGTGCTAAACGGTAAGGAATGTCAGATCTAAACAACATCAATGCATTTCTTGTGTTGCTAAAAAATGCGATCGCTGCGTCAAAACGCTCTAGCTTGATTTTAGCGATCAACTCTTTTTGTTCGCTTTTACCGCCATTTTTTGTGCAGTCGATGATTACGCGATCAATAAACGGACAGAGTTTTGCGATCGGGGCTGTATATGCTGGCATTAACGCGACAATCTTAGTATCGGGCAACGCGCGTTTTAGCATTGCAAAACTCGGAAGCGCCAAGATTAAATCACCGAGTTTATCGTTGCGAACAACCAGAAGTTTGTTGATTTTTGTACCGCGCAATTTAGAGAGAGCAAACATCACGCCGTGTGCTCAACCGCTATGTTTGTTATACATTGATAAACCATTTCAGGCGTGATATGATTTAAGCAGTTTGTATGTCCAAGCAGGCAGGTTTTCTTAAAGCATGGAGAGCAGGGCAGGTTAAGCGAAACTATGTGCTTTTTATCGGTTAGCGGCGGCGTATATGATGGCGTTGATGAGCCGTAAATGGCAACGATAGAAATATCTAGCGCGGCAGCAATGTGCATTAGTCCTGAATCGTTGGTAATGGCGGTTTTGGCAAGCGCAATAAGATCGATCGCCTCTATGATTGTCGTTTGTCCGCAGAGGTTGATTGCCGCTTCATTACTCTCTACGATCTCGTCTCCAAGTTTGCGCTCTTTTTCCGAACCGATCACCCATATTTGATAGTTGTTTTTAGCAAGTAGTTTTGCCAAATCCTTAAAACCTCTCCACCGTTTTGCTTCGCCGTACTCCGCACCGACAAAAAACGCAATGATCTGTTTTTCGGTGTTTAGATTGTGCCGCTTAATGAGCTTTATTTGATTATCCGCACTAACAAGCAGCGACGGATTTTGCACACAGCCTTTTGCATTATCCAGCGACAAATAACGATCGATCATTCGCGGCATTTTCTGTTTATCTAATTTTCGCAGATCGTTAATCAAACCAAAACGCATTTCGCCGACAAAACCGCTCCTGATCGCTACTTTTGCAAAAAACGGAACGAGAGCGGATTTGAGCGTAATAGGCATAACAATAGCGCGATCGTAATGCTCATCTCGCAGCTTGACGCCAAGCCTATACCGCTTTTTTAACCCAAGCTCGCCGTGCTTGACATCTAGCACAAAAATACGCCGCACTTCCCGCATTCTACTAGCAACCAGCCCCGACCATTTCGGCGCAATAATATCGATGATTGTATCATCTCCATAACGGCTGATTAGATGGCTAAAAAGCGTCTGCGCCATCACAATATCACCGATCCAGTTTGGTGCGACAACTAGGATTTTCATCTGATCTATCTGCCCTCTTTTAGCGCAATAAACATTGCTTCCGCCCGCTCCCAATCTTCGATCGTATCAATATCTTGTACGCGCTTTTTATCGATCACAACCCCTACGGTTTTGCCGTTAAAGATCGATCGTGATTCTAAAAATGATTTCGCTTTTCCATAGCAAAACTGTCCCGCGTCGTGATAAGCAGTTTCTGTGTCTTGCGAACGGGTCTGCTCATACTCTTTCCATATCGAAGAGACAGCATTATTGCCGTCAATTTTCAGCGCACGAAAAATTGGATATTCAAAAGCGGCGATCGACAAAATAAAATCATTTTCTCCCAGTATATTTGCGGCGCTGATCAGATCTTCGGATTTGACAAATGGCGCAGTTGCGTAGATCAGACACGCCTCATCGCAGCCGCCGATACTATCGATCGCATGCGCTACGACAGGCACAATCGGCGCGTGATCGCCTGAAAGTTCCGCAGGGCGCATAAATGGTGTTGCCGCTCCATACGATCTAGCAACTTCTGCGATTTTTTCATCATCGGTTGAGACGATAATCTCGTCAAACAGCCAGCTTTTCAGAGCCGCTTCGATCGCATAAGAGATGATCGGTGCGCCGCAAAACTGGCGGATATTTTTGTGCGCAATCCGCTTGCTACCGCCTCGCGCAGGAATCACAGCGATCCGTTTCAACAGCTCCCCTTCATCGTTTTCGCTATTTTACATTTTTTTAGTCAGCCGATTTCTGCCAAGATTCGCAATGCTCAACACAGCGGCGACTCAAGGCAAAAAATAGGGAAAACAGATGCTTGCAAAAGAGATTATCATTGAAACGCTCAAACAGATTCAGCGCGATCGCGTTACGGCGACCCCCGAAGTTTATGCGAAAACTTTCTGCATTGTTGCCAAAAAAGCGGGGCTTGACCTAGAGGAGTGCCGCCCCGCAAAGATCCACATCGCTCGTCTGCCCGAACCGCTAAAAACGCAGGCGACGAGCCGCAACATCGCTCAACTAGACGAGTTGATCGCCTTTTTGATTGGCGCAATTATGCGCGGCACGAACGACAAAGGCAGCGACAAAAAGACCAGCGACATTGTTGCGGCGATGAAGCAGTTGCTGGCAAAGGCGATGACGCCGTCGTTTAGCAGGTTTGGCAGCGGCAAACTCAACACTACCTTGCAGGCGCTCGATCGCAACTTGGCGCTTGCGCTCGATCCGAACTATCGACAGCGGATTTTGGAACTCATAGGCGATCGCATTCGCTTCGATCGCTCGCACATTAGCAAAGAGGCGGGCGAGTTAAAACAGAGCGTCCAAAGCCTGTGCGAACTGGTCGAAACAATGCGCAGATCGGTGAGCAACAAGAGCGGATCGTTAAGCACATTTTCAGCGAAACTGGGCGCGATCAAACCAGAAAGCTATTCCAAAGAACTATTTGGCGAACTTAAAAACTCTCTAAGCGCGATCGCAGACGAACTCAGTAGTGAAGCGACTTTGTTCGACGAACAGCTCGCAGCAAAAGAGGCGGAACTTGCCGTTTTGCGTGGCGAGATCAACACAATGCATGCCGAAATGGAGCGGCTTGCACAGGAAAATACAGAAGATTATTTAACTCAAGTACAGACCAAAAAGATGATCGATCTTAAACTCGCCGAGCTGGAAGAGGCATACGAAAAATCCGCTCAAAACTACGCGATTTTGTTTTTCGACATCGACTTTTTCAAGAAGATCAACGACGGTTACGGGCACGAAGCGGGCGACAAGATTTTGCAGGCGTTTGGCGCGACGCTCAAAAAACTGCTGCCAAATGCCGCGATCGTCGGTCGTTACGGCGGCGAGGAGTTTGTGGCGATCGTACTTGGAGCGCAGATCGACGAAGCAGTCAGCGCCGCTGAAGTGGTGCGCGTTGAAATCGAAAAGAGCCGTTTTGAGTATCGCGGCGATACGATCGCGATGACCGTCTCCTGCGGCGTTGCGCTCCGAAGCGAGTCGCAGAGCGCAGACGGTGCAATGCGCGAGGCGGACGCGCGGCTGTACTCGGCGAAATGGAGCGGTCGAAACAAGGTCGTTTCGCGTACGGGCTGATCAGCCGACCTCGTTGTATAGGCTGTCTCGTTCGATCGGCTTAAAGCCCGCGTTTTTGATCAGATCGATCATCGTTTGACGATCGATTCCGAATTTGCTGTCTGCGCCCGCCGCGCTGGTAATCGACTCTTTTTCGATCGTGCCGTCGAGATCGTCTGCGCCAAACTCCTGCGCAACCAGCGCTAAATTGACGGTTAGCCCAACCCAATATGCTTTGATATGCGCAATATTGTCCAAGATGATTCTACTAACTGCGATCGTCTTTAATATCTCTTCTGAATCAAGCGGCGTAGCAACATCTAAAAAGTTATTTTCCCGCTGGTAAAGAAGCGGAATTAACGCATTGAAACCGCCCGTTTTTTCCTGTAAGTTGCGTATTCTTAGCAGGTGATCGACGCGCTGTTCTCTCGTTTCTATATGACCAAAAAGCATCGAAGCGTTACTCTTGCGCCCTCGCGAATGCCATAGCTCATGAATCTTGAGCCAATCGGCGGATTTCACTTTTCCACCGCAGATTTTTTCGCGCAGTTTCTCGTCGAAAATCTCCGCACCCCCGCCGGGCATACTATCGACTCCTACTTCGATCATCTTATCCAATACTTGATCGTATGTGAGGTGATACTCCCTAGAAAGAAAATCAACTTCCGCCGCCGTCATTGCTTTAAGATGTATATTGGGTACAGCGGTTTTTACGGCACGGAAAAGATCGAAATACCAATTTAATCCAACTTCCCTATTGTGTGCGCTGACAATATGTACCTCTTTTGCGCCGCGATCGTATGCCGCCACAGCGGTACTCACCACATCGTCAATACTCATCGTATATGGATTTGGGTTTTTTCTATGTACCGAAAATCCACAAAAACGGCAGTGATCAGCGCAGATATTTGTGGGGTTAATATGGCGGTTACGGTTATAAAAAACGCGATCGCCGTTGATCCTGCGGCGGATCGTATCCGCTTGTTTGCCAATCTCTAAGAGTTCAAGATCGTAGAGTTTAAGCGCTTCAGAGTGTGTCATTAACTATCCTTTTCCCAATGTATTAATGCCCATACGAGCGGATCGTCTCTTAAACGATCTTCGCGGCGCAATGTGTCGAAGTATTGTACTAATTTTTGTTTTTCGTCATCGGTCAATCCTCCCAAACTCCACTCAACGCTCTGGATATAATCATCTTCGTTATGATAATTGAAACCTTTGCCTTCGCTTGGGATAAAATCAACTTTCGCATAGATTCCCATCGTATAAAGTACATTGACTATATAGATGTAATCTGGCTTTGGCGTAACAGATCTTCCGATCGCTTCCAGGATTGGCGCATGGAGAAATGATCCACCGACTTTGTAGGTTAGATATACTTTTTTTAACGCATGATTGTTTAGATTTTTTAGCGTTGTTTGTATATCGCTAACCTCCATTGATCGCGATGCGATCGCTATATCGGCTCGCGGCAGTTTTTCCCAACTTTCTTCGATATTTGCTTCGATTGTCTTGATATTTTTTATGCCGCGATCGGCAGCATTTTTGGAGAGCTCTGCAAGCATTTTTGACGAGAAATCAACCGCATAGATTTTCTTGAACCCACTTGCAAGTGCTAGTGCGATTGTGCCAACTCCTGAGCCAACATCAAGCAGTGTTTCCGAGCCTTGCGAATCGATCAAATTACACAATTTTTCAGGATAAATACCGCCGAGTTTCGCACTCATCAAAGCGGCTTTTTCGTTCCAATCATCTGCACTTTTTGGACGAAAATCACTCGCAACTTTCTGCGCTCTATACAGCGCGGCAAAATCGATCGTTTGGAGGTTATTTGGCTTGATCATTGCAAATTATAGCGGCTTTAGTTGAGTGGGGCGCGTTGGTTGCACACTACCACGATGCCGAGTTTAGCCTCCTGTTGAACTGTCCGCAAAAACTCGTGCGCGTCGAGCAGATAGCCCATTCGTCCATTCAGCTTCGTTTAAGTAAGGACTATTATAATAATGATACTTACTAAATAGGAGGTGTGCAATGCAACTGCAAAGCAAGTTGGAGGTCAATGCGGCGGCGGAAACGCTCTGGCAATACTATGCCGAAGCGTCGAAGCGGAAGGTTTGGGAGGAGGATTTGGAGAGCTTAGTCTTTGACGGTGAGGTTAAAACGGGCACGACAGGCACGATGAAGCTCGCGGGAATGCCGCAGATGAAGTTTGTGCTGACGGAGGTGATCGAATACGCCTCGTACTGCGATCGAACCGATGTGCCGAATATGGGCAGCCTATTTTTTGAGCACAAAATTGTGCAAGAAAACAGCAAAACCTATACAGTACATAGCGTTCGGTTGGAAAAAGAGGGGTTTTCGGAGGCTGATCTGGGCTTTTTGAGTGGAGTTTTTGCCGATGTGCCCGCTTCGATGTTCAAAATTAAGCGAGCGGCGGAGCGGTAGATGGAGTTTCCTTCAGCGCGTTTTAAGCACGATTCGGACGCTTCGACGGGCTTGGTTTTTATCCGCGTGTACAATAAATGGCACGCGGCGATCAGGACGCAGCTTGCCGCGATCGGTATTACGCACCCGCAATTTGTGGTGATGACTGTAACCAATTTTTTAAGCCAAACGAAAGAATTTGTAACGCAGGCGAATATCGCAAAGATGTCGGATATGGATGTGATGTCGGTTTCGCAGATCGTGCGCGGGCTGGAGGCGAAGGGCTTTCTGACGCGATCGGCGAACCCAAACGACACGCGGGCGAATGCCGTTAGGCTGCTTGAAAAGGGGCAGGAGGCGATCAAGATCGCACTGCCGATCGTAGAGCAGATCGACGAGGAGTTTTTTGGCGTGTTGCGCGATGATGAAAAGCCATTTAAACGCTATCTGCACAGGTTATTAAATAGCGAAAAAAGAGCAGAAAATGGATAAGATTTTACACTATTTAGCGGATTTAGAAAAGCATAATAACCGCGATTGGTATCACGCGCATAAGGGGGAGTATGGGGGAGCATACACAGAGTTTGAGCAATTGCTTTTTGACCTTATTGATGCGATCAGTAGTTTCGATCCAAGCGTGATGTTAAAACAGCCAAAAGAGTTGATTTTTCGCCTTGCTCGCGATATGAGATTTAGCCGCGACAAGACACCGTATAATCCAAGTTTTCGCGCGTGTATTTCGCGTGCGGGCAGAGCGATGATTCCCGTGAGCTATTACATTACGATCGCGCCAAATAACGGTTCGTTTCTCGGCGGCGGTTTGTATGCGCCTACATTTACAGACGCTACGGCGATGGTGCGCGATTATATTGTTGATCACGGCGATGAGCTAGAAACGATCATTAATTCAAAAGAGTTTTCAACATATTTTACCCTGCAAGGAGAGAGGCTGAAAAATATGCCAAGAGGCTATGAGGCGGATCACCCGCAAGCAGATTTAATTAAACATAAAAGCTGGTATGTATTATATAACATTGATGATCGTGCGTTTGAAAATTATGATGAGTTTATAGAGCAAGCGACAAATATATTTAAAGCTATGAAACCATTTAACGATTTCCTCAACCGCGCACTCAGAAACTACCCACCAAAACCTTAGCCTTTTTACCGTCCTCGCTTGGGCTTTTGCACGGATACTTTCGCGGTGTCGTTACATACCCTTTAGTATGCTGCCTAGCCGCTCTTTCGCCTTCCTTGAACTTGCGCAAAATCCCTTCGCGATCAACGGCAAAAAGCAATCTCGCCCCCTCTGTCATTCTTGTGCAAGCCAGCCATTTCGTTGACTCTTTTCGTCTTGCTTAGCATAGCGCGTTAGCGCTATGCTATCTCCTCTTTCGCTTCTAAAATCAGCTTTCACTCTATCTCTTCTTTCATCTCTCTTCTCCCGCTCTTGCTTCTCTATCTCACTCTTACTCTAACTC
>BNUO01000023.1 GCA_025997415.1 Campylobacterota bacterium
GCTGGACAGCAGCGCGGGCGCACACCCGCAAAGCCGCTTTGAAAAGATGCGAATCGCGCCGTTTCTCAAGTGGCGGATCGAAAAAAACCACCCGCACTACTCGCGCCTCAAAATCGTGCTAGACGAGGGCAAAAACCGCGAAATCCGCCGATTTTTCGCCCATTTTGAACGACAAGTACTCGATCTGCGCCGCGTGGAGTTTGGTTTTACCTCGCTAAACGCGCTATCTGTCGGCAAATGGCGCTTTTTTACCAAAAAAGAGTACCGCGATCTGCACGAGTATATGCGCACAGGCGACGCGAAACCAGACGAGCGATCGGACGCGAAATAAAACGATTTTTTGCTAGATTGACACAACAAAAAAGGAACGCAAAGTGAACAAACTCATCTTCAAAAGCCGCTACAAAACCGAGATGATCGACATTACAAGCGCTGTCAATGAGCTGATCGTTACTTCGGGCAAAAAGAGCGGCGTGGTTAATCTGTTTGCGCCGCACTCAACCTGTGGTCTTTTCATCTGCGAAAACCACGATCCAAACTTGCAACGCGATCTGCTCAAAAAGCTGCACCAATTTTTTCCGGGCGATGGGCAGTATGCGCACCTCGGCGGCAACGGCGACGCGCATATGAAATCGTCGTTTATGGGCGTTTCGGTCTGCGTTCCGTTCGACAACGCAAAGCTGGCGTTGGGCGAATGGCAGGGGGTTTTCATCGCCGATTTTGACGGACCGCGCGATCGCTCCGTGCTCGTAACGCTGCTCGATAGCTAAGCGCGAATGCGCGATCTAAGCCTTTTGCTGCGCCCCGCAACGCTTGAAAAGTTTGCAGGACAGCGCCACTTGGTTGGCGTTAATGGTGCGCTTAGACGGCTGATCGAATCGGGCACGCTCTTTCACGCATTCTTTTTTGGTCCCCCCGGCACAGGCAAAACCACGCTTGCGCGGATCATCGCCACCGCCAGCGGTCGTCCGTTTTTTGAACTCAACGCCACTTCGCTCAAAGTTGATGATCTGCGGCGGATTTTTGAGGGCAGCGGCGCGTTAATGCCCTCGCTTATTTTCATCGACGAAGTACATCGGCTAAGCAAAAATCAGCAGGAAGTACTGCTGCCCGTGATGGAGCAGGCAAGCGCAATGATCATCGGCGCGTCGACCGAAAATCCGTTTTTTGCGCTCACGGGTGCGATCCGCTCACGATCGCTTCTGTTTGAGTTCTACTCGCTCGCCCCCGCCGATCTTGCAATGCTTGTCGATCGCGCGGCGGAGTACGCTGGGCGTTCGATCGCAGCCGCCGCGAAAGAACATCTAATCGCCACAAGCGGCGGCGATGCGCGGGCGATGCTCAAACTGCTGGAGTTCGGCTTGGTCGTTGCGGGTGCGGACGATCTAAGCGTCGATCATCTAAAGTCGATCCGCCCACACGCGCTAAACGACGGCGCAAGCGAGGACGAAACGCACTACAACCTTGCAAGCGCGTTGATCAAAAGTCTGCGCGGCAGCGATCCTGACGCGGCGATCTACTATCTAGCAAGGCTGCTTGCGGGGTCTGAAGAGCCACGATTTATCGCGCGGCGGCTGGTGATCTTTGCCAGCGAAGACATCGGCAATGCCAACCCAAACGCGGCTGTGCTGGCAAACTCCTGTTTTCAAGCGGTGAGTTCGATCGGTATGCCGGAGAGTCGAATTATCCTCTCACAGACGGTTATCTATCTCGCCGCTTCGCCCAAATCCAATACCGCGATCGTCTCAATCGACGCGGCGATCGGCGCGGTGAATGGCGGGCTGATCCTCGATGTGCCGCAGCACCTCAAAGACGCGCATTATGACGGCGCAAAGAAGATGGGGCGCGGCATCGGCTACAAATACCCGCACGATTTCGGCGGCTTTGTGAAGCAAGATTACACCACTAAACCCGTCCATTTTGTCGATCTCAAGCCGATCGGCTACGAAAAAACCCTAATTGACTGGCTGGAAAAACTTCGTTCGATCGGCGAGTAGCGGTGGAAGCGTCGGCGATCCGTTGATCGCCGAAAGAAAGCCGAGAGGTTGAGAGCTTAGAGTCCCAGTTGCGCGAAGTGCGCTTGCGGAGCTTTGCACACGGGGCATGCGCCGGGCGCTTTTTTGCCGTGATGGACATGTCCGCAGATGTCGCAGATCCAACTCTCCTCGTCCTCGCTGCCGAAAAATCCTTGCTCTTTTAGCTTCTTTTCAAGTTCGAGGTATTTTTTCTCGTGTTCGACTTCGACCTTGCCGATCGCAGTAAATAGCCGCGCCGCTTCGTCAAAGCCCTCCTCTTTGGCGATCTTCGCAAAATCGGGGTACATCGTGGTGTGTTCGTAGCGTTCGCCCGCCGCCGCATAGACCAAGTTCGCCGCCGTGTTTTCCCAGTCGCTGCCACGCGCGATCTTGTTGTAGAGCGCAAACTCCAGCTTCGCGTGGTTGTGTTCGTTAAACGCGAACTCGTCGAAAAAGTCGGCGATCTGGTTGAAACCGTCTGCACGCGCGATCGCGGCAAAGTAGTTGTACTTGTTTCGCGCCTGCGATTCGCCCGCGAATGCTTTGAGCAAGTTCGTTGCCGTAACATTTTCATTGACGAGTTGCATCGCCTCGCCGCAACAGGACAGCGTGCCGCCGCCGACTTTTTGGACTTCGACTTCAATGCCGCAATGGGCGCATTTGTATGTCTGATACTGTTTCATCTGTACTCCTTGTTTTGGTAGGAGCATTGTACGCTTATTTCGCTTTAATTTAGAAACTTTCTTATTTGTCTGCACAGTTGAGGTTTTTGTGAAGCTCCGCTTTTGGCGCGCCCTGTTTGAACTCAAAGACGATCTCAAATCGCCCGTCGGAAAGTTGCGCAACTGCGATCGCAAACGAATCCTTGACGCGATCGATCAGCGCGGTTGGGCGCGAATGGTTGAACATAATCAGCCGTTTATTCGGCGCGTCGATCTGCCGCAGACCGATCAGCGCACTAACCATCGGTACGGGACACGCTTCGCTACTCGTATCAAAGCTCCAGCTTTCGCCGTCCGTTTTTTCGTATTGGTAGGGAACGCTCGCACCCTCAAGCCACACAGTCTCGCTCATCTCAACTCCTCCGATCGCACTATATCAGAGTTGGATTACGAAATGCCACAAATACCTCTGTCATTCTGAGGGAGCGCGGAGCAGTAGCTTCCGCAGGAAGCGTTACTGCGTAGAGCGACTGAAGAATCTCGCTTTTTTTATCGCGCTTATTAGTGGTATCACAGGCGGAGGGAGCTTTCACTCACCCTCCGCTGCGCCTCTAGTGCAACTTGATCACGAGGACAAAGCACACTATTAGCAAAATGACGGCAATGCGGAGAAGCATCGCAAACTCCTTTCAATGGCGCTCTCCGCCCCTGCCCCACCAAAAAAAAAGGCGGCACCCTAAGGTAACCGCCTCGCACCATCTATCCAGTGAAAGTTGGAAAGAGTTGCTGTGATCTCCGCATCACGGCGAAAGTATATGCAAAAATCGTTTTGACTGTCAATAATGGTGTGGGTTTGGGAAAGAGATTACCCCATCCGCCAGCGTTTATGGCTTGTTGTGGATCGAATGTCGGGTGAAGCGAAGCCCTCTCTCCCTGTCACTAAGGCAAAGCCCCCCTCT
Organism: Campylobacterota bacterium; assembly: GCA_025997415.1. GTDB lineage: Bacteria > Campylobacterota > Campylobacteria > Campylobacterales > SZUA-545 > JAIRKM01. Next base: position 3,637 of record BNUO01000023.1, read on the forward strand.
GTCATTCTGAGGAGCGAAGCAACGAAGAATCTGTGTTTGCCTTTAGATTCTTCGCCGCCCCTTCGCGTTGCTTGTGGTTACCGATCAAAAAAGGTCGGCGTGTGTTCCTGTTTCAAGCAAAACTAGCACAAGTTCATCGTTTTTGATCTTGTATATCAGCACCCAATCGGGTTTTATGTGGCAATCGCGCAAGCCATTCCTATTGCCTTTTAGCGCGTGATCTTTGTATTTTGCGGGTAGTTTTTCGCCGTTTTGCAAACGGTCGACCACAGCATCTAATAGCGTGCGATCGTAGCCCCTTTTGATACAGAGCGCCAAGTCCTTTTTGAACTTGGGGGTTGAGATCATCTCTAGTTTAGGCATTAAATGCCCATTTCGTCATACAAGGCTTGCATATTTGGGTATCGTTTGGCGGTGCCGCGCGCTAGTTCGTCCATCAGTTGGTTATACGATTCGAGCGCCTCGCCCTTTAGCTCATAAGTGTATTCGTGCGAATCGTCAAACGGAAAGCCGCCCTGATCGATAAATGCGCGGACTAACTTCTTTAGAGCGGTTGCGGGCGTTGTGCCGAGCGATTTTGCTATTTGCGTAAATAGCTTTTTTTCGTCTCTGTCAATGCGAGTGTTGAGTACAACTGTATTCATTTGCAACTCCTTTTCCTGCGCAGATTTTACCATTGAGTGTATGAAGGGGGAAATAAAAAAGGCGGGGGATTCTCCGCCTTTGCCAGCGTTTATGGCTTGTTGTGAAATGGATGTCATGGAGGCGAAGTCTCTGTCATTCTGAGGAGCGAAGCAACGAAGAATCTGTTTTGATGAGATTCTTCACTTCGTTCAGAATGACAAGAGAATGCCAGAATGACGCGAGACTAGAATGCTACTTTCAGACCAACGCCGAATTCGGTTGCGCTCTTTTTGCCGCCACCAAGTGCGCCTTCGGTTTTAGCTTGGGTCAGTTTTGCGCCTGCATAAGCGTCAAGGTTGCTTGCCCATTTCTTGCCGAATGCTGCGCTAACTTGCAGAATGTTTTCATCTGCGTCAAACGCGCCGATCGAGTCGGTAAGAGGAATGAGACCATTATTTCCTTTATCAAAAAGGGTGTATTTGATACCAGCGTTGACATAGAGACCATCGTCAAGACCGATGCTGAAAGGAACAAGAACGGATGTTGTGCCCACATCTTCTGCAATGTCAGTACCAACAGATACTTGTTCAACCGCAAGACCAACAGAGAGGGTATCGAGCGACCAAGTTACAGCGCCAAATAGGCTTGTAATGCTGTCCTCTGTTGTATCTACTGCTGCGCTTTCAAAACCAAGACCGATTTTGAGACCTGCATCCGCAAGCGGAATCAGAGCGCCGATCGAGTAGTGGTAAGCGTTTGTTTGATCGCCTACCTTATCCGTTTGCGAAAGAGGAACAAGAGCTACTGCCAAAGTTGTACCGCCAAGTGCGTCAGCAGGAGCGATATAGGCAACTGCACCTTTGATTCGGCGATCGGTTTGGAGGTGAAGATCGGCAACGGTATCTGCGCTGGTGATTGCGCCTGCGCCGCGAGCTGCGATCTTGTATGGGGTGTCGTGGTTGCCGATAACAAATGTACCAAAGCCGCCAGCAATACCTACAAAGCTATTGCGGGTTGCGATCGAACCGTTGTTACTATTTTTGCCAGTTGTAAGCACTGCATCATCGCCGCTTACACCAGTAGCATCGGTGTTATTTACAGGGTTGAAACCTACTTCGACTTGATAGACGGCAGTAAGACCACCGCCAACATCAGCAGCGCCCTTTAGACCAAAACGGCTTGCATACGAGTGGGTTTCGATAAGGTTGCCCTCTTTAGCTGCGTTAAAGTAAGAGCCAACTTCGCCGCTGATCGCGCCATAAGCGGTAAGACCGTCTGCTGCGAATGCTGACGAGGATAGTGCCAATGCGGCAGCTGCCACAACGCTGAACTTGATTGTCTTCATTTGTGCTCCTTGAGGAGAATTGGGTTGCTTTCAAGTCGCGCGACCGTTAGATTCGCGAGATTGAACGGACGCATAATAGTAGGCGTAACCTTAAAGCAAACCTAAACGAGATCGGGTTTTTGATGAAAATATTGAAAAATCGTGTGTTTTGCGTGTGAATTTGGGGGGATTTTGGGGAGAGTTTGGGAAATGTTGGGGGTTTTGGGCGCGCTGGGGGTAGTGTTGTGTGTGTACTGGTATATATGGGTAGTGTTAGATTCTTCGCTGCGCTCAGAATGACAGAGAAACCTCTTGTCATACTGAGCGATAGCGAAGTATCTGTGTTCGTGTTTAGATTCTTCGCTTTGCTCAGAATGACAGAGGGGGCGTTCATAATGACGGGAGATCTTTCGCATACGCCTTCGGCGCACGCGACCATTCTTTCTTGCGCGGGCAAGAAAGAAGGCAAAGAAACCGCCACGCGGTTGCACTGTATGCTTCGCATATACCCTTGCATTTTGCTTTGTCTGCGGGACGCTTCGACTTTGGGGATCTCGCGTCTTATCCTTGACAAAGCAAAATGCTTCGGCAGTGCAAAGCGTGGGAATAGGGATTGCGGCTTGCGCCGCAGGGAGTTTAGAAATGGGATTAGATTCTTCGGCTACGCCTCAGAATGACAAGAGGAGGGGTAGCGCTCGTGATATTAAGAGTGGTTGGTTAAACTGGTCTGATTGGTTGCGGGGCGATCGGGATTGTTTGGCGGTCGGTTCGGCAATGAGGAGGCAAAACGATGACAGCGCCGATCAATGTTGGAGCGTTTGAGGCAAAGACGCACTTTTCGCAACTGCTTGAGCAGGTGCAACTGGGCGCACAATTTGTGATCACCAGACACGGGAAAAAAGTTGCGCGGCTTGTGGCGATCGAGGAGGAGGCGGTCTCCTCTAGTGAGATTACCGCGAAATTGAGCGTTCTGCGCGAACAAGATTTTGCCAAAAACGGCTATTTTGATATTCGCGCGGCGATCGAAGATGGCAGGCGGTAGCGGTGGTTTGCGTGATCGATTGCTCTTTTATCATGGCTGTCGCAATGCCAGACGAACGCTCGGCGCTGGTCTGCGAGCGATTTGACGCTATTGAACGGGACGCGGGTGAGTTGCTTGTGCCGCATTTGTGGTGGCTTGAAACGACCAATGTACTAATGAATGCGATCAGGCGGGGGCGGCTAACGCTCAATGACGCACTCGAACGACGCAAGCTGATAGATTCTTACAACTTTTCGACCGATCAAGCATACGGCGCGGAGTACGGCGGGCGGTTGCTTGCGCTCTGTGCGCTGCACGATCTAAGCGCGTATGATGCCGCATATTTGGAGCTTGCGATACGCAAAAAGGCTCGCTTGGCAACGCTTGATGTGAGGCTAAAACGCTCGGCGGAGGCGTCTGGCTTGTCTGTAATTTGACGCTGGGGTGGCGTGGGCTTTAACGATCTGTCATGTTCAGCGATAGCGGAACGGCTGTGTTTGGCTTGAGATTCTTCGTCGCTACGCTCCTCAGAATGACAAGAGGGATGAGATTCTTCACTTCGTTCAGAATGACAGGAGGAGGTGATTGACAAGACCCTATCTGGTGGGGTATGATCGTGGGTTATGGAAACAAGAGAGTTTGTGCTGACGGCGGAGTTTGACAGGGCTTGGGCAAAGCTGGGACTTGACGATGACGACTTGGCACGATTTCAGGATATGCTACAAGACGATCCGCTGATTGGCGATGTAGTGCAAGGAACGGGCGGATTGCGAAAGGTTCGTTTTGCGTTCGGCGGCAGAGGCAAAAGCGGCGGCGCGAGGGTTGTGTATGTGGATTTCGCGGCGTTTGAGACTATTTATTTGATGGGCGCGTATGCCAAAAGCGCAAAAACCGATCTGACGCACGAGGAGCGCAAGATTCTTGCGGGCGTGATTGGGCAGATTAAAGATGGATTAAGGAGCAGAAAATGAGCGAGTATTTTGAGAGCTTGAAGCGTGGGCTGGAGCAAGCGTTGGCGCATACAAAGGGCGAGATCACGCTGCGGACGATGGTTGTTGAGCGCAAGAGTGCGGTGGATAAGGCGGAGATCAAGCAGATTCGTAATGGGATTGGGCTGACGCAGGCGCAGTTTGCCTCCAAGCTGGGCGTGTCGCATAAGACCGTTGAGGCGTGGGAGCGTGGGCAGAATAAGCCGTCGGGGGCGAGTTTGCGGTTGCTGGAGATCGTGCGCGAAAACCCGCAGGTGATCGCGAAGTATGCGTAGGGGTTTAGGCGGCGATTGAGGCGATCGGCAAGGAGAGGGGGCGCTTGTCATGTTGAGCGTTAGCGAAACATCTGTGTTCGCCTTGAGATTCTTCGTCGCTTCGCTCCTCAGAATGACAAGAGAAACGCAGAGATGTTTCGCATACGCCTTTGGCGCACGCGACCATACTTTCTTGCGCGGGCAAGAAAGAAGGCAAAGAAACCGCCACGCGGTTGCACTGTCCTAACGGATACCCTTGCATTTTGCTTTGTCTTCGGGACGCATTTGTGCGATTGCTTGCTGGAGCAAAGCCCCAGCTTCGCCGCTCTTGGGAGTTGCCACTCCCAAACCCTCCGCTTTGGGGATCTCGCGTCTTATCCTTGACAAAGCAAAATGCTTCGGCAGTGCAAAGCGTGGGAATAGGGATTGCGGCTTTCGCCGCAGGGAGTTTAGATAATGTGATAGATTCTTCAGTCGCTCCGCTCCTTCAGAATGACATGGTGGGTGCGTTCAGAATGGCAGTTTGTGGCAACTTATGAATTTCTCGTTAGTCTGCAAACTCTTCAAGCGGTGCGTCAAAGTCGTCCGCCATTCGGATTTTGCCTTTCATACAGCCAAGTTTTGGCGTTTTGCGTTCGATCTGGTGCGGTGCGATGACAAGCTCAAACGGTATGCCGTTTTGCCGTACAGACTGCCGCAGAAAGATATTGACCGCTGTGGTCATATCCATTCCAAGCGCGGCGAAAATGTGCTGTGCTTGCGCCTTGAGATCGCTCTGTACGCGGATATTGATGTTTGAGACTCCCATAAAATCTCCCTGTATATTGCTGATAGTAGCACATTATAATACGCGTTAGTTGCATCGCTTGACAGACAGCAGATCAAAAACAGCTACGCAGTTTGCACGCCCAGTTTCGCGCATATCGCCAGAAGCGTTTTGTCGTTCGTGAGCAAAACAGCGGCGTATCTGCGAGCGGTTACGAGATAGAGCATATCGTAGATTGAGTGGCTGTGTTTCGCACCCTCCGCAAGCGCCTCCTGCCACAGCGTTTTTGACGGCACAAGTTCATCAACGCATTGCAAGCCATCTTCGACAAAATCCGCGCATTCGGCAAGAGTATATATGCCTTTAGCGTGGTGTTTGTACACCGTGTTTGTGAGTTCGGCGACATACAGATCGGGCGAAAGCGTGAGATCCGCTTCGTGCAAAACCGTCAAAAAACGCTCTTTTTGTGCGCTTTGAAAGAGTATCTGCGCCACGCTGCTAACATCAACAACGGCGTTCATCGCGATCGATCCTCGCGCACAAGCGCCGCCGCATCGACCTCTTTTGCGCTAGGCGCGATCGTTCTGGCGCTGCACTTTGCGATCAGCCGCCGCCGCCTTTCGCGCCCCGATTCGCTCAGCCCAAGCCCCTTTTCCAGCAACACGATCGTCTGCTGCGCGATTGTGCGCCGCTCTTTGCGAGCGATGAGCGAAATGTGTTCGTAAATGTCGGCAGGAAAGTCCCGCACTTGGAGCAGCGACATAGCGACCCTTTTTTGCATACAATATACATACATTTATCTGCGCTGTCAAGCCGCGTCCTAATACCTTCGCCCATTTCGGCAATTTTCAACGGAGGCGAAATTGACAGCAGATCATCTATATATAACGGTACTGATTGAGCGCGGCGACTCGATCGCAGGCGCGATCGCGCACTCGCAAACAGACGCTCACGCGCCCACCCTCGATCATCTCGCGCAGCGGTACTTCGACACAAATGCGCGGCTTGTGAGCCAGCCCAAGCTCCGCGCTCGCTACGAGGGGCACATCAAGCCCACGCTCGGCAGCAGGGCGGCGCACACGATCGTGCGTAGCGACCTTATGCGGCTCTACCACGACAAACGGCGCGAAGTTGTGCGGCGCGGCAATCGGCGCATTGCGGCGGGCGCAACCTACTCTAAGGCGTTTTGCAAGAGCCTTCTGGACATTGTCGGCGTGATCTATGGGCACGAACTCGCGGGCGAAAACCCGCAGATTCGCCGCAATCCGATGGCGGGGCTGTACAAAGCGCACCCGGAAATCGCACACCTTGCAAACGAAAAGGATCGCACTTTCACGACGCACGAGGCGGCGGCGATCTTGCAGCTCGCAACTCGCAGCGATCCGATCGCCTACCGCTTTATCCTGCTTGCGATCGCCACAGGCGCACGGCGCGGCGCGTTGCTGCGGCTCAAGCGCAGGGAGATTGACCTCGCGGCGGGCACGATTCGGCTCATCGACGAAAAGGCGGAAAACGGCGGCGCAAAGGAGGGCGCATACACGATTCCGCTCTGCTCGTTTGCTCGCGATCGGCTCGCCGATTTTCTCGCCGCGCTTGAGCCGAACGACCCGATCGTCTGGGGCAGTTACCGATCGCGTCAGAGTGGTGCGCTGCCGACGGCGCAGACGATCAACCACCGCGTCCAACCGCTCATCGACGCTGTCGTGGAGGGTAACGGCGAGGCGCAGGGCAATGCGCGGCTTAGCCTCCACGCCTTCCGCAGCTTTGCGATCACAACGCTTTTGGACAGCGGCTGCCCTGAGTTTCTGGCGCGGCGGTTTAGCAACCATTCGACGGCGCGGCGCGGCTCATTTGACCGCTACGCAAAGGCGACGATCGAGCAGATTCGCCCGCACTTGGAGCGATCGATGGCGTTTTTGCACGCACTTGAGGAAAACCCAATTCTCCTCAAGGAGCACAAATGAAGACAATCAAGTTCAGCGTTGTGGCAGCTGCCGCATTGGCACTATCCTCGTCAGCATTCGCAGCAGACGGTCTTACCGCTTACGGTCAAATCAGCGGCGAAGTTGGCTCTTATTTCAACTCCGTTAAAAATGGTAACCTGCTTGGCACCCACTCGTATGCAAGCCGTTTCGGTCTAAAGGGCGCTGCTGATGTTGGTGGTGGTCTTACTGCTGTCTATCAAGTCGAAGTTGGTTTCAACCCTGTAAATGGCGATCTTCAGCTTGGCGCTAAATCAGGCGATGTCGATAACGAACTGACAAATAGCGGTGGCAATGGTCTTCCTAACCACGGCGATGCTCTTTCAGGACGCAATACCTTTGTAGGTATTGCTGGCGGCTTTGGTACATTTGTTATCGGCAACCACGACACCCCATACAAGATCGCAGCTCGCGGTTCAGGCGCAATCACCAGCGCAGATACCGTTGCCGATCTTCACCTCCAAACCGATCGTCGTCTGCGCGGTGCAGTAGCCTATATCGCTCCTGCTGACGCACTCGGTGGTACAACTTTGGCAGTAGCTCTTGTTCCTGTAACAGGACCTAAAAAGGGCGTGGCTACAGACACTTCAACTGGTTTCCACTACTCAATCGGCGCTGTGATTCCGGTTGAAGACATCGGTCTGAAGATCGGTCTTGGCTATGAAAGCGCGTACGCAACTCTTTATGACGATCGCGTTAACAGCCTTTTTGCTGCTGCAAGCATCAAACTTGATACGATCAGCGTTGGTCTTGCAGTTGAAAGCGTAACGCAAGGCGATGACATTGGTGGACCGAATGCAGGTAAAGATCATGGTACAACAACCGTTCTTATTCCTTTCAGCATCGGTCTTGACGATGGTCTCTATGTCAACGCAGGCGTGAAATACACACTGTTTGATAAATTAGGTGCAGCTGCAACGGCTAACTCGATCGGCACAGAAGATCCAGATGAAAACATTCTGCAAGTTAGCGCAGCATTTGGCAAGAAATGGGCAAGCAACCTTGACGCTTATGCTGGTCTGAAACTGACCCAAGCTAAAAACGAAGTTATCGGTACAGGCGCTGACCAAAAGAAGAGCGCAACCGAACTCGGCGTTGGTCTGAAAGTAGCATTCTAAGGCGTTGTCATTCGACACCCTCTTGTCATTCTGAGCGAAGCGAAGAATCTCGTCAAAACAGATTCTTCCTCGCTTCGCTCCTCAGTCTGACATCCGTTTCACAACAAGCCATAAACGCTGGCAAAGGCGGGGAATCCCCCGCCTTTTTTATTTCCCCCAAACTCTTAACTTCCAATCACTTTTGCCAACACGCACATTGACATTGTGTATATTTGTGTATATACTAGCGTGAAAAAGGAGTTCGTATGTTGAGTACAAAAACATTTATGAGCGGCAACAGTCAGGCGATACGCATTCCAAAAGAGTATCAGATCGCACAGGGCGAATTGTGTATCAATAAAATAGGAAACACAATTATTATTTTCCCCAAAAACGATCCTTGGGAGCTATTTAAGCAAGGGCTTACAGAGTTTAGCGATGATTACTTTGCAGATGGGAGAAACCAGCCGACAATGCAAACAAGAGAAGCAGAATAGAGATGTATCTGCTTGATTCAAACATCTGTATATATATTGTAAATAAACGACCGATCACGGTAGTGAATAGATTGGAAAAGTATCAACCTTCCGAGATCAAAATCTCGTCAATCACTGTGGCAGAGATGGAATACGGAGCGTCAAAAAGCAAGAATCGCACGAGAAACCGCGAAGCGCTTATAAAGTTTTTATCGCCATTTGAGATATTGCATTTTGATATAAAAGATGCGGAAATCTACGGAATCATCAGAGCGGAGTTGGAATTGCGCGGAGAGATTATTGGTCCATACGACATGCAACTTGCGGCGCAGGCGATCAGAGGCAACTATACGCTCGTAACCAACAACACAAAAGAGTTCTGCCGCATAAAACAACTAAAATTGGAAAACTGGGTCTAGAATATCTGAAATCTTGGCTCACAACAGGAGAAAAACAGTGCGTTATCATTTTCAAATTCACAAAGAAAACGGCGGTTTTTGGGCGGAGTGCTGTGAGCTTGAGGGCTGCGCGACACAAGGAGATACGCTTGAGGAGTTGGCGCAAAATTGCCACGAAGCGCTCAATCTGTACCTTGAAGAGCCGAGCGATTCACAAACAGTCATCGCTTTACCGAGCGATTCGCAAGTAGATAAACGCGATGTTATTGAGATTGGCGTTGAGCCGGAAGTGGCGCTTGGCGTACTTTTGCGCCATCATAGGCTTTCGTCCAATATGACGCAAAAACAGGCGGCAAAGCTACTAGGCATGCAAAATATTTATAGTTATCAGCGTTTAGAGCGACGATCGAATCTGTCAAACGAACTTTAAAAATGGACTCAATGTGACTCTACTTTGGACTGTTGCCAAAAAAAAGAAGGTGCGGCGGCAGACCCCCCACCACCGATCGTAAATCAGCCCAGCAATAACTCCTTGATGTCACCCGCTCTTGCCCGAGCCGCAAATCGTATAGGTGTGCGCCAGCTCCTCGATTTTGTAGTCCGCATACAGCTCCCGCACCAGCGAATGATCGTTATAACTCAACACAAACCGCCCCTTGATACAGCGCAGACAATCGCGGCGGAGCAGTAGCGCCGAAGGCGCGTTACTACGGAGAACCGGCTCGGCGCATAGCATGAATGCGTGTGCTTGTGAAAGAACGAGTAAATCACCAATTTACAATGAAAGCGTCCATTTAACCGTATATCAAGAATGCCGATATTTTCACAACCAAATTAAGCAAGGGTTGTTGTGGCATGGAGCGGAGAATGGACAGAGGATAAGCTTGATGTATTTGAAAAATATGTTGCGGCTTATCTAAATGTAATGAAATACAACAGAGATAGATATGGTTGGCAACTAATCTATTTTGATGCCTTCGCAGGAAGTGGTTCGAATGGCTGTGAAGCAGATACAAGTTGCTATCTATTTGATAAAGAAGAAGCCTCTGTATATAAGGGAGCTGCTGAAAGAGTGTTGAGTATCGATGGGCGCGGTTTTGATAAATATTATTTCGTCGATAAAGATGTTGGCGCAATAAAGGCTTTGGAAGAGCGGCTGATCAGTTTTCGGGCGAACAAGAGATTCAAGAGTGGAGACGCAAACAAACATATTGCGGGATTTGCTAGGCTGATGAGATGCAATAAAAGCAAATGTCGCTTACTTGTGCTAATTGACCCTTTCGGTATGCAGGTGGATTGGGCTACGGTTGAACAAATGCGACAAACGGGTATCGATCTGTGGATATTGATACCATCGGGGGTTATCATAAACAGACTATTGAACAACAATGGCGAGTTGATTTATATTAAAAAACTAGAATCATTTTTTGGTATGACTGAGCAGGAAATACGACAATCTTTTTATGCCACCAAACAAAAGAAAAATCTGTTTAACGAAGAAACTATTGTTGAGAAAATACCAAACGCAATCAATAAAATAACAGAAATATATTTAGCGAGACTAAAAACCGTATTCAAGTATACAATTAACGAGCCTTTGGCGATGTACAATAGTCGTAATGTGCCAATCTACCATTTTGCGTTTGCCTCAAACAACGATACGGGCGTAAAAATAGCAAGCCAGATCGTCAGCAGAAAGCAAGACAGAAACTAATTAAACAATGTAGCTCTTTGCGGCGTAGCCTGTCGCACCCGTCCGCCTAGCAACTTGCCGTTTGAATGCTTACTGCGTTTCACGCCGTCCGCGCCCCACGCGCCCCACTGCTTGAAAAAGAACGCCGAGCCGTGTTGGTTCGCCTGCCGCTCGATAGATAGCGCCCATTCGCCCTTCATCAAGCGTCCGCTTTTGCCGCTTTCGCCGCCCACGATCACCCAATCAATGCCGCTCAAATCAAGCTCGCCTAAATCCTCGATCAGCGGCTCGCAAGAGAGAAAGCGGATTGGCGCAGGTATCCCGCGCAAAATACCAATCCTGCTTTTTGTCGCTTGCGCTTCAACGGTTACGCCCACCCAAGCATTAGACGGCACAGCGTGCGCCGCGAAGTATTCCGCCATTCGATCGGCTCGTTTGGTGAGTAGCTGGTAGTGGTGTTGCGGCGTTGCCGTGATGGTTGCCATAACACGGTCAATGAAGGCAAACGGCACAGCGGAGTGAAACAGATCGCTCATCGAGCAGACGAATATCGTGTGCGGCGCTCTCCACCGCTTCGGCTCGTCCAAAACGCTCTCGTGCAGAGTAACGCTAAAGCCGTTTTTGTATTTGGATTGCCCCATTGCTTGCAGTCTGCGAGCCATACACTCGGCGTAACAATTTAGGCAACCCGCGCTGATCTTCGTGCAGCCCGTGATCGGATTCCAAGTCTTATCTGTCCATTCGATTTTTGTAGTTCTCATATAACGCTCCCAGCAAGTTCTATTCCGTATTGTACGCTTGTTATTGATGGGTAAAAAGTATTGCAAGGATTAGCCCGTTGCGCTTCTTGGATCGGCTGGAGCAGAACCGCCGTAGTTTACGAGACGGCGAGATTGACACGCCAAAGACGGAAGGCTCGGTTCGGACGGTTGAAATATGCAGGACGGCAGAAAACGCGCTAAAGGAGCAATGGAAACTCAACGGGCGCAACAAGTCGGGCTTCGTGTTTGTAACAGGAGCAGGTAACCCACAATTTAGTAGCGGTAACATTATCGCTAGGCATTGGAAGCCACTCTTAAAGCGTCTAGGCTTGCCGTATCGTAGAATCTATGAAACGAGGCACACATTCGCAAGTCTGATGATTGCCAGCGGTGCCGATGTGGTGAGCGTGGCGCATATCTTGGGGCATAAAACGGTTAAAATGACGCTTGAGGTGTATGCGCGATATTTTCCAAATAAACGGCGCACAAAATGTAGTTTTTAGATTCTGACGAAAATTCGTCAGAAATTTGTCATACCAACGAAAGGACGCAACGGTGCTAATCCAACAAACGCTGGCTACGAGTGGTGGCTCCGGGCAGAATCGAACTGCCGACACGCAGATTTTCAGTCTGCTGCTCTACCGACTGAGCTACAGAGCCACAAATGAAGGGCGTGATTGTATCACGACTAGTTGAAACCGCGCTTAAAATGCCGCGATCTCCTTGACACATTTTTGAAAAAGTTCGCCGCGCTCCTTGTATGAACCAAACTGATCGAGGCTGGCGGCGGCAGGCGAGAGCAATCCAACCGCCTCCGCGCCCATTGCCTCGCTCATCTTGCTCACCGCCACATCGAGAAATCCGCACAGCACAGCGTCTATGCCGCGATCCGCCGCCATTTGCATTAGCCTGTCGCGGTTGCTGCCGATCGCGTAAATACGCGCGTTTAGCGCCGCCAGAGCGTCAAAAAGTGGCGTGAGATCTGCCGCTTTGTCATCGCCGCCTAAAATCAGGTGCAGTTCGTGCGCGGCGTAAATCTCAACCGCCTGAAGCGTCGCGTCGTAGTTTGTCGCTTTGGAGTCGTCGATCCAGAGCCTGCCCTGTGCGTCGCGCAGCTCCTCGATCTTGTGCGGATCAACAACAAAGCCGTTTAGCAGATCGTAATCGGTCTCGTCAAAGAGCGCTTTTGAAACTGCCAGCGCCAGCAGCGCGTCCTGCAAAAAGCAGCCCTTGAAACCCACCCTTGACTTGTCCAGATCGAAAAACTCCGCCAGATCGTCATCGGTTTCGTAGTAGCAGACGAACGCTTTGGTCGGCACGGCACGGTATTTTGCGGGCACGATCGCCAACTCGCCTTCGTTTAAGAGCGCAAGCGGCTTGAGCTTCGCCGCCTCGTACGCCTCAAACGATCCGTGCCAACTGATGTGATCGGGCGTGATCGGCAGCAAAACATAGAGATTTGGCTGCGCCCGCACGGTGTAGTGAAGCGTGAAACTGCTGGTCTCCAGCGCCCATATCTGCGCTTGCATATCCAGCTCGGCAAGCGGCGATCCGATGTTTCCGCCCACGATCGCGCCCCTGTTTTTCAGTAGCAGTCCGATCATCTCGGTTGTTGTCGTTTTGCCGTTCGTGCCGCTAATCCAGATGGTAAATGGCGCGCAATTTGCAAACAGATCGTACTCGCTAATGAGGTTTTGCGCCCGCGAGACGATCGGGTGGTGTGGCGGAATGCCGGGGGAGACAACCTCCATTTTCGATCGCGTCGGATCGAACTCCGCCATCGGCAAAAGTGTGTTCGTGCCAAACGGCTCAGCCTGTTTGAACTTGTCATCGTAGATCTGGCAATCGCCAAATCGACGAGCGATCGCCGCCGTTGTTTTTCCGTAACCAAAGAGTGTCATTGTCATTTACTTTATGTTGATTTTGTATCGGGACATTTTGTGCTTTAATGTGTCGTTGCAAGGCATAGTAAATGTGTCATAAATTAACCATTTTTTGTACTTGCTGAGGCGAAACTCATCTGCTAATGCTTCAGTATGATCTGCAAACTCCGAATATAGCGTTTTTGTATCTTTATGAATAACAACATAAATAACTCTTTTGTGCAACTCGGGAAGATTGCCGTCAAATAAACTATACAGCGCCAATAGTCCTTCTCGTAGTTTGTCTTTAACGAGGCATGGATACTTTCCGCCCTCGTCAAGATATCTCTGTTTTTCTATTGACTCTTCTTCTGTAATAATACTTTTTTTAGCTCGATTTTTAAACTCAACACAAATTATAAAATCTTTGTAAAAATGAATCAAATCAAAAGCACAAGGATGTATTTTTGGGAAAGCAGCAACTGTAATTTCATCAAACTTAAGATATTTTTCGCCATTCAACGAAAAGCAGAGCTTTTCTGATATATCCTCTAGCGTTTGCATATGAGAAGCGTATTTTGCCGCGAAATCCTCTTTAGTCATCAACCATATCCAAACGCATTTGATCAAGCCTCCGAAACGGCTTGGCAAGTGTTTCAAAAATCCAGTCCAGATCGTGTGTGGCATCAACGATGATATTTTTACGATCGGTATCTTTTTTTGCCAAATAGTACTTGCAACGATCGTCAATTTTCTCTTGTCTTGAATACATAATTAACGCTTCGATCATATACGGACTATGCGAATTTACGAGGACACGAACACCAGCTTTGACCATAGCAACAATCACTTCCGCCATTTTCAGAATCCATTCTGGGTGCAGATGTACTTCGGGTTCATCAAGTACAATAAATGATTTTTCGTTGATCCAGCCATTTTTGCATAACACTTGCAAAATACCAAAGTTCTTTATCCCGCTTGCTACGCTTTCAAGTGGTATATGTATATTGTTTGAAATAAACTCATAACGCGGTTCTGATGATTTCTTGACAAACTCACCAACAATGATTTCCTCAATCTGTTGCCCTACTTTTTGACCGATCGTGTTGCTACTTTTGTTGCTGCTTGAAAGCATAATTTTGCTATATAGATCGGCAAATATACGCGGTATATTGAGTTCATATTTACTGCTTGTCTGTAAGTCTGAAATCTCTCTGAATAAATCAAATAGATTCCAAACCATCGGCGTTTCAATAATTGATATGTCATCGAAGTAATCATGCAACCGCGCGGCACCTGGCACATATCCTTTGTTTGGGATAGAACGCAAAATGCCGTTTGAATTGGAGAGTTCCACAAACAGGTTGTCTGGCAGCGCCTGTCCAAATACTGGGTATGCAATGTGATTCCGGTGATACTTGCTATATGGATTTGCTTTATTTTCTTCTGCTTCATTGATAATCGCAAACATCAGCTTCCCAACACTACTTTTCCCCGTTGAGTTTTCGCCCGCGATCAGCGTTAAGCCATCGAGTTTTACATCTGCTTCTTTGAGGTCATATAAATTGCGTATCTTTAGAAGCATTGGCAAGCCTTTATCGTATTTTTATCGTGATCAGGGCGAGAATGTTCGACAGTAGCGCGACGATCCAAAAACGCACGATGATCTTGTTTTCCGCCCACCGTTTCAACTCGAAATGGTGGTGCAACGGTGCCATTAGGAAGATCCGCTGTCCGCGAAACTTGTAGCTGCCCACCTGCAAAATCACCGAGATCGTCTCGACGACAAAGATGAAGCCGATGAGCAGCAGCAGCGCTTCGACCTTCGCGAGGATCGCCGCATAGCCGATAAATGCGCCGATCGCAAGGCTTCCGCTATCGCCCATAAACACCTCCGCAGGGTTTGCGTTGTACCACAAAAATCCCAAGAGTCCGCCCAGCAGCGCGGAAGCAAGTACAACCATTTCGCCCACGCCGACCAAACGAGGCATTAGGAGCGATTCGGAAATGATCGCGTGTCCCGTGATATACAAAAACACGGCGAGAGTTGCGATCGCAAATATGCTAGGAACTGCCGCCAGTCCGTCAAGTCCGTCGGTGAGATTGACCGCGTTGCTGGCGCTGACAAGCACCAAAACCCAGATAAACTGCATATAGATTCCCAGATCGGCGATCGGCTCTTTGAGAAATGGCACATACAGGTGAGTGCTTAGATTTGTGGCGCAAAAGAGCAAAACGGCAACGATCAGCGCGGCGATGATCTGCGCAATGAACTTGAACTTTGCCGTCAAGCCCGCGTCATTTTTCTTGTGAAAGATCTTTTTGGCATCGTCAAAAACGCCGATCGAAGCAAAAAGCGTGAGCGTCAGAAGCCCGATCCAGACGAAACCGTTGTTGAGATTTCCGGCGATCAGCGTTGCAACGATCGCACAGACGATAAAAATCAGCCCGCCCATCGTCGGCGTATTTTGCTTGCTTTTGTGCGAAAGCGGCGCGTGCGAGAGGATCGGCTGCGTTGCGCCCTGCCGTTTCGCCCAGACGATAAAACGGGGCATTAGCCAGAGCGTCAAGATAAACGCCAAGCAAAATGCCGCGCCCGATCGGACGGTGATGTATGTCAAAAGGTTAAACCGCAAAAGCTCAGAGAGGTAGTAGAGCATCAAAATCCTAGCTATATTTAAGCGTGCGATTATATGATAGCGGGCTTAACCACTGACACGAAGGTACGCGATGAGTGCACACAAAGAGATAAACAAGACGATTCTGGTGATCACCGATGGGATCGGTTACAAGCCAAAGACGGCGTTCAACGCCTTTGCCAACGCTGAAAAGCCCACCTACGATCGGCTTTTTCGTGATCTGCCACACTCGTTTTTGGCAACACACGGACTAAGCGTTGGCTTGCCAAAAGGACAGATGGGCAACAGCGAGGTTGGACACCTCACGATCGGATCGGGGCGGATTTTGTACCAAGATCTGGTCAAAGTCGGCAAAGCGATCGACGAAGGCACATTCGGCACAAACAAGGTTTTCACCGATCTGCTCGAAAAAAGCGAACGAATTCACCTCGTTGGGCTGATCAGCGACGGCGGCGTGCATTCGCACATCGATCACATTCTGGGCGCGGCGCGGCTGTGCGAGGAGGCGGGCAAGCAGGTTTTCCTGCACCTTTTAACGGACGGGCGCGATGTTTCACCAACCTCTGCGCCGCTGTACATCAACGATGTCAAGCCAGTTTTGAGCGAACATATCGTCTTTGCCACGATCGGCGGGCGTTACTACGGAATGGATCGCGACAACCGCTGGGAGCGGGTTAAACGAGCATATGACGCGATCGTGCTGGCTCAGCCCGTTGTCGAAAGCGCCGAAGCCCACATCGAAGATCAGCACGCCAAAGGGATCACCGACGAGTTTATCGAGCCGTGTGCGTCCCCACATTACGACGGCGTGCAAGATGGCGATGCAATACTAATGCTCAACTTCCGCAGCGATCGTATGCGCGAACTAACGCAGCTTCTGGGCGATCCGCTCTTTATGCCGATCGATGTTGTGAAGAAAACCGTTTTTCTCGCCACGATCACCGAGTACAGCAGCTCGTTTGATTTCCCCGTGATGTTTCCCAAAGAAAACCCAAAACACACCTTGAGCGAGACGATCTCCAAAGCGGGACTCAAGCAGTTTCACACCGCCGAAACCGAAAAGTACGCCCATGTAACCTTCTTTTTCAACGGCGGCATTGAAGAGCCGTTCAAGCACGAAAAACGGGCGTTGATCCCTTCGCCCAAAGTTGCAACCTACGATCAGCAGCCGCAGATGAGCGCGGACGCGGTTGGCGATGCGGTTGTCAAAGCGATCGGCGACAACTACCCGTTTATCGTGGTCAATTTCGCAAACGGCGATATGGTGGGGCATACGGGCAACTACGAAGCGGCGATCACGGCGGTTGAAACCGTTGATCGCAACTTGGGCAGGATCGTCGAAGCGGCGGACAAGGCGGGCTACAGCTATCTGATCACAAGCGATCACGGCAACTGCGAGGAGATGCGCGACGCGGCGGGCAACATACTGACTAACCACACGGTTGGCGATGTGTTCTGCTTTGTCAAGGCGGCGGGCGTTACGGCGATCGCAGATGGCGGACTGAACAATGTCGCGGCAACAGTTCTAAAGATGATGAACCTGCCGATTCCAAGCGAGATGGACAAACCTCTATATTAAGGACTGCAATGAAATTTAGCGGAAAAAATGTGCTGATTACAGGCGCGAGCAAAGGCATTGGCGCGGAGATCGCAAAAAACCTTGCGGCAAACGGGCTGAAGGTCTGGATCAACTACCGAAGCGGCGCAAAGGACGCGGACGCGCTAAAAACCGCGATCGAAGCCGAAGGCGGCAAGGCGGCGGTGATCGGCTTTGACGCAACGGACGATCAGGCATTTGTCGAAGGTTTCAAGACGATTGTCGATGCTGATGGATCGCTTGCATACCTTGTCAATAACGCAGGAATCACCAACGACAAATTGGCAATGCGTATGAAAACCGAAGAGTTTATGCAGGTCATTGACGCAAACCTCAAAAGCTGTTTTATCGGCTCTCGTGAGGCGATCAAGGCGATGAGCAAAGCGCGTTTTGGCGCGGTGGTGAATGTCGCTTCGATCGTCGGCGAGACGGGCAATGCGGGGCAGTCAAACTACGCGGCAAGCAAGGGCGGTATGATCGCGCTGACAAAGAGTTTCGCCCGCGAAGGCGCGCCACGAAATGTCCGCTTCAACGCCGTTACGCCCGGTTTTATTGCGACGGCAATGACGGCAATTTTGAGCGAAGAGGTCAAAGAAACATATGCCAAAAACATTCCGCTGGGACGGTTTGGCGAGGCAAGAGAGGTGGCGGAGGCGATCGCGTTTCTTTTGAGCGATCACGCTTCGTATATCACAGGCGAAACTCTCAAAATCAATGGCGGACTGTTGATGTGAGGATCGGTTAAGAGCGCGTTTTGTACAATGCGCCACAAATTGCAAAGGAGACGCAGATGGCACTGTTTGATGATGTTAAAGCGATCGTAGTTGAACAACTCAATGTGAGCGCTGACGAAGTGAAAGAGGAATCCAAGTTTGTTGAAGATTTGGGCGCAGACAGCCTTGATGTCGTAGAGCTTGTGATGGAACTTGAAGAGAAGTTTGATGTTGAGATCCCCGATGAACACGCGGAGAAGATCAAAACCGTCGGCGATGTGATCGCGTACATCGAAAACCTCAAAAAATAGTTCGCTAAGCGGCGCGTAAAAAAGTTGGAAGGGGATACCTGTTTGAGACGAGTTGTTGTAACAGGCATGGGAATGATCACCGCGCTTGGCGCAGATCGCGCTACCTCGTTTGACGCGATTGTGCGCGGGGAGTGCGGCATTGACACGATTACGCTTTTTGATCCGAGCCGTTTGGGTGTTACATTCGCCGGCGAGGTCAAAAACTTCGATCCGACCAGCGTGATGGATGCCAAAGAGGTCAAAAAAGCCGACCGTTTTATCCATCTGGGTCTTGCCTGTGCGATCGAAGCGATGCGCGATTGCGGGATCACCAACCCCGAAGGCGAGCTTGCCGAACGGTTTGGCGTTGCCGCCGCTTCCGGTATTGGCGGTCTGCCGCGCATTGAAGAAAACTCGCTTGTCTGCGGCGAAAAGGGACCCAAGCGAATCTCCCCCTTCTTTATCCCCAGCGCACTCGTTAATATGCTGGGCGGTTTTGTGGGCATTGCGCAGGGCTTAAAGGGACCAAACCTCGCAAGCGTAACGGCGTGCGCGGCGGGCACTCACGCCATTGGCGAAGGCTACAAGACGATCGTTTTGGGCGGCGCTGATCTAATGCTAGTCATCAGCGCGGAAGCGGCGATCTGCGAAGTCGGCATTGGCGGTTTTGCCGCAATGCGTGCGCTTTCCACAAGAAGCGACGATCCCAAACACGCTTCACGACCGTTTGAACGCGATCGCGACGGATTTGTGATGGGCGAGGGCAGCGGCGCGTTGGTGCTTGAGGAGTACGAACACGCCAAAAAACGCGGCGCGAAGATCTACGCTGAGGTGATCGGCATTGGAGAAAGCTGCGATGCAAACCACATCACAACCCCCGCACCCGAAGGCGAAGGCGCGTTCAGGGCAATGCGAGCGGCGCTACAAATGGCAGATCGCAACGCAAGCGGCGTGAAGATCGGCTACATCAACGCGCACGGCACAAGCACGGTTTATAACGACTGGTACGAAACGCTTGCGCTCAAAAAGATTTTCGACGGCAAAGTTGCGCCCGTAAGCTCCACCAAAGGCGCGATCGGACACTGTCTCGGCGCGGCGGGCGGGATCGAAGCGGTGATCGCCATTACCGCGATGGAGCGGGGCATTTTGCCGCCCACGATCAACTACGCTAACCCCGACACCGAGTACAATCTCGACCTCGACTACATTCCAAATATCGCGCTCTCCATCTCGCGCGAGTAGTAGCTGACCGCCTTTTCATCGTTGCGAATTTTGGCGAAGTCAAGCTCCTCCTCTAATGCGCGAATCGGTTTTTCAAACTCCAGATAAAACGGCACTAGAGCTTCTTAAAGATGACGACGCCGTTTGTGCCGCCAAATCCAAAGGAGTTGCTCATCACCGCGTCGTCCTCGCTTTCCCGGCGCTTTTTTGAAATTTGTCCGGGTTTGCGTTTTAACCGGGCTTCGGGCTCGCGGTTTTAGATCCGGAGGGCACACGTCTGCAACCCCATCCCATTCAACAATCTCTTAATGCGGCTTTCGCTTTAAAAAAAAAAAAACCATCTCCCACCCCACACCCCTTCCAATTATCACCCCCCTCCCCACCCTCCCCCCCCTCCCCCTCTCCTCCCTCTCGCTTCTTTCTTCCCCCTCAACATCCCTTGTCCCCATCCTCTGTCCCTCCCCCCCCACCCCCTTTCTTTTCTCTTTTCATCTCCTTCTCTTCTCCC
>BNUO01000024.1 GCA_025997415.1 Campylobacterota bacterium
TTGCGGGTAGAAGCGCTAATGCAGCTAAAGAGACATCAGGGATTATTGAGAAGGCGATCGCCAAGATCAAAGAGGGCAACCAAGTAGCAAAAGATACCAATGAATCCTTTGCAGAGATACTGGATAAATCTAAGAAGACTAGCGATCTTATCGGTGAGATAGCGGCAAGTGTCAAAGAGCAGGCGGAAGGAATGAATCAGATCGCAACCGCTATGGGGCAGATCGATTCGATCACACAACAAAACGCAGCCACCAGCGAACAAGCTGCTGCTGCGAGCGAACAGATGAGCGCACAGGCTAATGCGATGATGGAGAGTACCGCAGAACTAGGCAAGATCGTAGGACTGACGATTGATTAAGAGCGCAACGGTTGTAACCCGCAAACGCTAAAGCCTAGATTCTTCACTTCGTTCAGAATGACATTTTCTCGTCATTGCGGGCTTGACCCGCAATCCCTGTCATTCTGAGGGAGTGAAGCGACCGAAGAATCTGTCTCCTGTCATGTTGAGCGAAGCGAAACATCTGTGTTCGCCTTTAGATTCTTCACTTCGTTCAGAATGACAACGCAATCCCTGTCATGTTGAGCGAAGCGAAACATATGTGTTAGATTTTTCGCCTTCGCTTCAGAATAACAGAAGGTTGCGCCGCAAAATGACCCCTGAAACGAGCGGTTTTTACATTACATTAAGACAATCAACATACAATACCCACTTAATAGTCTGCCGATCGCAAACGGCGATCGGTGGTTGCAAATTAAAGGCGTAACAATGTTTTCTAGACTCAACAACCTCTCGATTCCCGTCAAAATCAACTTTGCAAACCTCTCTGCTCTCCTTGCTCTGTTTGCAATCGCAATCATCTGGGCTACATCGTGGCTTTCAGGTGTAATGCTCCGCACGCAGATCGGCACGATCGAGGAGGTCAATCGGCAGATTATCAATACGGTCGGCATATTTAACAACGATCTAGACTCACGGATCACTCGGCTTGGCGAGATATTTAGAGCGCAGTTTCCAAACGACTTCTCGCTTAATGAGAGCGAACGGATCATGGTTGCCGGCGCTTCCACGCCCGCGATGCGAGTTAGCGGCGAACTCTTAAACAACAACACTAACATCGTCGATCGCTTCACCGCCTCAAGCGACGCTGTGGCAACGGTCTTTGCACGCGATGGTGATAATTTCGTCCGCGTAACGACCAGCCTTAAAAAAGAGGACGGCACGAGGGCACAAGGCACGCTACTTGCGCTCAATAGCCCCGCGCGCGCGAGACTACTTGCCAATCAGCCATACACGGGCAGAACAAAACTCTTTGGGGGCGACTACATCACGGTCTATGTACCGATTACAAACAAAGTGGGAACGGTGATTGGCTCGCTCTTTGTTGGGCTTAACATTACCAAGTCGCTTAGCGAACTGCGCGAAAACCTGATGGCGATCAGGCATGGCGACACGGGCAGGGTATTTATACTTGACGCGATCACCGGAAACTTTTTGCTCCACGAAACGCTGCAGGGCAAGAACGGAAGTGAGAGCGATCATATCCGCGAGATTT
Source organism: Campylobacterota bacterium (assembly GCA_025997415.1). Classification (GTDB taxonomy): domain Bacteria; phylum Campylobacterota; class Campylobacteria; order Campylobacterales; family SZUA-545; genus JAIRKM01. The sequence goes on from BNUO01000024.1 coordinate 1,555, forward strand.
TGGCGCTGAAGAACGGCTCGCTGCAATATAACGATGGCGAGGACAAAGTGGCTGTTTTTGCGCCGTACCCTGCGTGGAACTGGATTCTTGTCGCCGATGTTTCGGTCAAGGAGCTGACCAAAGATGCCAGAACGATGCGAACTGCGCTGACTGTGGGGGCTGTGCTGCTCGCGGTACTGCTCTTTAATGTGATTATGGGTGCGCTGACGCTGCTGCTGAATCGTCCGATCAAGATCGCGGTCAAAACGCTGGGCGTGATCGCCGAAGGCAAGCTCGATGTTGTTGTTCCCGATGGCGGACAAGACGAAGTTGGGCAGCTCTTGGACTCAATGCGAAAGATGGTCAATAACCTGCGATCGATGCTTTTGGAGATCAAAGGCGGTATTGATGAGCTGTTTGAAAACTCGTCAAATTTGCAAAGCGCGTCTCACAGCGTTGCCAAATCCTCGCAGGAGCAGAGCGACGCAGCGATGAAAATGGCGGCAAGCGTTGAAGAGATGAGTGCCAGCGTTGAGACGGTTTCGCGTAACGCCCAAGATGCAACTTCGACGGCAAAGGAAGCCGATGGTAATGCGGCGGCGGGCGAGGGTGTGATCTTGCAGGCAAGTAGCTCGATGACGCTGGTTGCCGAAACGGTTCGCACAGCCTCGCAAGCGGTTGATTCGCTGGGCAGCGAGAGCAAGGCGATCAGCGCGATTGTCGATACGATCGGTGAGATTGCCGATCAGACGAGCCTTCTTGCGCTCAACGCTGCGATCGAAGCGGCACGGGCGGGCGATCAGGGACGCGGATTTGCGGTTGTGGCGGACGAGGTGCGAAAACTCGCCGAACGGACGCAGGAGAGCGCGCAGGAGATTTCAGGGCTGATCAAGCGGATTTTGGAGGGCACAAACGATGCGGTGAAACGAATGGAGGATAGTGTCAAACAGGTCGAACAAGGCGTTACGCAGGCAACGGGGGCGGGCGCTCGTATGCGCGACATTCGATCAGGCGCGGCGCAGGTGAGCAATTCGATCGGAGCTATCGGACACGCGCTTGGTGAGCAATCCACAGCGTTGCAACAGGTAGCTGGAAGCGTGGAACACATCTCCTCGCACGCCGATCAAAACTCGCAAATGGCGGATCAGAGCGCCAAACTTGCCGAAAAACTCCAGCAACTGGCAGCTACGCTCGAAGACAAGATCGGACACTTTAAGTTGTAGTTATTGCAACATTGTGTGTCATTCCGAACGCACCTCTGTCATTCCGAACGCCCCCTCCGTCATTCTGAGCGGAGCGAAGAATCTATCAAACACAGATTCTTCGGCTACGCCTCAGAATGACATTCTCTGTCATGTTGAGCGAAGCGAAACATCTGTGTTAGGCTTTAGATTCTTCACTCCGCTCAGAATGACAAGGTAACACCCAGAATGACAATGCAGTACTTGTAAATGATAGAAACAGTTATTTTTCGGCGCTTAAAAGTACAATTTTTTCTTCCAGTTTGAAGCGGCGGATCAGTTCTAAGGTGAGTGTGCTTCTGCATGAGAGGATCTCGCGGTATGGCGCGACATACCATAGATACATTACGATCGCTTTGCCGTCATCTTTCATCATAAATTGAATGCGCGGTCCCATATCTTTACCGCGAAGTTCGTAGCGAGTGCGTAATCGTTCGTACTGAAAACGCGCCATTTCAATGTACCGTGCCGTCATTTTTGCAACTGTCTCTTCGGCAATTTTTTCGACCAGATCAAAGTCGCTTTTAATATCAAGTGGGATTTCTATTAAATCATAAATTGTTTTCATTGTTTCGTGCGTATAGTTGTAGATCACTTTGCTAAAAATATAGTTTGTCGGTATAAAGATCACGCGCCCAGCTCTTTTGAGTTCTGCTGCGTTGTTGTGAGTGATCTCTTCGTAAAGCGTCAGTTTCATCGGCGTAATTGCGATCACATCGCCAATGATCGGAGTTGCGTCGTAGTATAAAAGTATGCGATCGCCAACTTGGATCGAACTGCTAAATGCCATATGCATCCACGCAGCGATATTGAGCAATACCTCTTTATGTACGATCGTCAAACCTGCCATCATAAAACCGATTAAAGTTAGTGTGTAGATCACATTATCAATATAATTAAACAGGAAAAACAAAACGACAAAAATCACAACCAGCAGATTGGAAAGTCGTCTCCAAAAAGCAACCCGCTCCTCATTATCGCTAATTTTGGAAAAGAAGAAGTGAGCGAGATATAAAACGACAAACGCGCCGATCGAAATAATGATATTGTATATTAGATCGACAAACTCATAATCTCGATAATGCTGCATTTTCGATTCTAGGAGGCTTGAAAGCGAGGCGATCGACTCCTCTTTCTGATCTAGCAGCCCTTTTGCAAGCGTAAAATAGTGGCGATCGTCTTCGATTGTTTTATAAAACTTTTTTGCCTCTGCGCTGCCGTTATTTTCGATCTGTTCGATCGCTAACTGCTCTTGCACATCAAGATAGCTGATCGCGTCGATATACTCCATTCGCAGCGTCCGTAAAAGATTTTTTGCTCGTTTGAGTTCTCGCTCCTCGCTTTTGGTAAGAAATTTGATAAAGTTTAGTTCAAATGATTGAATATCCGGCAGGGGGACATTTGCCAGATCGACAAAACTGCGCGTCGTCGTTTCGCTTGCCAAAAGTCTTGCTTCAAGAAATTGTAACTCATCGCTATCGATCTTCGTATCTTCGCCGCGCCGCTCTCGTTTTGCGATCTTTGCGGAAAGCTCGGCGATTTTCGCCTGTAAAATGGCGTGATCTCTCTGATTTTTGTAGGTGGTGATCCAGAGATTTTTATCGTTTAGGTAGTTTGTCTCATGATCGCTTACGCTCTCCGCCTGAAGAGTCCCAAAAATCAGCAAAAAAATCAGCAAAATCCATTTCATATAATCTGCTCTCTACGCAAAAACTCTTCATCTTCAACTCTCACGCTCAGCTCATTTGATTTTGCCAGCTTGCTGCCCGCGTCTTCGCCCGCAAAAACAAAATCTGTATTTTTCGATACGCTGCTACTGACCTTCGCCCCCAGTTTTTCTAATTTTGCTTTGATCTCGTCGCGCGGAACGGAAAATGAGCCTGTGATCACAACTGTTTTTCCGTAAAAAATGGAGTTTTGATCGACTGTAAATCTCTCAACTTTGGGAGCGACGATCGCGCTAAGTCTTGCCAGTCTATCGTGATTAACAGCGATAAACTCCGCCAATGATTCGCTCATCTCTGTTCCAAATCCATCGATACCTTGATAATCTTCTTTGGTTTTTTGATCCCACGAAGCGCCAAAAGTGGTTGCTAGTTTCTTTGCCGCCGTTTCGCCGATATGTTCAATTCCAAGCGCATTGATCAATCGCCAGAGATCGCACCCTTTTACACTCTTTATTGCGCCGAGTATATTAGCTATCTTACGATCTTTGAAACCTTCAAGTCCTGCAAAACTATCCGCATTCAATGCAAAAATATCTTCTATATGTTTGATCATCGATTTTTCGTATAAAAGCGCGATAATCTCCTTGCCAAGCCCTTCGATATTTAACGCATTTTTTGAGGCGAAATGCACGATACTGCTAACTGCGCGGGAGGGGCAGTCAAGATTTTGACATTTGATCATCACGCTATCAAAGTACAGCTCGCTTCCACACGATGGACAGTTGTGTGGTTTTTCGATCGTCTTCTCGCTTCCGTCTCGCTCATTTTTGAGTACTAAAACAACTTTTGGGATCACATCTCCGCTGCGAATAATCGTGATTGCATCGCCCACTCTTGCATCCAGCCGTCCGATCTCGTCAAAATTGTGCAGCGTAACCCGCGCGATCTGCGCTCCTTCGATCAAAACCGGTGCAACATTTGCAACCGGAGTTAGCGCCCCCGTGCGCCCAACCTGCCAATCGACGCTGAGGAGTTTCGTCCGTTTTTCGATCGCAGGAAACTTGTACGCAGCCGCCCAACGGGGAAATTTGACCGTCCAACCGAGCTTTTCGCGCACGCTGCGATCGTTGATTTTGATGACCATTCCATCGAGCATCATCGGCAGTCGATCGCGCAGTAGCCGCATTTCGTTGTACGCCGCTTCGACCTCCGCCAAAGAAGTGCAGAGCCGCCGCTCTTTGATCGGCTTAAACCCAAGCGCTTCGATCCGCCGCATCTCGTCAAAGCCGTCCTTTGCGCCAAGTTCGCCCGCGCCGATCCCCCAAGGAAGGAAGATGAGCTTGCGTTTTGCGGTGATTGCTCTCTCAAGCTGGCGCAGACTGCCCGACGCCAAGTTGCGCGGATTGGCAAAAAGCGGCTCGTCGTTTTCGGCTTGCATGCGGTTGATCGCCTCAAATTCGCTCTTGTAGATGACCACCTCGCCGCGAATTTCGATCACCCCTTTGTGCGGAACACTCATCGGAACTGTGCGGATCGTGAGCGCATTTGCCGTTACGGTTTCGCCCTCCACGCCGTTGCCCCGCGTAACCGCGCGCACCAGCTCGCCGCCCTCATAGACAAGCGACAGACTCGCGCCGTCAAACTTCGGTTCGCAGACAAACTCCAGATCGCAGCCTGCGAGTTTTCGCGCCTTTTTCTCCCACGCCTCCAGCTCCTCGTAAGAAAACAGATCCTCTAACGACCACATTCTGGTGATGTGCGCGGCTTTAACAAACCCCTCCAACAGTGCGCCGCCAACCCGTTTTGTCGGCGTTGCGGCGAGGATTTTGTCGGGGTGAGCCGCTTCGTAATCGCAAACTTTTCGGTAAAGCTCATCGTAGTCGCTGTCGGTGGCAGTCGGCGCGTCAAGTACATAGTAGGCGTGCGCCCAGCCGTTCAAGGTCTCAACGGCTGCGACATACTCGGAATGGTTCATGCGACTTCGACATATTCAATGGCTTTAGCGCACTTCGCGCAAGCGCCCGAAAAGATCAGATCGCCCTCCAAAAGCACCGTTCCTGCGGGCAAGATGAGCGTTTTTTTGATCGCGTTGTAGTCGGCGGCAATGTCCAAAATCTCGCCGCAATGTTTGCAGATCAAATGCGCATGTTCGCCGCGCGAAAGTTCATAGACTTGGCTCGCCCCCGCGAACGAAACTTCGCGAATGATCTGCTTCTCGCACAGCGTCGCAAGGTTGTTATAGACGGTTGAAAGCGAGAGCATCGGCGCTTCGACTTTGAGCGTCTGGTAGATGGCGTCGATGGTCATATGCCCGCGTTCGCCAAGAATTTCAAGGAGGCGGAGGCGCTGCGGCGTCGCCTTGAGATTCGTACGATTTAAGAGTTGTTTGTAATTCATTAACCTTCCTTATTAGATATTTTATTAGAGTGTCGCTTTGGCAACAATTCGCGCAATGATCTGATCTTTTGCAATCTGAGTTATTTCGACCTCGACTAGATCGCCTGTTTTGAGCGTAGTTTCGATGCTTTCGTTGATCACAATTTCGGGATCGATTTCGGGCGCGAATGTGAGCAGTTTTGCCGCGATAAGATGTTCTGTTTCGCTGCTTGCGCCTTCGATGATCGCAACTAATTTTTTACCGACGAGGGCTTTTAGCTTCTGTTTGTGCATTTTTGCCAAAAGTTTCTGCGCGATTTTAAGGCGGTTTTTGATCGTCTCAGGATCGACTTTATCGTTCATCTCGTACGCTGCTGTTTGCTCCTCATCGCTAAAAGCAAAAAGCGCAATGCGATCAAATATACCGCTTTCGATCACGCGGCATATTTCAGCAAAATCTTCATCGGTTTCTGCGGGGTGTCCGATGATAAATGCCGTTCGTATATACGCGCCACTTGCGTTTCGCATTTCACGCACAAGATCGAAGGTTGCGGCGGCGTTTAATCCTCGCTTCATCAGCTTTAGCATTCTCTCGCTTGCGTGCTGAATCGGCATATCAAAATAGTTTGCAAACTTACGACTTTTTGCGATCGTTTCGATCAGCTTTTTGGAAGTCGTCGTCGGATAAAGGTAACAGATACGAGCGATCTTCACGGCTTCGATTTTGTCGATCGCGCCGATCAGATCGGATAGACCCTCAAGTTTGGCTAGGTCTCGACCATAACTACTGCTATCTTGCGCAATAAGCGTAAAGTCAAAATAACCTTTTTTGGTTAGCGCAGTGATCTCTTTCGTAATGCTCTCGATCGTGCGCGAATGGAGCTTTCCCTTAAACTGCGGTATCGCACAAAAACTACACTGTTGGTTGCACCCTTCGCTAATTTTGATATATGCGTGATAGCTGCTGCCGCTAACGACTCTCTCTTCTTCGGTTTGCAAGAAAACATGATCGGAAAATTGCGACGATCGCTCGGCGATTAACCTGTCGATTGCGGCGTAATCGCCCACGCCCGTAAATATATCAACCTCTGGCAGTTCCGATCGCAGTTCATCTCTGTATCGCTGGCTTAGACAGCCTGCCATAACGAGAATCGATCCCTCTTTGCGCCCTTTGTGCAGCGACAAAATCGTCTCAATGCTCTCCGTTTTTGCCGCGTCAATAAACCCGCAGGTATTGACGATAATCACATCAGCGATCGCTATATCGTCTGTGAGTTCATACGCTTTTAGACGACCGAGCATAATCTCGCTATCGACCAAATTTTTTGTACAGCCCAAGCTGACTAAATGTAAAAACGCCATCTTATATCCACATATTATCGATAAGTCTAACCGCACCAACACGCGCCGCGATCAAGACGATTGTGTCATCTTTTGCAATCGTCTCTCGTGGGTTTAGCTTACGATCGACAACGGCGATATAATCAACCGTCAGCGGCTCTAAAACCTTGCCGATCGCCTCGATAATCGCCATGCTGTTTGTTTGATTTTGCTTGACGAGTTTCGACGCTTCAAAAAGCGATTTTGAGAGCTTTTCGGCTTCGATTTTTTCGCTTACCAATAGATATGCGTTGCGGCTGGAAAGCGCCAAACCGCTAGACTCTCTCATCGTTTCGCAGGGCACAATCTCAACACTCAAAAAAAACGATTTAACCATTTTGCTTATCAGCACGATCTGTTGTGCGTCTTTTTTGCCAAAATATGCTTTTTGTGGAGCGATCAATAGCAAAAGTTTAAGCACGATCGTCAGCACTCCATCAAAGTGTCCTTCTCGAACAGCTCCTTCTAAAATATGCGCGGCAATCGCAGGCGCTAAAACTCGCGGTTCATCATCTTTGTACAACTCGTCTGCGGTTGGTAAAAATAGCAGATCAACACCCGCCGCACGACATAAAACGATGTCAGCTTCCTCCTTGCGCGGATAGCGATCAAAATCCTCGCCCGCGTGAAATTGCGTAGGATTTACAAACACCGAAACGACGACAAAATCACACTCTTTTTTTGCCTGTGCGATCAGGCTTAAATGTCCGCTGTGGAGTGCTCCCATTGTGGCAACAAAACCAACCTTTTTTGTCCCTTCCACACTACTGCGAGCCTCGTTTAGAGAGGCGATGGTTCTTGAAATAATCACTATTTGCCCTATTACGCTACAATCGCGCCGAATTTTTGACGCATTATACAAGGACTCCCAAAGTGATTATTGACGCCTACGAATACGGCGAGCGCGTAAAAAAGCTCTCCAAACAGCTTGCAAATGTCCGCGATATTATCAAACCGACCCTGCTGGCGAAACGGCTGGGCGAGATCGCGGAGCTTGAAAACGATCAGAGCTTTTGGCTCAACCCCGAAAACGCCACAAAGGTGCAAAAAGAGAAGGTGCGGATTGAGCGGACGACCTCGCGCTTTCAGAGTGCGGCAACGGCTGTGGAAGATGCGGCGGCGCTCTTTGAGATCGCGGCGGGCGAGCAGGACAACGAGACGCTTGCGGCGCTTTCCGACGAGCTGCCCGACTTGGAAACGCGTGTCGATACGCTGGAGGTTGAGCTAATGCTTAGCGGCGAACTCGACGGCAACAACGCGATCGTCTCGATCACGCCGGGCGCGGGTGGAACGGAAAGTCAGGATTGGGCGTCGATGCTCTACCGAATGTACCTGCGCTGGGCGGAGCGGCGCGGCTTCAAAACGGAGGTGCTGGACTACCAAGATGGCGAGGAGGCGGGAATCAAAGACGCTGCTGTGCTGATCAAGGGTGTAAATGCTTATGGTTACCTTAAAGCTGAAAACGGCACACACAGATTGGTGCGCGTTTCGCCCTTTGACAGCAACGGACGGCGGCACACGAGCTTCGTTTCGGTGGCGGTTTCGCCCGAAATTGACGATGACATCAAGATCGAAATTGACGAAAAAGATCTGCGGATCGATACATATAGAAGCAGCGGCGCGGGCGGACAGCATGTCAATAAAACCGAATCGGCGATCAGAATAACGCACATTCCGACCAATGTTGTCGTGCAGTGCCAAAACGATCGCAGCCAGCATAAAAACCGCGAAACTGCTTTCAAAATGTTGCGATCAAAACTTTACGAACTCGAATTGCAAAAGCGGCAAGCCCAAGCAGATAGCAAGATCAAAGCCGATATTGGGTGGGGGCATCAGATCCGAAGTTATGTACTTTTTCCATACCAACAAGTTAAAGACAATCGATCGAAGCAGGCGTTTAGCAGCGTTGATGCAATTTTAGACGGCGATCTGGACAAACTGATCGAAGGCGTGTTGATCAGCATTGAACGAGGCGAACCAATAGGAAATGCGGAAGATGACGAATAAAATGCAACTTTTGTAAAGACAAGATTGGGGAACTAGACTAATGCAAAACACGGTAAAAACTCCAAAACAACTGTTAAATCCTGCGTTCTTGAAGCAAAAGCCCGAACGCAAAGAGATCGAACTATTCAAAAAAGAGCTTATCGCTCTGCTCGATCGTATTAACGAGAGAGAAAGCGAAGAGTTCCATAAAAACTTGATGATCGATTTTCTCAATTCGGTTTATTATAAAGACAATCATTATATCAACACAAAAGGGCGCGCCGATCTCGTCATTTGCAACGGGAAAACACCACAGTCGCCTGTGGGAGTGTTGATCGAAGTAAAAAGTCCTATCAATAAATCTGAGATGGTTAGCCTCGCAAACTTGAATGCAAAATCATTTCAGGAATTGGTGTTGTACTATCTGCGCGAAAGAAAAACAAAGAAAAATATCGAACTGCGCTATTTGATCATTACCAATATCTACGAATGGTTTATATTTGATGCACAGGAGTTCGAGCGGCTGTTTTATCAAGATAAAAACTTACTGAAACATTTTGAAGAGTTTGAGGCGGAAAAATTAAGCGGCACAACAACAGATTTTTTCTACAAAGAGATTGCCGCACCCGCGATTGAAAAAACGGCGGCTGAAATCGAATATACCCATTTTGATATTCGTGATTACGACCAAGTTTTGCGCTATGGCGATCAAGAGGACGACAAAAAATTGATCGCGCTATACAAGTTTCTTTCGCCAACTCATCTGCTGAAACTCCCTTTTGCCAATGACGCTAATGAACTAAACAGAGAGTTTTATGCCGAACTGTTGCATATTCTTGGGCTAGAAGAGATCAAACAGGGTTCGCAAAAGTTCATCGTCGCAAAAAAGAGGACGCACGCGATAGCGGATCGATGATCGAAAATGCGATTAATATCATTGATCGACAGGATAAACTACGCCATTTGAATGTTGAAGAGCACGGCAAAACCAAAGAAGAACAGTTATTTGCTGTGGCGTTGGACTTGTCGATCACTTGGATTAACCGCGTACTATTTTTGAAATTGCTAGAAGCACAAATCATCAAATACCACAGCGGAAATACAGATTTTGCCTTTCTTTCGATCGATAAATTGGGCGATTATAACGACTTGGATAGCCTGTTTTTCGATATATTAGCCCGCAAGGACGCGGAACGAAAGGGCGATCTAAAAGCTAGATTTTCGTTCGTTCCGTATTTGAATAGTTCGTTATTTGAAAAAACCGATATTGAAGATAAAACGATTTTTATCGGTAGTTTGCAAAATAATATCTTGATGAGTTTGTATCCAAAAACTATACTGCCAGACGCACCGCATTCAATGCGTCCGCTAGAGTATTTATTGAAGTTTCTCAACGCTTACGATTTTGCGGGCGAAAGTTCAGAGGATATTCGTGAGGATAACAGATCGCTTATTTCAGCCTCTGTACTTGGACTGATTTTTGAGAAAATCAACGGCTACAAAGACGGCTCGTTTTTCACACCCGCATTTATTACAATGTATATGTGCCGAGAAACGATCTCAAAAGTGGTGATTCAAAAATTCAATGACGCCAAAAAATGGAACTGCCAAACAATCACCGATCTTTACAATAAAATTGACAACACGGCTGAAGCAAACAGCATTTTTAACTCCATTCGCATTTGCGATCCTGCCGTTGGATCGGGACATTTTCTCGTTTCGGCTCTGAACGAAATGATCAAATTAAAATCAGAATTGGGTATTTTGGTAGATAGAAATAATAAACGGCTAAAAGACTACCAGATAACGATCGAAAACGACGAACTGATGATAACCGATGGCGATAATGATATATTTCAATACACGCCTCACAATCACGAGAGCCAACGAGTGCAAGAAACGCTTTTTCATGAAAAGCAGACTATTATTGAAAACTGCCTTTTCGGAGTTGATATTAACAGCAATTCTGTAAAAATCTGTCAGTTGCGGTTGTGGATTGAACTGCTGAAAAATGCGTATTATAAAGACAAAAGCAGCGAATTGGAAACTCTGCCAAATATCGACATCAATATCAAATGCGGCAATTCGCTGATTTCGCGGTTTGATTTGCGTGATAATTATGCTGAAAATACAGCTCTGCAACTGAATATCACAAGAGCGACCAAGCGATATAAAGAGCAGGTCTATTTATACAAAAACGCAAACGACAAGTTGAGCAAAAACCAGATCAAACTCTCGATCGAGGAGGAAAAGTCCTTTTTCTATCAGATCAATGATGCTAAAGATGCGGATTTTATTGCAATGAAAAACGCTCGTAACGAATTGGCTGAACATACACGAGACACATTTGAGATGTTTCAAGACGAGGCTTGGCAGAAAAAAGCCGCCGAACTTGAGCAGAAAACCGCTGAGCTAGAAAAAATATATAAAGATAAAGTGCGTTCAGCTTTTGAGTGGCGTTTTGAATTCCCCGAAGTACTTGATGATAATGGCAATTTTGTAGGTTTTGATCTGATTATTGGAAATCCACCGTATGTTTTTGCAAGAAATAGCAAATCTAAAGGAATGACAGATAAAGACAAAAAGTATTTTTACTCAAATTACATATTGTCTGAATATCAAATCAATTTATATCCACTTTTTGTTGAAGCCGGAACTAAATTATTAAAAAATGGAGGTAGTTTATGTTTGATTACGCCTAATAATTGGCTGACACTCAGTACAAATTCAAAATTACGACGCTTTGTTTTAGAAAATTCAGATATTCATATTATCAATTTTTACAAGCGTGTTTTTGAAAGCGCTGATGTGGATTCTGCTGTTTTTATTTTTCAAAAAATACAAAATTGTGATCGAACTGAAAAAGTATTACTTGCAGAATGGGATACAAAATATAATCTTATTGCTAGGATAGAAAAACAAAAATTATTATCTTCAAAAGATTGTCTTATTAGCATTGAAGCGCTCAAGGCTAATGAAATATTTGATTTGTTAAATAAAATTGAAAATTATTCTGAACGATTGTCAGATATTGCAGATGTAAAAGCTGGCTTGAAAGCTTATGAGACCGGTAAAGGTGATCCGCCATTAACGGAAGAAATGAAGAAGAATAGAGTATGGCATTCAACAAGACAGCATAAAAGCTATTTAAAGTATTTGGATGGTCGTAATGTAATGCGCTACTCGTTTGGTTGGAGCGGTGAATTTCTTAAATATGGCAATAATCTTGCTGCGCCTCGAAATAATTTCGATCTGTTTTCAACACCGCGCATTTTAGTTCGTCAAATACCTTCGCCTTTGCCATATTGCATAAATGCTTGTTATACAAAAGAAACTTTTTTGAATGACTTAAACTCAATGAATATCATCTACATAAAAGTAAGTCCAAAATACTTGCTTGGTATTTTAAATTCAAAATTGATTTCATATTGGTTTGCTCATAAATTCGGTAAATTACAACGCGGGATTTTTCCGCAATTCAAAATCAACGAATTGGCACAATTTCCCGTACCCAACATTTCCACAGCCAATCAGCAACCAATATCGCTTTGGTAGAAAAAATCCTATCGCAAAAACTGATCAACACAGAAGCCGACACCACCGACTTGGAAACCGAAATCGATAAACTGGTTTATGGACTATATGATCTGACAGTAGATGAAATAAAAATAGTGGAGGGGATAAAATGAAATCACGCATCAATATATTATTAGATAAAAGTATCGCCGCAATGCGTTCGGCAGTTGATATAGTAAATCGCCCAAAATATGATTATAGGGAAGAAATATTTGTGATTCTGTCTGTAAATGCATGGGAACTATTGTTAAAAACAAAGTTGCTCAAAGACAATGAAGGGAAAGTTAACTGTTTGTATGTGAAAGACAAGAGCAACAAATATAAAAAATCGAGAAGTAAAAATTATATTACATATGAATTAAAACATCTGATAAACCTACTTAATTCTTCAAAAATAACTCTTGAACATAATATTATTAAGAATATAGAATTGTTAATTGACGCACGAGATAACGCAATTCATTTTTATAACCCTACTGCTAAAATTGATATGCTTATCAGAGGAATTGGTTTAGCAAGCGTGAAAAATTATACAGAAGTTGTAAAGGAATGGTTTGATATTGATTTGGACGAGTTTGGATTTTGTATTGTTCCAATCTCTGCGATTAGTCTTCCGAAAGAAATTCAAGCGATGGTAGGGAGCCAAGCAGAACGAAATTTTGTTGACTTTGTTTCAAAAGTCATGCAAGACCAGAAGCATGATACTTCAAAAAGTATCTCTTTGATAATTGATGTAAAAATGAGTAAAACTTCTTTAGATTCGGCTTTGCAATTTCAGGTGGTAAGAGATAGCGAAAATAAAATTTCTATTTCCGAAGAAGATCTTACCAAACAATTCCCATACGAATTTGCAGAATTGGTGGCGCACCTTAAAGAAAGGTATTCTAATTTCAAACGAGATAAGATTTTCAATACACACATGAAAACTATAAAGGAGGATCGAAATTGCTGTTATACGCGGTATTTGAATCCGCACAAAAAATCGTCCATGAAACAATTCTACAATACTAATGTTTTTAACCATTTGGATAAAATCTATACGCGACAACTATAGATGTTTTAAAATGCACAATTTCATATGAAAACGAGGACAATGATATTTTGACTTACAACAGAAAGATGTTAGCTTTCAAGGCATATGATTTGGAAGCTGAATATGATCTTACGCCAGAGGAAATAAAAATAGTTGAAGGAGTTTTATAGCATATTTTGTTTAGCGTCGCAACTTAAAAATCATACAACTTGTATGCCCTCTTTTCTTGCTAATACCGCCAGCTTTTTATCAAGCGTCAAATGTGTGCCGCCGCAACGATCGTAAAGGTCTTGCCGCTCCCAACGGTGTGATCCAAAAGCGTTGTCGGCGACTGTATGATTCTCCAAATCGCGTTTTTCTGGTGCGGACGAAGCGTGATAATCTCATCATCGACTTTGTTTGGCAGCACGAGGTGAGAGCCGTCGAATTCACGATTAACGGTAGAGTTAAACCGATCGTTATACTCTCTCGTCAGCCGTTTAGCCGTTTCGCCATCTTGCAGTATCCAATCCTGCCACGCTCTATTGATTTCGCCGATCTTCGCATTCGCCGCGTTGCGGCTGTGCATGCCGCCGTATCGCCCCCAACTGCCAAGCATATTTTCAGGGTGAGCGACAAAGTAGTTGTTGGTTTTAATCGGCTCGCTACTCAAAGAATCAGGCAGAATGCCCGTCTTGATCCAGTTGTCGTTACTCGCGCCTACTTTGTCATTGAGAGGTGTGGTTCTCCTGTCATTCTGAGCGAGCAAAGCAACCGAAGAATCTCTGTCCGCTTTGAGATTCTTCACTTCGTTCAGAATGGGGCTATTACTCATTTTGTGGCGCTGGTCTTAAACCAAAACTGCCATTTAAGCCTCTGAATTCCATACTCCGTAGCGAATTATTATGCGGAATGTAATATCTTTTAGACAACGACAAAACGATTTAATTATATTGTTTTTATGGCGTTATTTCTATTGATTATAAGATGATGAACTATGCCATTGAACGCTCTATCTATAAGCACCGTTGTCCCTTAGATGTCCTTCTAGGTAAGATTTTGTGCAGATAATTATAAGCGCATTTAATACGTTTTTGGCGCTATATTTCAATGACTGTGAAGCCATAAAAGCTTGCTCTTATATAAACATCGCATGAACACTTTTTGTCGCTTTTTATATGCCCATTTAATGAAAGGTTTCGTTAAATTTAACGACAAACCATATGTATGAGACGCTTCGTAAGGCATTCCAGCGCCATGAAATGTGTATTAGCCACATTCTGAGCAATCCCTCGCGATAGTAGCGAGGGTCGGTGAAGAATCTAAAAGCAAACACAGCCGTTTCGCCAGAGGCTTCACTCTCCGCTAGTCAACGGACGCTCTGCGTCCTACTGCTCCGCGTTCAGGCTTCCGCTTAACATAACAATAGTTTTTACTACATTCCGTTATTGTGGGCTGGCACGACAATCTCGCACGCTAAATAAATATCATATATGATATAATCGCGCTTATTCGGAGGCACAATGTGGGAGATTGAGTACTACGAAAAATCGAATGGTGATTGTCCCGTGAGTGAGTTTTTGGACGCGTTGCCGCCGAAACTTATGGCAAAGGCTTTGCGTTCCATAGACCTGCTCGCGGAAAATGGCATCACCCTCACAGAGCCGTATGTCAAGGCGATCGACGGCGCGATCTGGGAGTTGCGGGTGAAGTTTGCAAGCGACATTACGCGGATTTTCTACTTTGTGGCAAGCAAAAAACATTTGTGCTGCTGCATGGTTTTATCAAAAAGACGCAGAAAACGCCGCGATCGGAGATTAAAATCGCCAAATCCTACCACGATGATTACAACAGGAGAAACCAATGAAACACAGCGAATATAAAGCGCGGGCATTTGCGGCAAGCAGCGCACTAAAAGCAGAGTATGACGCGCTCGAAGCGGAGTATCAGGTAATGCAAATGGCGATCGCGGCGCGCACCAAATGCAAACTCACGCAGCAAGAGCTGGCTCGCAAGATCGGCACTTCACAAGCAAATATCAGCAAACTTGAGCGCGGCGAACTCAATCCGTCGATCGCATTTCTCAAACGATTCGCCGAAGCGTGCGATATGCGGCTATCGATCACGATCGGGTGAATTTGCGGCTATATTTTCGTTATTTTAATAACTTTGCGATCGTCTGTGCGATCAATAAATATCCATCTTTATTTGGGTGGATTTGATCGGATTTTAATTCGGGTGATTTGATGATTTTTTCTATAATTTCATCTTCGTAAATTACGCCGTAATCGCTCGCCAATTTATCGTAAAATGACGCAGTGTCGATAAAGACTCCATCGAGTTTTGGCACGCCGACTAGCACTACGATCGCACCCATATTTTGCGAAAGTTTGATCATTTCAGCGATATTTTCTCGTGTTGCGTCCAGATCAAATCTACGCAAAATATCGTTGCCCCCGTGACAGATAATTACGATGGTTGGTTTGTGTTCGGCAAGTAGTTTTGGCAGTCGTGCAAGCCCGGCTTTGCTCACCTCTCCGCTGACTCCACCGTTGATCACGCGAACGCCTAGCAGTTTCGCAAGTTGCGCGGGATAACTCTCGTCCGCTTTTGCGCCGTAACCCGCTGTGATACTATCGCCAAATGCCAAAATTATCGAATCGGGCGTGATTGTAACCTCTTGGTCGCCGCCTCTCGTAGCAATAAAGATCAAACTCGCCGCCGCTATGATAAGAGTAATAATATATTTTTGCATTTACATCTCCAACTTCATAAAACGATCATAACACACCACAAAACCCAAGCCGCTAAACGCGCTTTTTCTTATACTCCCGTTTCGTTCTCGCCGCCTCATTTTCTACCGCGTCCCACCCCTTGTTGATCGTCTGATCGGTCGTGCTAAAAACAGGCGCATTCGTCTGCCACAGCGCTTCGTTTGGCTTGGGGCATTCGCGCACGCAGTCGCCGCAGAAAATGCACAAATGGGTGTTGTAGTGGTGCGTATCCTGCCCGTCCTCGCCGCGTATATATTGGATCGCGCCTGGCGGACACGCTTTTTCGCACAGCAGGCAGAAAATGCACGCTTCGGCGTTGTAGCCGATCTCGCCGCGGCATTCGGGCACAAACTGCGGCGGCGAAAACGGAAAATCGACTGTGATCGGCTTGCGAAACATGTTACCTAAAGCCTCCAACAATGCTCTGATCATCTCATCTCACTTTGCCGTGCAGGACATACACGGGTCTAAACTCGCCAAAATCGGCGGCACGGCGGCAAACTCCTCGCCGTTAAAAATTTCCAAAAACACGGCGAGATTGGCATAGGTCGGCGTGCGGATTCGCAGACGATCAAGCGTGGGCGTAGCGTTGCCTTTGACAAAATAAAACAGTTCGCCGCGCGGGGCTTCAATGCGAGCGATCGCCTCGCCGTCAGGTTTGCCGCGCACTTTCACCTTGCATTCGCCCTCAGGCATTGCGTCCAAAATCCGTTCGCACAGCTCGATACTTTGCCGAATCTCTTTCAGCCGCACGAGATTGCGCGAGTGAATATCGCCCTTTTGCTCCACAATCGGCGTGAAACCAAGCGCACCGTACGGCAGGTCGTCATTCTCTGCGCGCAGGTCAGTTGCCGCGCCCGCCGCCCGCGCCAACACGCCCGTAACCCCAAGCGCATTTACCCTTTCAAGGCTCAAAACCCCCACGCCCGCAAACCGCAAACTCAGCGTGTAATTGGACGCAAAAGCCTCAAAAAGCTCGTC
This sequence comes from Campylobacterota bacterium, assembly GCA_025997415.1. GTDB lineage: Bacteria > Campylobacterota > Campylobacteria > Campylobacterales > SZUA-545 > JAIRKM01. The sequence continues at coordinate 18,527 of BNUO01000024.1, forward strand.
GGCATACGGCTTCATCTCGCCGAGTTTAGCGCGCACAGTCGCCTCCACGCCGCTGGTCATATCACGATTGACACCGCCGATAGCACTGAAATCGCACTGTACGCGGTTGCCCGTCAGCACCTCGATCGCGCCCATAACCGTTTCGCGCCGCATCATCGTTTTCATAAACAACGCCTCGTAGCCGCTGCACTCCGCCGTGTGCGCCAAACAGAGCAGGTGCGAATGGATACGGTCGAGTTCCACCGCAAGCATTCGCAGGTAGTGCGCACGGTCGGCGATCGCCAGCCCAAGCGTTTTTTCGAGCGCAATACATGCGGTCGTTGCGTGGGTGATCGCGCACAACCCGCACACGCGCGACACCACAGTCGGCACCTGTTTGTAAGTAAAGCGCGTCATACACGCCTCCTCCACGCCGCGATGCACATAACCCAAGTCAGCTTTGACATGCCGCACCGTTTCGTTTTCGGTGAGAAACTTTAGGTGCAACGGCTCTAAGAGAGCGATATGCTGACTACCAAGCGGAATTTGCAGCAGTTTGGTGGTCATTTGTGCGTCCTTAATCCTCGCGGTTTATACACTACGCAAACTCCACGAGCAACTTGCGGTTAAACGCTTCGGCGATTCGCGCCATCATCGAAAGTGTTAAATTGGTACTACCGTTTTCTAGGCGGCTGATCACAGCTTGTGTTGTGCCGATTCGCTCGGCAAGCTCTAACTGTGTGATATGTTCCTCCTCGCGCAAACTGATCATTTTGCTTATGAGATCATATTTCAACCGCTTACTCTCGTAAACCTTTTTGAATTCACTATCTTGAATTGATTTATTGATGTACCGTTCAAGATCGTCCATCTCGTACCTCCCGCATTCGTTTTTTTGCAATTTCAATATCTTTTCGCGGCGTTTTTAGTAAAACCACTCCTCCACAGGCGAACTGCCGTTGCCACGCCTATAAAAGTTAATCTGCCACGCCGCGTCCGCCATTGCTACATTATACCTTGTAGGATATCTTTAGCAGTATACACAATTCGAGATGGACATACAAATGAAACCTCAGACTTTCAGCACGCCCGCGAGCGGCGCGGCGGCGAACGACGGTGGCTTGCCGCAACAGCGTTTTCGTGAGTTCCAAGAGTGAAGCTCTTGGTCGGAGCGGCGGCTTTGCTCCCGCGAGAAGTTAATTAACGCGCAGTAAGTCGTTGTGCCGCGACCGTAATTCCACAATCGCTTATTTATAGTCATTGCTGCGGCGAAAGCCGCAATCTCATCTCGCCTTTTAATGCAATTTAAGTGCTCAATCAGTAGTATTCAGACCAAACTTTGGTAAAGGCTTTATATGACCACTTCGCACGATCACCACGAGAGAGAGAGAGAGTAAAACCCTCCGTATAACGACCACGCTTTTGCGTTAATCGCCGCCGTTTCTTCCACGCAAACACACGCCGACACAATCCAATACGCACAAAAGGGCTTGTGATGTATGCGAGTACCTCTCTTTTTTTATACTGCTGGTATTTTTGCTATTTTTTGGTTTATTAGTATGCCGTTTATCCTAACGAACAATAATGCGTTCTGGTCGACATTAGCATTAATACAATTTTTCTTGTTTATCGGATCTGTATATATGGCTATTTGGCACAAGGTCAAAGAAAAAACAGTGCTTAACGCGGCACTACTCTTGATCGGTTCAGGAATCCCAAAAAATGAGAATGGCAAAAGACTGCTAAATATTGACATCATCGGTAAGCAGATTGAGGTTAAGCGATTCAATGTTGGAGATAAATTACGCGAACACCAAAACACGGTTTAATCCCCCATGATGTCGTGTTTGTATATATTGATGAAGGGGGGTAGAATATTGGTACGAATAGCACAAGCTGAAACGATTGGTGCTGGCTTTATTGAGCAATCACCAATGCGATTCAAAACAAAGTAATACAACATGCAAAAGGAGTAAAGATGGAAAAGTTAGAGAGCGCAAAAAGTCGAATTTGGATTGCAGCCACAATCATTTTAAGCGTTTTGTTGGTGTGCCTTGCGGTAGCTTACGGGCTAGAACATTTTCGCAATAACGCCATTATTGCGACGGTTATAGCTACATTGTAGTGATAAAATGCGTGTTTTGCTATGCTTACTGCAAACAACAGGAGGCGCGATGTCCACAATTCAATTTCGCACAGACGAAGCAACCAAGAGCGAATGCGGTGCGCTCTTTAGCCAACTTGGTCTGTCAATGACCGACGCGATCAATATCTTCCTTAAGCAAGCCATTATGCACGGCGGACTGCCTTTTGAGGTGAAAGTGCCGCGATACAACGCAACGACCATCGCTGCATTGGACGATATGGAGCAGAGCAAAGCAAAACGCATTCGCGGCAAAAGCGCAAAAGCTGTACTTGCCGAACTAAAAGCCGACTGATTGCGCGATGGACATTCGCTATCGCAACCAATTCAAGCGCGACTACAAGCTAATGATCAAGCGTGGCAAAGATATGGACATTTTAGACGGCGTGATCGAGGATTTGGCTGTGCCGCTCCAACTGCCTGATAGCTTTCGCGATCACAATCTGCTAGGCGCTTATGCGGGATACAAAGAGTGTCATATCGCACCCGATTGGTTACTGATTTACGGTTACGAACAGATAGACGATCGGCAACAGCTATTGCTTGTGCGCACGGGCACACACGCCGATCTGTTTTAAGATTTGGGAATGCGGCGGCAGTGAGACCGCAGCGTTTTCGTGTGGTCAAGTGGCGAACGCCTCTTGTCGCAGACCTAGCTTTGCTAGGGCGAGAAGTTAATTAAAACGCGGTTGGTCGATTGAGCTAAATCTCATCTCGCTTTCCCTCCGTAATTTCAGCGATCAGTAAGTAACATTTGAGCCAATTTTTACAAAGGGGCGGCAATGAGGGCAATTCTAGCTTTACTGGTGATCGCGGTTTTTGCGTGGGCGAACGCATTTGATGATGGTATGGCGGCTGGGGAGCTAGGCGATTACCAAGAGGCGGTACGGCAATTTACTCAAGCAATCAAGGTCGATCCAAAACTTGCAACGGCTTATTACAATCGCGGTTTATCGTATGCAATGCTTGGCGATGAATCAGAGGCGATCGCAGACTATACGCAGACGATCAAGATCGATCCAAATCATACAGATGCTTATTACAATCGCGGCAATTTGTATGACCATCTTGGCGATTACTCAAAAGCTATCGCGGACTATACGCAGGCGATCAGGATAGATATAAACTTTGCATTAGCCTATGCCAATCGCGGCATTTCATATGCCAATCTTGGCAATTTCAACAAGGCGACACAGGACGCTCGCAAGGCGTGTGAGTTGGGCGAGTGCGATCTGTTGCAAGCGTTAGAAAGAGACGGCAAGATTAGCAATCAGTAGTGAATCAGATGAGATTGCGGGTCAGTCCCGCAGGGACAGCACTTTATTAACCGTATGCTTTAGCTTACGGAAAGGTAATATGCCCCCCCCCAGCCACAGTCCCGCAGGGACGGCACTTGTTGCAGAGTAGCGGAACAGTAGCTTTGCACCGAGCCGTAACTGCGGAAGCTTACGGATTAAGTGTCGTCCCTGCGGGACTTTGGTTTATGTGGTCGCGTAGTCCGTAGGCTGAAGCCCACGGTTAATAAAGTATCGCCTCTGCGAGGCTGTATGGTGTGATTGCGTGTCAAGCACGCAATGACGGAGTACGATGCTTTTTGCCGCTGATCGCGCAGGGATTTTCGGCGGAGCAGTAGGCTCGCCCCGAGCCGTTACTGCGGAGAGTGTCAAGGAAGCTGAACGAGGCGCGACGAGAGTTTACTTCTTGGTAAATGACCAAGCGCTGAATGAAGCTGACGCAGAGATTGGCGAAAGGTATCCCAAAACTCTGAGAGGTTTTGGGATACCGTAAGACCAAGCGAGCAGCGGCAAAAAGGCAAAAACACTAAAGGCAAAAAAGGGGCAAAGACTAAAACCGCCGTAGCGGAGTTTTGGCGTCATCGGGTTCGAGGAACATTCCGCCTTTTGCTCCTTCAAAGCGCACGCCGAGCAGATCAAACAGCTCCGCTTCGGCAAATGACGCGGAGGGCGCGATCGCGGCGCAGCTTGGCACGGTTTCGTCAAATGCAGCGTGAGCGGCGAGGATTTTCAGCGGCGCTTTGCGGCATGTTTCGGCGAAAATCCATTGAATCTCAAAGCCTTCGCCCACCTCAAGCGCATTGACGGTGATCAGCCGCCATTTTGCGGGGTCGTAAAACGCGGAAATATCGCCGATCACGGCTGCGATCGTCGTCTCAATCTTGTTCATTTTTTACCTCAACTCTGCCCGCCATATTGCGTCGATCGTTCCAGCCGTTTTGCTCGGCGAGCTTACCAAAGAGCTGAAACGGCTTTTCGATCGCCCGCGTTTTTTGCGCCAAAATCTCCAGCCCCCGCGCCGCTCCCTCGATGATCTGCTCCGGTCGGCATGCGCAGCCGCTCACATAAACATCGACGGGAATCAGCCGATCGACCCCTTTTGCGGTGTGGTACATATTGCGAAAAATCCCGCCCGTGCAGGCGCAAGTGCCCACCGCGACGACCACTTTTGGCTCGGCGATCTGCGCGTACAGCTCCACAACGCGCTCGCGGCAGCGGTTCGTAACGGGACCTGTGATCAGCAAAATATCCGCCTGTTTTGGGTTGCCCTTGTTGAGCATTCCGAGCCGTTCTATATCGTAATGCGGCGCGAGGCAGGCTAAAATCTCTATATCGCAGCCGTTGCAACTGCCCGCATTGTAATGCAAAATCCACGGCGATTTTTTGCGAAATAGTGAGAGTTTCATAGCCCGATCCAAGCGAGATTGATAAATCCGAGCGCGAGTGAAAATGCGAGTACAAATGGTACGGACGATCGCCAAGTAAGCCGTGCGGTTGCGTTGTCGATCAGGTTTAATAATAAAAACACAAACGCCGCAAGCACAAAACCCAATATATAATTTGCCCCGCAAAAAAGCGCGATAAATAGATAACTAAACACATATTCCAGCCATCGCGCCATATATACTGCCATATAGAAAACGCCGCTATATTCTATCTCTGCGCCGCCGAGATCGCGGGTGCGCCGACACGCCTTGCGCTCGATGGACTTTCGCTCGCAATGCCCACAGGCGGACGAATGGAGTTTTGGCAGATTCTCGGATCGCTTCTTTTGATCGTCCTCGTGCCC
>BNUO01000025.1 GCA_025997415.1 Campylobacterota bacterium
CTTATCGCAGTTTGATTTGTCAGCGTTAGCGTGGGCGATGGGAAGCTCACCCGGAGCGCGCTTTTTGTTGCCAAGCGTGCCGATCCAGTATAGCTTCGCCTCTACGATCTTTGCCTTCGGGGGCAGTCCATCTAGCCTTGCCATCGTTCTGGATTTGTCGGTACTGCTGATCACGGTTGTATCATCGTCTTCGATATAAGCGTACATCATATTGTCCTGTTCCGCGCCCCCCCGTGTTTGTTGCGGAGATAGACAAGTGCTGCGGGAATTCAAATAGTTGGTTTCCACCGGTATCTTTATATCAGGTACGCAAATAGCAGTATTGCCGATCACCTTCATATCGCCTTTGATACTTCTGACGCTTCGCTGGGCGAGGTCTACATCTTTTTGCGCACGGCTAAGTTTGATGTAGGCGTTGGTGTCTCCCTTTTTTGTGCCGTTGCATACGCCGCCTACGCGGTTGCCTGCGTAGAACTCGATATAGACGGAGTAAGGGTTGCCGTGCACTCCGTTTGGCGCGGCTAAACCTTGCCCTGAAAGCGTTATGGTGGATGCGAGGATACTGCCGTTGTCGTGATCGAAGTAGCGCGTAACGCCATAGATCGTGACGGAAGTGCAACCCCAATTATCCGTTGCGTCTGTGCTGCCGGAGAGGGCTACCTGTATGTCGATGGTTAGCGGCTGCCCTGGGAAGACGAGTGCGGGGGTGGTAGGCGTAGTGTTATACTTGCCGTTGATACCTGTTTTGCTTGGATCAACGGTGATCGTCAGAGCTTGGAGCGAGACGGGCAGCAGAGCAAACATCGCCACCACCATTGTCATTCTGAAGGAGCGCAGCGACTGAAGAATCTGTCTCTTGTCATTCTGAGGCGTAGCCGAAGAATCTGTCTTTGCCTTTAGATTCTTCGCTTCGCTCAGAATGACAACCCCCCCTCTGTCATTCTGAAGGAGCGTAGCGACTGAAGAATCTCTGTTTTGCCTAGATTCTTCGCTTCGCCCAGAATGACAATGGGTGAGCGCGTTTCGTTTCGTTAGTTTAAGGGAAGTTGTGCTACAATAATTAGTTAAATAAAGTAATTTTTGCTTGCTTGCGGCGCGGCGAACGGCGATAGGTGTGTTTCGCGTCCTTTTAAAGGTAACCTTTTCATAGCTAATCCTTTCCCTATATCTATCTTACGGTAGATATGTAATCCAATGAGCTTGGTCAATTTCACTGAAATTAACCTTAATTTTTCCTGAAATTAACCTTGATTTCTCCTAAAATTAACCTTAATTTGACAACAACTTTTCGTCATTGCTATACAAGTCATTTTGAGGAGCGTCCTCTCTGTCATTCTGTGCGTTAGCGTTCTTGTCATTCTGAGGAGCAAAGCGACGAAGAATCTGTCTCTCGTCATTCTGAAGGAGCGCAGCGACTGAAGAATCTGTGTTAGTCTTTTAGATTCTTCGCTAACGCTCAGAATGACACCACAGCTACATCTCTGGTACAATTCTTGTATGTTTTTTGAATACGATGCACACAAAAGCGAAGCAAACAAGCAAAAGCACGGCATTGACTTTGAGGAGGCAAAGCGGCTTTGGGACGATGAACGCATGCTACAAATACCGCTTGCGTATCCATACGAATCGCGCTTTTTGTGCATTGGCATTATCGGCGGCAAACACTACGCCGCGATCATCACCTACCGCGCGGAAGCGGTTAGGATTATCTCGGTAAGACGAGCCAGAAAAGAGGAGGCGGCGCACTATGAAAACAGTTGAGGAGATCGAAGCGATCTTTGATGATGGCGGTGATATTTCGGAGTTTGTCGATTGGGACAAATCAACCCGCCCCAATTTGACGCTCAAGCGTATCAATCTGGATCTGCCTGTCTGGATCATAGAGAAGCTGGGTCGTGAGGCAAAGCGGTTGGGCGTTTCGCGCGGTGCGGTGATGAAGATGTTCCTCGCCGAAAAGTGCGGTACTGCCGCGTGATCGCGCCACGCGGCGAAGCCTATAAGGATTAAAAATGACCAATACAGCAAGCGTACGACAAGAGATGCACAGGCGCATTGATCTTATGCCAAAACGCGAACTTTTGAAATTGCAAGAAATTACTGCGGAGTTGGACGACACAGAATTAACGCCATCGGAAAAAAAGACAGTTAAGCGCAATTTGGAGCGGTTCAAAGAACATCCAGAGGAGTTTGTATCGTGGAAGAAGATCAGAGACGCACTCTAGTATTTGGAGCGCGTCCGATCGGGTGAGATTGCGGAGCAGTAGGGCGTGTACCCGCGCCCGTTACTGCGGAGGATTGCGGGTCAAGCCCGCAATGACGAGAGAATGTCATTCTGAGGCTGCTTCTGAGCCGAAGAATCTGCGTTGGATTCTTTGAGATTCTTCGCCTTCGGCTCAGAATGACAATGAGATTGCGGCTTTCGCCGCAATGACGGGAAATGCACACGCAATGACGAGAGAATGTCATTCTGAGGCTGCTTCCTCTTCACCAACTAATCCTTGGCGGTGTCCTCTCTTTAATCGCGTCATCTTTGAACGATCGATCAGTTTCTGCATCGCCTGTGCCGCCCCACTGTTCGGTTTGAATCGGCATAAACTCAACGCTTGAGCATGGGTGCGTAAAGCAGTCTCGTCTCGTTTCAGCATAACCAAGATTTGCGGGAACTCTTACCTCCGTATAAGCATGACCAAACGGGTGGTGCCAGAGGTAGGGCGGAACGCTTAGATGTACAGGAAACTCACGCGGTCTCACACCCGAATAGGGAACGGGGGCAGAGCCGCCGCTCTTGATACCATCGAACTTCAGAGTATCGGTACTACCACTACCGATCTTCACCGTTACATTCGCCTCGCTAACGCTGTCTTCAACCCGTTGCCAGTCCCGATCGTCGGAGGCTTTGATCGTTGGAATCATATTGCACAATGTTACGCTAGTGCAGTAGATCTCTGTATAGAGATTGACAGTTGCCACTCCTTCCGCTGTTGCCGCCTTTGGCGCATAGAAACGACCGTAGTAGAAGTTCGCACCACTACCACTACCAACCCCCGAACCCGAACGCTTGTCTTTGTCAATAACCGACAGATTGATATCTGTTGCGCTAAGCGTCAGCGGTTTGATCGGAACAGTAACAGATCGATTGAAGTTAATCTCGATCGTTTTACGAGCCTCGCCCGCCGTCCAAATATCTGACTTCCAACCGCCCGGATTGCCCCAAAGCGTAGCTCCCAGCGAATCGATGATCGCCTGAGCGCCATTGGGAAATCCAATCGCATAGTCCATATCTTGGCTGTAGTTGCCCTCTGTTGCGGGTGCTGCTACTGAGTAGTTGTAGAACTTGGTCGTTTTGCCTTTGGCATTGACCGCCCTCATATCGAGATTGACCCCTAGCGACTGCCCTTCGCCTGCGTTTGCATAGTAGGTAAAGCTGCCGCTGCTTGCGCCGCCAACACTCGTAGAGTTGTTGAGTTCAAAGACATGATCCGTTCCTGCGCTGCTGATAATAAACCTATCTGGCACAAACCGAACTGCTACGCTCAAATTGCCATCAGGTGCAACGCCAACCAAGCAGCCAACCTGCGCACTGCGTATATCGCTCGTTGGATACTTTGGATTCGGAACAGTCGTGTCGAAACTGCCCTCAATACAGTCGCCTTTTTCTTCAGTCTTCGTCCATTCGCTATCCGTGATATTGAGGATCACCTCGCCAACCTCGTCATACGAGATGTTGATCTCGGAAACGCCATTGGCAAAGCCGATCGTCGTTACCAGATCGCTCTGATTGAACTTAGCCGTACTCACCGCCCTATCGCTACCCGTAACGCGCAACATCGTGCTACTGCTGGTAAAGACTCCTTGCGTATACCCTTTGCTTGTCGTTATCTCGATCGGATCACTCTTGCCGCTCTTATGCTTGTATGCCTGACCCGCGATAAATGGATCGGTCTGTTTAACGCTCGCCGCAAATGCCGCAGGGCGGATCGAGAAGCTATCGAATGAGTATATGTTTGTCTTTGCTGGGTTAGCGATCGCAGGATCGGTAAACTCCTCCCAAGTCGCCGTTTCGTCATCACAAGGCGGATAGGTCGTCGCGCCGCCAACGGTCGTACCTTTTGAATAGCGCATCTCAATACGCGCCTGTCTCACCGCGTTGTTGCTTCCACTTAGATAGTCGCTTGGAACAAACGCCAGATCCATACTTGCGGCATCGTCAAAGATCACCTCCTTGTACTTGCTAATCGACACAAAGTTGTTGCTCTTTGTCGGAGTCTCTTCCACAATGCGGGCGCAAACCAGCGCCGTTAGCTTATCGCCCTCCGTATCGCTGGGGCTTTTGGGTTTAGTACCGATCTTGAGCTCAATCTTGCCGTCAGCCATCTTGGTATAGATATGCTGATTGGCTGCGCTTGCGCCATTTTTTTCCCACACAGCCAGATCGCCTAACTGCGGTCGTTTGTTGAGCGGAAAGTAGCTATCCAACCCCACGCAAGCGTAGTTTTGGTGGGTGTAGGAGGGCAGATTGACATTCGGGTAATTGGCTTTTTGCTCATCGTTGCAAGAGAGGACGCTGCCATCGGCTTGATAGGTGTAGCCTAGCCAAGTCCCAGCATCGTAGTCGCCGTTTGGTTCAAGTTGAATGTTGCCGTCGCTGTCGGTGTTTTTACAATAGTCGTCGGAGATCCACCAACTTGTATCAAGCGTTTTTTCCTTCAAGCCTTCCATCTTTTGCATCATCTGGGTGATCTTTTGCCCCGCATTGGTGTTGGGATTAAAGATCGTTAGCCACCCTTTGCTCCCCATCGTATCGCCATCAGATTCGCGGGAGTTTGTCGAGTGCATACCCGGGCTATGCAGAGTTTTGCCCTTTCCTTCTTTGTCGTCCCATGCGCCAGCGCCAGTACCGCTCTTGTCCTTGAAGACCCCAAACGGTCCGTAGGGCCACAACTGCGTATTTTTCTTATTGCGATCTAGTATAAATATGCCGTCATATCTTGCCAGCGTGTTACTTGTCGCCCAGTTGCCGACACTACCAACATAGTTTTCCCACCCTTCTGCGCCACCTTTGTTTGAGGCTAGGAAAGCGTGCATATTGTCAAAGCGTCCTTTGTTGGTAGGGACGAAAAACGCCAAACCTAGATTCATGCAGGTATTATTCAAAATACTGCCGGGTTCATAGGTATTGCTTGCGTCAAATCCCATAAAAACAGTCGTTATATATTGATCAACGCCGCTGCCCGTATCTTTCATAATGCAGTGGGCGGCAAACGGAATCCGTTTATTGTCAGGCGGATTGATCAGATACAAGCCATCTTTCGCACTTGGAATATACGATTTGGTTTGCGAGCAAGACTCGTATAGCTTGCTTTTGAGATCGCTCGCTTTTTCGTCTAACGCCTTGTAGATGTAACTTGCATGCTGCTTGAATACCAGCCTGCTCGTTGCGCAGTTTGTAACGGGATTTGTATTTGTCTTGGCGATCTGACTATATAGTCCGTAAAGCGGTGTAGATGATCCGCATTTAATCTCGCTGCTACTAGCCTGATCGATCGCAAAACTCGTGCCGAGCAGATTGATATTGGCGAATTCAAACCGTTTGCTGGTGGGGTCATACATCGAATCGTGCAGCGAAAGATCGGTCATATTGATACGCAAGCCGTAGATCGCATTGCCAGCTAGGTTTTTCAGCTTGCCTTGATCAAACATCACGCGCTGATGTTTCTGATTGTAATAGCTTCGATCGTCCCTAGTTTCAAGCGGAGCAAGCGCCCCAAACTTAAAGTTGCTATTGGGTTTCGAGTAATCCCCCTTCTGCTCCGTATCCGACATCGGCAGCGGCAGCCAAACCTCCAGTTTGCTTTCGTCCCGATCGGCGTTCTTCGATCCAGATCCGTTATACGCATTTACCCCTTTGCAATATGCCAAAAATGGCTCGTCAAAAGGATCTTTCGCATACTTCGCGTCATAAACGCTCTGAACAGGTTTGAGGATATAGTATCCATCATCGCCATCAACCTTTTTGACAGGAATAGAGAGCTTCGGATCAACGCAAGTGCCGATAAAACAATCTTTCGCAGGCAAAAGATAGGGGTCTTTTACGATCGCGTCAAGCTCTACTTTTTCTTTCGTCTCATAGTTCCAATACTCCAAAGTCGCGCTGCTCTTGTAGCTGCCGATCGTATTGTTGAGCGTATCGTTTTCGGAAAACTGAACGGAGTAGCGCATTCTGTATTTCTTTTTTATCGTCATCACAATGTCGTCGTCCTGTTTGCATCGCACGCCAAGCCCACTCTCTACTACGCCGCAAGTGAAGCCACTAAGGGGCGACTCCTTACCTGCGCTATCAACCTCATAAATGCCGATAAACTTCGTTTGGGTTAGATCGATATATTTCCATATTCCCAATTCATCGAGATTGGCAGCCAGATCGATCTTATACGCCGCTTCGTTACCGGAGTTTGTAAAGGTAAGCGCATACTCCATCGTCCTACCCTTGACATTTCTGCTGTTTGTGCAGGAGGTGAGGTTTGCTTCCTGAACCAGATTGCCGATAACAGGCGCATGGATCTCTGTAGAGAGCGCCACAAAAGCTGGGGCGAAGATGTCCCTTTTCCCTAACCCAGTACTAAATATAACCCGCGTCTCTTGTTGATTGTTGCCAAGCACACCATCGAGGTTGTAGGTGTGCAGATCGTAACCGATCGTATAGTCGAAATCGGGCAGCGAACCCGCCGGTTTCTTGCCACGATCTCCGCGTGTGTCAGTTGCAGCTTGTACTCCCCCCGAATAGCAGGACAGACCCGGACACTTCCACGACTTTGACTCAAGAGGCAATCCGCCTTCGGTAATGCTGGCGCTAAACGCATTTGCATAATCCCAGCCTCTGCCGCCTATATATACCGCTTTTCCATATCCATTATATCCATTGACCTTATCACCAGTACCGCACTCGAATTTATGGACATCTTCTGTGCCATTGGCAAAGTTAAACTTAATGCAGTCGTCTGTTGCATCTCTGCCCCCATCGCCGCCGAAATAGAATAGCTTGGCATTCACAGCTCCCGCAAGCGGAGTTCTAAAGCCTTTTAGGGTATATGACTTCCAGAAATCATCAGACCTAGCGCCCAAGTGTTTTAGCCCATCATATATAGAGATATTTTTGAATGTTTCTGTGGTATCGTCGGCGTTATCGTAGATCACATAGAGCATCCAGCCGGCGTAAGTACCGTAATCGTAGCCGTGCAACTTGGTGTTAATGCCCTGTACATAGTACTCGCCCTCCTGCCGATCGGGGTTGATCAGGTGCGTTACATCAACATTAACAGCATAATGGACAGTCTCGGTATCTGTGTCATAGTAGACATTTTCGGGCATGACATCTACATACTTTCCGCCCGGAACCTTTAGCTGTACTCCAGCGATATAATCATCAAGCAGCTTCAATACAGTGGGGTTAGCAGGGTTGTTGCTTGCCTTGCCAAAGCCGAGATCGCTAGAGCCGCTATTGCAAGCAGTAAATAACGAGCCGTCGTTTCTCTCGCTTTTGCACTTTGCAGCAGGATCATATGCATTGGAAGGAAACACATTCCATGCGCGCTTTTGGTTGGCAAGTCTGCCGACCCAGTAGAGCTTTGCCTGTACGATCTTTGCCTTCTGGGGCAGCGTTAGCTTCGCCATCGTTCTGGATTGGTTGATCGTGCCGATCACTTTGCCATTGTCTTGAACATACGCATACAACAGATCGTCGTCTTCTTTCCAAATACCTGTTTGTCGCGGTTGTTGCGGATTTAGACACTCCATTTCAGGGCTGCCGCCAAGCCTGGCTGCGTCTTGATAGCTGCCAATCTCGTTCTTCCGTCCTACTGAGGGAGTCCCTAACCAGTTTTTTTGGGGTATGCAGACCGCAGTATTGCCGATCACCTTCATATCGCCTCTGATATTTCTACCGCTTCTAAAGGCAAGATCGACATCCTTTTGCGCTCTGGTGAGTTTGATATATATGGTATGGCTTCCCATTGATGTGCCGTTGCATTGATCGCTCGTATTCTTGCCGCCTGAGTAAAACTGAATAACAACTGGGTGAATGCTGTTGTCGTCTCCGGCAGGCACCTGTATGGCGTTGTTGATCGTGCGGGTAACTGTGAAGATACGAGCATCGTCGTGATCGCGATCGCGCCGCGCTTTCAAACTGGGAATTGTGATAGAGGTACAACCCCAGTTATCCGCCGAGTTTGTGCTGCCTGTCAGCTCTGCCCGCACTTGGAGATGAAACCAATTGCCTGAGCGGGCGGACGCGGGATAGGCGTACGAACCGATGATATTGCCGTTCGCGTCTTTATAAGTGCCGTTAATACCTGTTTGGCTCTGATCGACTTTGATGTTTAGAGCTTGGAGCGAGGCAGGCAACAGGGCAAACAACCCCACCACCACCATTGTCATTCTGAGCGTTCTTGTCATTCTGAGGAGCGGAGCGACGAAGAATCTCATCCTATTGTCATTCTGAGCCGAAGGCGAAGAATCTGCGTTTGCTTTTAGATTCTTCACTTTGTTCAGAATGACAAGGCAACCACCTGTCATTCTGAGGAGCGTCCTCTCTGTCATTCTGAGCGAAGCGAAGAATCTCGCCACACCCCACTGTCTATTTGACTTATTCATGGCAGCCTCCTTTTGCATAAGGCTAACTTATACCACGATTTCCAATGATTGTTGCTTAAATTATTCTTAATATAATGAAAAATTATACCATATTGCAAATAAACCGTGCCTAATCACGCCTTTTCCTGTCATTGCGGACTCGACCCGCAATCCAGCTGTCATTCTGAAGGAGCGCAGCGACTGAAGAATCTCGCCTCTCATGTCATTCTGAGCCGAAGGCGAAGAATCTGTGTTTGCCTTTAGATTCTTCACTTCGTTCAGAATGACAGGGAGTGCGTTCAGAATGACAGGGAGTGCGTTCAGAATGACAGGCAAGTGTTGTGTTGAGTAGAAGCCATAAGTGAAACAAATGGAGGTGAAATCTCTTGGAACGACCCTGCGCAGAGCTAACAGCCGCCGCCGACAAATGCCAGCAGCTCCACACGATCGCCATCTGCGATCACGGTTGTCTCCCAGCGATCTTTTTTTGCAATAACCGAGTTGATCGAAACTGCCGCAACCGTGTCGTTTTTCAGCCCCAGCAACGCCAAAAGTTGCGACACAGTTGTGTCGTTTTCGATCGACCGTGATTCATCGTTGATCGTTACCGTGATCAAAACAGATACCTTAACCGCAGCGACGCGCCAAGCTCGTGATCGCGCCAATATTCGTTGCCGTAATGCTCCTCAAGCGTCTGCCAGTAGCGGTAGTTATACAGCGCCGAAAGCCGCAGAAGCAGATAGTCGCCCACAACCGTTTTTTCCAGCCCCGCCTCAATTCCAACCGTGAGATGATCGGGCTTTGCGCCGTCAAGATTTTCGTATCCAACGCCGCCGCCAATCTCCACAAACGGCGTGAATGCGGCGATTGAGACGCGCTCAAAACTCGCTCCAACCGTCGCTCCAAGCGTAGCGAAGTCGTCAAAAAGCGAGAAGCGCAAACCATAATAGTACGGCTGTGTGCTCACAAATCCCGCTTCCAAAAGCGCCGCCGCACCGTTTTCGCGCTTTGCGTAGTGGTAAGTGCGCCCGTTTGCGGGGTAGAGATCGCCGCCAATGTCAATTTTGTCTTTGTTGTTGTAGCTTGCAACGGTGATTTTGCGATCGCGCTTAACGATCTCTGCGCCAACGCCAACAAAATAGCGGTACGGCTCTTTTGCGGTGGCTTCGCGCAAATCGCCGTTTTCGCTTTCGTTCGGATCGTCAATTTTGCGGTAGATTCGGTATGTCGTTTTTGCGTTTGGATCGTGCGGTATTTGGGCTGTGGGGGGCGTGGTGGTCGTGTATGTCCGACTTTTTGGAGGCTCCGCCGCGTGCAGCCCAACCGATAACAGTGAGATGATCAGTATTAGTAGTCGCATTTGCTAGACAAGCAAAGCGTGTTCCTTTAATCCATTTCCTGCCACACTTACATTATATTAAGGAGTACAGATGGCTCTTCGTAGCAGAGTTAGCGCGTTTCTGGTCTCGCTTGCGCGTTTTAGCGCCGATCGCCCGCTAACGACGATCGCGCTTAGTCTCCTTTTGTGCGCGGCGTGCGTCTGGAAGATTGACGCTTTAACGATCGACACGACAACGGAAGGATTGCTATTTGAAAACGATCCGTCGTTGGTGATCTACAACGATTTTCTGGATCGCTACGGTCGTGATGAACGGATTATCGTTGCGTTAAAAGCTGACGACATTTTTGTCTCGCGCGCGATCGAAAAAATTGCACGGATTCAAACTGCGATCGAAGAGCAGGTGCCGTACCTAACCAAAGTAGATAGTATTGTTTCGGCGAGAGACACGAGAGGCGAGGGCGATTCGTTGATTGTCGGCGAACTTTTTGACCGCTATCCGACAAACGCCGACGAGTGGCAGGCGATCAAAGCTCGCGCAATGCGAAATCCGTTTTACACAGATCTGCTGGTTAGTAAAGATGCAACGATCGCGGCAATCGTGATTCGAACGCTTAGTCGCGTAAGTGTCGCCGCGCAAGATGGTTTCGACGAAATGGGCGATCTGTGGTTTGGAAAAAGTAGCGAAACAATGCCGCTAAGCGACGAGCAAAATAGCGAGATCGTAACGGCGATCTACAAGATTGTCAATGCAGAGCAGAGCGCAGAGATGCCGTTGTATATCGCAGGATCGCCTGTCGTAACAGATCAATTAAAACGCGCAATGATCGCAGATATAAGCCATTTCGTCAAGCTGCTGATCTTGATGATCGCAGCAGTTCTTTTTCTGTTTTTTCGTCGTTTGAGCGGTGTGATTTATCCGCTAATTGTTGTGATTTTAAGTCTAGTTTCAATGCTTGGTTTAATGGCGATATGCGGAGTACCAATCAAGATTCCAACACAGATCGCCCCTACATTTTTGCTTGCCGTTGGAGTGGGTGCTACGGTACATCTTTTGACGATTTATTACAGAGAGTTTCAAAATAGCGGCGATCGCAAAGAGGCAGTTTTTTATGCAGCTTCACACACAGCGCCAGCGATCGTAATGACAGCGCTAACAACGATCGCAGGAGTTGGATCATTTGTGTTTGCAAAAATCGAACCATTTGCCGATCTGGGACGATTTACCGCATTTGGCATACTAATGTCGCTGATCCTTACGCTTACGCTTCTACCTGCGCTTCTTGCGATCACGCCGATCAAACTAAGAGCAAAACGCGACACATTTGTGTCGGCAGATCGACTGCTAAAATGGTTTGCAACTCTTAGCTGGCGTTTTCCAAAAACGATCGTCTTCTGTTTTGCCGTTTTGCTTACTGTATCGATCGCGCTTTTGAGCGAAGTGCGGCTTAGCCACTACATTGTCGGCTGGTTTCCCAAGACAAGCGCCGTTCGTATAGCAACCGATCTTTTGGACGAAAAAATGCACGGATCGGTTACGATCGAGGTACTAATCGACACAAAAATGTCGGACGCGCTTTACGATCCGCAGTTGATGAATCGCATTGACGAAAGTGCGCAGGGCGCGACAGAGATAGAGCCGATCAAAAAGGTTGTGTCGATCGCAACAATCGTCAAAGAGATCAACCGTGCGCTAAACGAAAACGACGATCGCTACTACACAATTCCCGAGAGCAAGGGCGCGATCGCCGAGTCGCTGCTACTGTTTTCCAACTCCAGCGATGATCTAACAGAGGTTACAAATAGCGATTACAGCCAAGTGCGAATTACGCACAAGATTCCGTTTCCTGACGCGGTTGATGGGCAAAAGATCATCGATAAACTGAGCAAGTTTTACGAAAAAGCGTTTCCAAATAGCGACATAAAAATGACGGGTTTGGTAACGTTGCTCTGTACCGTACTGAGCGCTTCGGTCGAATCAATGGCGGTGAGTTACACGCTCTCGATTTTTATGATCACCGCTATGATGATCGCCACATTTGGAAGCATACGACTCGGACTCTTTTCGATGATTCCAAACCTTACCCCGATCATTATTGGTATGGCGTTGATGGTTGTACTGGGGATCGCGTTTGATATGTTTGTGATGTTGGTCGGTTCGATCGTGCTAGGGCTTGTCGTTGATGATACGATCCACTTTATCCACAACTTCAGACGCAGCTATCTGAAAACTCACGACATAATTGTGTCGCTAGAAGAGACAATGCTAGGAACGGGGAGGGCGTTGGTGATCACCAGCGTTGTTTTAGCGCTCGGATTTGGCGTTTATCTGTTTGCCGAGATGCAAAACATTGTAGGCTTTGGCATAATTGCTTCGGCGTGTATCGTGCTGGCATTATTAGCCGATCTACTGCTTACGCCTGCGCTTTTTATCTTATGGTTTAGGAGTGGAAAATGCGTTATTTAATGCTGCTTTTTTGCGCTGTTGTTTCTAGTTTTGCGCTTGACGCGCAAGAAATTATGCGTCAAGTTGATGAACGCGATAAAGGCAATCGTATGCGTGCAAATATGCAGATGATTCTCGTTGATGGCGCAAATCGCACGAGGGAGCGAAAAATGGTGCAATTCAAGCGAGATTTTGCCGCTATTACAAAGAAGGCAATTATCTTTCTTGAGCCAAGCGATGTTAAGAATACAGGTTTTCTCATCTTCGATCACAAGAGCGAGGATGATGAACAGTGGCTTTATCTGCCCAATTTGCAAAAGACAAAACGGATCGCTTCAAGCGATCAAAGCGGTAGTTTTATGGGCAGCGATTTTAGTTATAACGATCTAAACGATCGCAACATTGACGATTACAATTACAAATTGGTAGGCGATCGCGAAGTGAATGGTTTTGCGGTTTGGCTTATCGAAGCAACGCCAAAAAACGAACGAGTGCGCGAAAATAGTGGCTATACGAGATCGCTTTTGGCTGTACGAAAAGACAACTTTTTTGTCATTCGTGCGATCAACTACGAGACGAAAAAAAATCGCGTGAAGTTTCTAGATATTCCCACCGTAGAGCGGATCGATAGCATATGGCAACCGCTTGAAATGCAGATGACAACCAAGCAGGATAACACCGTTTTACACAGTACAACGATCCGTTTTCAAAATGTCCGTTTTGGGCAGGAGCTTGACGATGAGCAGTTTTCTATTAGAGGAATTGAGCGCGGATTATGAACCGTTTTTGCGTCATATTTGTGTCGTTAATTGTTTGTCTGCTCGCGGATGATCTGGACGATTTTGCCAGTTTTGATTCGATCGGCTCGGTGCAAATTAGCGATAAAAACGAAAAAACGACAAATTTGTGGCGCGGAGAGTTATACGGATTTCTTGATGTTTTGAGCGCTCTAAGAGTGGGCAAAAATGGTGAAAATGGCTATCGAGTAAATGCGGAACTGATCGCAAAATTACCGCTTTGGAGCGACAGCTATATCAAATCCGACACAATTTTGTCGCATAGAGAGTGGAGCAGAGATAGCTCTGACGAGGCGGAGTTCAAAGAGTTATTTCTCTTTACAAAACTTGGCGATCGGGTTGATCTGCGAGTTGGAAGACAGATTATCCGCTGGGGAAAAAGCGACTATTTTCGCGTCATTGATCGGTTAAATCCGATCGACAGCCGCGATATTGGCTTGATCGACATTGGCGATCTGCGGCTTGGAAGAACGATCGCAAGAGTTGATCTATTTGTCGATCGTTGGGATTTCCAGTTGCTTGCACTTCCCGAAAATCGTTTTAGCAAAACTCGCACACAGACAAAAACCGACGAACCAAACGGAGTTTCAAGTGCGATAGCGGCGCTTGGCAGCTTTCAGTCGTTTGATGTTGGTTTTTATGGCGCAAGAATTTACAATGACAACCCTATGCGATCCGATCGCTACTCGTTTTTTGGAGGTGCGATCGACAAAGCAGTTGGCAATCTGCTGATTAAGTCCGAATTTGTCTGGCTTGATCTTGAAAGTGGCGATGAACAAGAGTTGCTTATTGGGGCAGAGTATGCGGGATTTCACGATATAACGATGGCGCTTGAAGCTGTAACTAAAGATGATACAAAAGAGGCGGCGGGACGCATTACAATCGATCTAATGAACTCAAGATTAGATATCAATCTAATGGCAAATGCGGCGGAAAACAGTAGTGGCGATACAAGCGGATTCTACCGCTTTTGGAGTAATTACGAAGTTGCAGATAATCTAACTTTTAGCGCTGGTTTCGTGGTTTTTTTTGGAAAAAATATCGAGAGTGAAAAACGGATTTATGCGAAAATAAAAGCAGGATTTTAGCAAGACTTTACCGACTTGCGATATAGATCGTTTTATCTGCTTTTTCTCCGCTATATAGATGAAATTGCAACTGTTTTATAGTGCTAAAACCTGCTTTTTTTAACGCCTCTTGAAGCGATCGGTTAGTGTGAAAATACTGCGTTATCTCCCAATGATCGCGCTTGTATCGATCGCCATTCGGAGTGAAAAGATCAAAAATGCTTACCAGTTTTTCATCAACATATTTCGATCGAACTGTACCGAAAACCGCTGATTTCTCTAGCGCCAGATCGCCCTGCGCAACCGCCTCAAAACCGTGCAGCGTATTGACATCAAACAGAAATGATCCGCGATCGTTTAAGCGATCAAATGCGGCGCTAAAAAAACCTACAAGTTCGTTGCTTTTAAGATAATTAACAACATCAAAAACAGCCGTAACAGCGTCGTAAAATCCCTTTTCATCGGCAAGATCGACACACTCCGCAACGCCGTGCGACGCGGCAAGTTTGATCATCGCTTCGCTCTTGTCGATCCCTTTTGCTGCGATATTTGCCGAACCAAGCCGCTCCAAAAACGCACCGCTTCCGCAGCCAACATCAAGTGCGTTTTTTGCGCCAAGTCGCTTCAAACAAGCGATAAACTCGCCGTGCAAAGAGCCGATCTCTTTTGTAAACGGAATCAGCGGTTCAAACCGTGCATAAAGATCGAGACTATTCATCGTTAAACCCCTATTGTGCGCCATTTTCCGCGCTTGAATGTACGATATAACCACGCGCCGCGAATAAATGTTTCAAATAGCGTTGCAAGCCAAACAAACCAGACATTTTGAAAATACCACGCTAGAATAATTGCAGGAATAATTCTAAAAATCCACATCGAATAGAGATTGATTTTGAGACTTGTGCGGCTATCGCCTGCGCCACGAAGCGCACCGCTGAGTACAAATGAAGCGGCAAGCGGAATCTGACTGATTCCCACGCAGATCAGATACCCTTTTGCTGCTTCGATCGCGGCGAGATCATCGGTAAAACAGCGGGCAAGTTGCACGGGAAATAGCACCATAAATAGTCCCGCAAATCCCATAATTGTACAGGCGCAAAGCGCGGTAAATAGCGCATCTTTTTCTGCTTCGTCAGGTTTTTTTGCACCAAGTGCACGCCCTGTAAGGCTCATTGCTGCGATCGTAAAGCCAATGCCGGGCATAAACGCGATACTTTCAATGCGCAAACCAATCTGATAACCCGCCATAACCTCCGTTCCAAAATCGGAAATAATTCGCATAAAAACAAGAAATGTACCAAACAGAAAAAGCCGTTCCAATCCCGCAGGAATACCGATTTTTAAGCCGCGTGCAAATAGATTTTTGTCGATCGTCCAGATTGGTTTAAGCGGTCGTGATTTTACGCAGATAAGAAAAAAGTAGCAGATCGTTTCTATGTAAAACGAGATTACAGTTGCTGCCGCTGCGCCCGAGACTCCAAAACCGTGTTCTATTCCAAATACGCCTGCGATCCAAAAGAGCGGAGCAAAGATGATATTTGCCATAGGAGCAGATGTGATTCCTGCCGCTCCGAAGATGAGAATAAAACTTAGCGCAATGTTGATCGCATTAGAAAAGAGTTTGATATAAAGCGGAGTTTTGATGTTTGCAGCAGCGCTAAATGCGCTAAATGCGATCTGGTTGATCATCATTGACGGCAGTGCGAAAGCGAGTATAAATAGATACGACGAACCGAGTTGCACAACCCGCGTTTCGCTGCCCATCATCGAAAACGGCAGATCGCAAAAGAGCGCGGCAAAGATCAGCGCAGGAACACTTAAAGCAGCCGAAAGGAGTGTGAAAGTGCCGAATGTTTTTGACGCGCCTGTTGTGTCCGCACCGCCGACCAAAACAGCGGAAGAGCCTATGGTTTTATGAGCGGCTTCGTCCGCTGCGCCCAAAAATCGGCTCATCAGCGCGTTCGATCCGATGAAAAAAACGCCCATTAGCGTATAAAACAGACCGGTAAATTGCAGGGCAATGCCGATCGAGGCGGTTGCGGCAACCTCCAAAAAGCCCACCAAAATAAAGTCGATAAGCACTTGAAGCATATCGATGAGCGCACCGAGCGCGGCTGGCATAGCAAGGCTGGTTACGCGCCAAAAGCGCTCACGACAGAAAAATGGCACGAGTTTCCTTTGCAAAGCGCGATCATAACCAACTTGATCAAACAAACCGTTTTATATAATTTGTAGTATCCTGAAGCTCTAAGGATTTTCGATGTTTTTGGTGCGATTTTCGGCGATGTTGTTTTTGACTTGTGCGGCGAGCTACGCGGGCTGGGCGATCGAGGAGACGACGAAGTACGCGGGCGGCGACATATTTGTCTCGCGTGCGTCGATCGACTCCAACCGATACAAGACGCAAAGCAACGGCGAAGCGCTTATTATCAACCTCAAAAATGGCACGATCTATTTTGTTCATGATAAGAAAAAAAGTTATTACGGCGGCTCACTAACAACCGTAATCAATGCGTTAAATGGTGCAAAGATGAGCGAAATGAGTGGTGAAGATATACTGGCTGATACTCATCCACTAATTGACGAAAACGAACCAGCGGTTACGGTGATTAAAACGGGAGAAAAATTAAATCAAGCAGGATTTAACGCGGAAAAATATCAGGTATTATCGAGTGGCGAACTACGAAAAGAGCTATTTTTGGCGCAGAAAATTACTGTAAATAGTGAAATAGATAGTCGCGCACTTGCTGAAGTAATGCTGCATTTAAGCGGCATTAACAACCCAAATCCGCAAAAGTTTATTGAACTAAGCGACGAGTATGTCAATCTGCTTAAAAACGGCTATCCAATCCGTACGCTAGAGTACGATCCAAGCGGAGATCTGATCTTGACCGAAGTAACAGCCGCCACTAAACAAACATTTACCAATGAGGACTTTTTACCGCCAAAAGAGTACAAAAAACTAACAACGGCAGAGTTTTTAGAACAGTAGATTTTGCATTAGCCGCTTGCTTTACTGATAGCCCGCTGACTGTTGTAGATACACTCATCTTGTGGTATCGTTTGAACGCCAGTGAAGAATCTAGCACAATGTTGATGTTGTTATGGGGATAGTTATGGCTGGACGCATTGAGACTATCCTTGAAGCACACGCAAATAATCTAATCGAAAATTTGGATATGGGCGAAGTGCTCTTAATGCAATGCTTGATAGAGCGAAAGAGCCGAGTATATGCCGCCAACTTTTCCATAGGCGCATACCTCTATCGGATCAGGTACGCCTAAAATTTCGATAAGTTCTTCGGGGGAAATATCGCGGCGATCGCAGATCGTCTGCTTAAAATGAGTTGTTAAACATCTTGCGCGGGTCAAGAAAACATATTAAATCCAATGTCGTATGCAATACCAAAATGCGAGGCTGGAAAATTTGCATCCGATGGAAGCAAGAGTTCAGATTTAACAACATTTGCGCCGCAATAATTGAAAATTCCATGATCGATCTGGTTCTTCATCGAGGCAAAATATCCATGCCGCGCGTAGGTTCGCATATCAGCGCCTCCGATAGCGATCAAATAAACTTGAAGGCGCTGGAGTTTTTTCACGATCTTGGCATTCGGCACATCATCATAAGCCCATCCATTGCTAAATACACGATCAATCCACCCTTTGAGAAGCGCGGGCATAGACCACCAATATATTGGATAAACCAACACGAGTGCATCGGCGCGATCAAGCCGCGCGTGTTCGGCGGCTACATCGGCGGTCGGCAAGCCCTCTCTGAGAAGGACGGAAATGTCGGCTGCGATGTATCTTGGATCGAAACCCTCCGCCGCTAAGTCTGCGTTTTCAAAGGAGTTTGAGGGACTGGAGGCAGATACGCCTTCCGCAATCCGCGCAGCGACGGCATGGGTAAGCGACTTTGGGTTTGGGTGTGAGACAACAACGAGTGCGTGCATAGTTTTCTGCTTAATGTTGGAATTAAACGGCGATCGTGCGATCGATCCGCTTAGATAGCCAAACTTATACACAAAAATCGCTTGGCGACATACTCTATTATCTTTTTATTACATTATTTCTAAAATATGTTTTTAGTGTTTTCCAATTTTTCATTATATGAACGATCGACAATACACAAAATATCAATCCGCCTACCGCATGGATTGCCGTAAGAATATGCATTGATTCCAGCAAAATACTTGGAGGCGGGTTGTCTGGATTTAGCAATTCTGCAATCAGCATTTCCGGATCGATAAATAGTTCCACAATTTGTATCGCAACGGCAGTTACAAACAAAATTATTATAATGACAAATAAGAGCATTGAAACAATCGCTCTCGTATTTATTTTTTGTGTTTTGTCCATAATCTACGCTCCCCCGTTTATTAAATGTTTTGACCTGTATTATATTGTATTTAAACTATGTCAGAAAACAATGTTATATATGTTCTTTTTTCAAAGTTGTCTCCGAATATCTCCATAACGAGATCGCCATTGATATATGTTTCCAGTCCAATCCCATCTCTCATATTTATATCGCTTGCGACAATGTAACTGATCTCTTTATCTAAATTGCTCATCAATGGGTGCTGACTTTTGATAGCAGGTTAAGCACCGCAACTCCGCTGACTATAAGCCCTATACCGACAAATGCCCAAAAGTCTAGCTGTTGCCCATAAAATATCCATGCTATAGCCAATAAAAGTACGATACCAAGTCCTGCCCAGACGGCATACGCAACACCCATCGGAATAGACCTGAGCGCGAGAGACAGAAAGTAAAAAGCAAGTGCATAACCAACGACAACAACAATTGATGGAACTAACTTTGTGAATCCGCTGCTAGACTTCAATGCAGATGTTGCGACTACCTCGCCAAATATTGCAATAGCTAAGAACAGCCAATTTTTCATTGCGCAACTCCTCGTGCCGTGAAGCTCGTGTGGGGCGGAAAAACATAGCGCCTTCTGCCGAATGCAAGAATGTAAATGCTACGCATTCCGCTCCCTCTATTTGTATCTTTTGCGCCCTAGCAAACACAATGCCGCTGAATTAAGCGACGATCGTAAGCTGATTGTGTTAAATGAATAGCCAAACTTATACACGAAAATTTCTTATGAAGTAAGAAAGCTGGGAGGTATGGTTTGAAACGGCGTGAAATGGGTATGCCACTGTGTTGTAACACGCCCAGCAAGCACAGACAACTTGCGCAACCAAAGACAGCGATGACGCACTGCTTGATGCCGCGGAAAATATTGGTTTGGGCTAACATTCAAGTTGAGGCGCTTACATGGCTTTTCGCGCAGGTCGCCTCGAATGCAGGTTAACCCTTGGCTTGCTTAGCGGCACGGTCGATTTCAATGCCCAGCCTTAAATTTCTGAACATAGGGAATGACAACCAATGCAATGGCAGCACCAACCAACACCATGCGCTCCGTTGTGAGAAGCGCGATGCCGTACCGCGAGCATACGAAATCTGCGGCGGCAACGGCGACAGCAAATGCGGATGCGGCAAAACAGACGACAAGGAATTGGTCTGTCGTTTCCTTTTTCTCTTCTGCCAGCATCTCCTTTTTCTCGGCGATCCGAGCCGATGAGAGCGACTCGAACTGCAAGAACGAAGAAGATGGAACTTGTTTTGGTTCTCCGCCTTCCCCTAGTGTATAGAACTCAAACCCATCACCCGATTGCGCAGGAATAACAACAAACCCACGAACCGCTTTATCTCTCAGGGCTGCGATGTACTGCCGCACCTGTTGAATGGCGCGGGATAGTATTTCTGGATCGTTACGACCATTAATCTCGATGATTGCCAGAAGCTCATTTGTCTTTGGGTCAAGGAGAGCAAAATCGGGTCGATACCTCCGACCGTCACCGATTGGCTGGAACACTGGCTCATAGATAATCGACGATTTTGGAAAGCCCAACTCGGCAAGGTATTGGAAGAATTGTTGTTCTATCTGTGATTCCATCGGAGACCTTTCGGACAATGTCTAACATTGTAGTTAAACGGTACCACGATAGCGACATTCCGCTTGGACTAGCAGCCAGAATTGTACGCGAAAATTTCTTACAGAGCAGGAACGCTGGAAGGTAGGGTTTGAAGCGGTACGAAATGAAATGGGAACGCTACCATCGCACTGCCACACACGCCCAGCAACGCGGACAACTTGCGCGACCAAAAAGCACTGTGGCGATGCCGCCAATTGATGCTGTGGTATTGGACAAGCCCCGAGCGTCATAATTCAGCGACCGCCGTATGCAATCCGCTGCAATGAAGCGTTGGGGTGGCATCAGCCAACCGCAGGGTTAATGTGCATTATGGGTTAATTTGGTTGAGATAGAAGCTCATCCTCCGAAGCAAAGCATTCCATTTCCACTTTCCTATTTGCATAGTGGTACCGAAACGAATGATTTAATGCTGGAGGAGTTGCGGCTGATCCGAAAACAAAATATTCGTTTGAAGGCTCTATTTCCAGATGCACAGATACGCTTTGAATCTTGTGTTCTTTAGCGAGGGATGCAAACTGATTGCTCAATATTGTGCGTTCCTTTTCGCGGTTCAAATTCTGCGATGCACAATTGAAGTAGGCGATTAAAGCACTTTCGATAACCCGCCCTTCCTTATCAATTGGAATTTCATTGCTCATTGAATTAGGGATAGCGAAACGCAATCTGTAAGCATTGTTTTTTGCATTTGAGATTACTCTAAATAAGTTTACAAAATAGAAAAAGTCGTTTTCCTCATTCGATACATTGTAGAGTGTGTCAGCAATACCACGATGCTTTCGGCTGAGAAGTCTCTTAACGGGGTCTTTTGTAATCCCGACATAGTGTACCTGAGTGGTTATGCCTATCTCAATACCGAAAGTATGAAGAAAATCGTGAACAGAAAGTGTTTGCGATGTCGTGTCGCTCTGAATGATGTGGATAAAACGCTCTGAAACTTCAACTCTAGGTGTTAGTGGACACCCATCTGATCCATCAAATTCGTTCTTTGCTGTTTTGATTTTTACTATGCAGCGCTTCTTGTCCCGACCGATCAAGAGAGTGATGGTTAGCCACTTCTTCCAAAACGAGTACTTCGGCGGGCGGGTCGTATCAAAACGGATCTTAGTTCGGGATGCGAAAAAGTAGATAAATCGTGTCTCAAGTGTCTGTTCGACCTCAGCCATTAGGTTTTTGAGTTGCAATGATATATAGCTTTTTGTGTCTATGAAATCGGGGGGATTAACAATGAGTTCGTACCAGTAGCAAGAGGACTGTCGAATGGTGATATGCCAGTCTTTTATCGTTTCAGCATAAGCAGGATTAGATGCGAAGTCAGCAAAATAGCCACGAGGCATTGGCACTACTCCTATGATACATAATATTTGAATTCATCGCCATACGCGGACTACGCACATGTCTGCCCGACTGCATTGGTTGGGTTTCATTGCTTACTAGGCAGACAGCGAGCTGATGTCAATGTAGAAGCCGACCTTTTGAAGGCTAGCCGCCAGCTTGTTCTTCGCTTCCTGCACAGAATTTTGAAAGCCAATGTAGATCAGTCCATTGATGTCGGAGGGAAGTTCAAGGTTTCCCTTGTGAAGAATGGCTACTTGTTCGCGCCCGAGTGCAGCAAGGAACATTCCAAGCTCTAGCACCACGTTCTGTCGTGCACGGAACTTCTTGTCCTCGGCATGGCCTACTTCGTGTCCTTCATCATCGGGCGTAAGCAGGATGACTGCGTACTTTATTACATTGATGTTAGCCATCAGAGCTTCAATAATGGTCTTTCCATCCAGAGCCATGTTGCTCAGGATAACGGGCTTGAGGTTCATGCGACGTAGCATTAGCTCAAGCGCGTCACGGGAAGCGGTGTCATGTCCATAGACGACGAACACGCGGTCATCGTTCTGAGTTGGAGCGGTAGCGGCGGCCGTCTTTGCGACTATGGGGGTTGGAGCAATCCTTCCGTTGAATATCTTTTGGGCGAGTGCCTTTTCGTCAGACTCTTTGCCTCGAACCACCACCTTTCCGGTGCTTTCATACAGGTCAATCGGGGTGCCCTGCGGAAGGAGAAACTGAACGCCGCTCGTTATGTCGCGGACATCAAAGTCCAAACCATTTTCTTTCAGTGCGGTAGAAGCGGTTTCGCGAGTCCATGTTGCCATGTTGATACTCCAATTCAATCAATGACGGTGATATGTGATCAAGATATGGTATCTAATGCCTAAATTAAGCAGCTACTATTAGGCAAGACCACCCGAATAAAAACATTGAACTTATACACGAAAATTCCTTACGGAACAGGAATGCTGGAAGGCATGGTTTGAAACGCCACAAAACGAAATAACAACAGCAATACGCGCAAAAACTTGCGCGATCAAGAACATACTGAATATGTGCCGCTTGACAACTTAGTAGAACGCTCTTGTATTGGCTGGACTGTCGTCAACATTCAGCTTGAGCGAGGTAGTTAGGTGTTATCACGTGAAGTTGAATAGTGATTACATCTACTTGCCACCAAAGCGCTTGGGTCTCCATCCGCCCAGGTAACGATCGGCAAGTTGCAACAACTCATCGCAATCCTCGAAATTTGCCGCTCTTAGTTCGTCAATTCGTTGCCGTAGAATTTCCTCAGTTCCGCAGATGTTTATCAAGTCATCCCATGCAAGATATGTCGACTTGGTTACCGCATAGCTATTCGCCGCCTGACCATAACTTTCGCTTCGCGCCGAAAGCAGTAGCCTCCAAGTTATTCGCGCATCCGCGGGAGCTACCGCTGCAGGCTCGTTAGCTTCTGCTTCTTGGTTGGCAGTCAGGAAAGAGTAAAGCAGTTTTGATTCACGGGCAAGGGCATCGGCACTTAGTCCTCGGAATTCGGATCGCCAAGTTCGTTCAAATTTCTTGGCAACTTCTTCAGGAACAAGCTTGTCTCCAATTCCTTCCCGATGCCCGACCATTTGAATGAGGGTGAGTTTGGCAAATGCCGTTTCCAGAAGCGGAAGTGCATTTTGAACTAGTCCTTCAACAAATGTTTCCGATTTCTGCGACCTAACTAGGCGGTAGACGACTCGATTAACGGCCGTCTGTGTGTTAAAACCTAACATTCCGCATTCCTTTTCCGGTAGCGTTGGAAGCATGTTGAGTAGGGTGGTAACCCCAGGCAGAACTCGTTCTGGCGTAACTTCGTCTTCGTATGCCTCAAGGGAGGCAATTGTGTTTACGATTTGATCGCGATCTAAAGCGCTGAGATGTGCATAAAA
>BNUO01000026.1 GCA_025997415.1 Campylobacterota bacterium
CCTCTTTTGCACTGAACATTGTGGTTTCCTTTCGATGACCCTTTTCTAGCGAAAAGTGTCATCGAAATGATTGGCAGGGACAAGAATGACAGTATGCGTACGAATTGGCTTTTCTATGCAATTTAAGCGATCAATCAGTAGTATTGAGCCAACTTTTACAAAGGAGCGGCAATGAAGGCTATTCTTGTTTTGTTAGCGTTCGCAGTTTTTGCATTTGCGGACGCATTTAATGATGGCGCGGCGGCTGCAAATCGCAGCGATCGACAGGAGGCAGTCAAGCAATCTACACAGGCGATCAAGATCGTTCCAAACGATGCAAAGGCTTATTATAATCGCGGCAATTCGTATTTCGAACTTGGCGATTACTCAAAGGCGATCGAGTACTATACGAAAGCGATCGAGATCGATCCAAATCATGTAGATGCTTATAACAATCGCGGCAATTCGTATGGCAAACTGTACAATTATAAAAAGGCGACAAAGGACGCTCGCAAGGCGTGTGATCTGGGCAATTGCAAAGTGCTGAAATGGTTGGGCGAAAACCACAAGATTGACGATTAGTGGCGCGATCGTGTCATTCTGGGCGATGTGAAGAATCTAAAGACGAATACAGAGATCTTTCGCATACGCCTTTGGCGCACGCGACCATTCTTTCTTGCGCGGGCAAGAAAGAAGGCAAAGAAACCGCCACGCGGTTGCACTGTCCTAACGGATACCCTTGCATTTTGCTTTGTCTGCGGGACGCTTCGACTTTGGGGATCTCGCGTCTTATCCTTGACAAAGCAAAATGCTTCGGCGGTGCAAAGCGTGGGAATAGGGATTGCGAAGCAGTAGCTTCCGAAGGAAGCGTTACTGCGGAGGATTGCGGCTTAAGCCGCAGGGAGTTTAGATTCTTCGTCGCTTCGCTCCCTCAGAATAACATTGCTGCGCAGGAAAAAACTAAAGCGTCAGTTTGCAAAAATCATGCTAAAAAATAGCGCGGTTTCATTCTTGTAAAATGTCCGTTTATGATCGTTAAAGCGAATGGTATAAATCGATCGCGGTGGTATGCGTCTGTCCAACGGCTGCGGTTGCGTAGCCAAAATCGCCGTTTGCGCTCTTTGCCACAAGATACTCTTCATCATTTGCAACAACGGCATTAAGTACAAGCGGCAGCAAAAAAATGAGTATTTTTTTCATCGCAAAAGATCGCGCGCGACGATCGCGCCTCGTTTTTGTTTCTTGCAAAACTCTACGATGAGTCCGTGAAAATAGGCATATGTTAGTTCCAATTCGATCGGCACGATTTTATATATACGATCAAACTCGCTTTCAACGCCGTTCATTAAGTACGATTGCAACTCGTTGTAGTCGTCAAATTCGTTCCCCAACGCGCTTAAAAGCCGCTGCGTGTAGCTATCGACAACCATCACGGCGCGGCGGCAGCCGTAGCAGAGGATCGAATCGGCGCTCTCAAAGCCGATCCCCTTTTGCTCCAGCAGCCATTCGCGGCTCACCTCGCCCGCAAATCCCTCAAAGCTGCCAAAATCTCGTTCGATCGCTCGCAAAAGCCGCACAATCCGATCGGCTTTTTGGTTGTAAAAACCCGCAGGCGCGATCGCCTGTGCGATCGTCCAAACCTCCGCGCC
The DNA here is from genome assembly GCA_025997415.1 of Campylobacterota bacterium. GTDB lineage: Bacteria > Campylobacterota > Campylobacteria > Campylobacterales > SZUA-545 > JAIRKM01. The sequence continues at coordinate 1,629 of BNUO01000026.1, forward strand.
AAGCAGTTTCGCGGGCGTGTCCAGCCCAATTTGCACGAGGTTATTCACGCTTGCTTCGACCTTTTCCCAGCGCGTCTGCTGCGTCAAAATCGCCTCGATCGCAACCCACCACTCGCCGTAGTGCCGCCACCAGCGCGGATAGCGATCGTCCGTTATCAGACCCAGCGCGTGCAGCGCCAGCAGCAGATCCGCGCCACTCACTGCCAGCCTCCGCTGTGGCGCATGCTCACAAAACTCTCCTCGCCGCCAAACGATTTGATCTTAAACGCATCAACAACTCGCGCGTGATCGTCAAGCTCAAAAACGACCGCCTGAAAGATCGTAAGGGCGCTATCGCAGACTTTGAAACTCTCTTTCACGCCCGTCATATATCGCGCGATCGGCTCACGGCTTTGCATACCGATCACCTCGCTGCGAACGCCCGTTAGACCGATGTCGCTGACATAACCCGTCCCTTTTGCGATCAATAGATCGTCCGTGCCGATGTGCGTGTGCGTACCATAAATGACGCTCGCCTCGCCCTCCAGCATTTTCAAAAGCGCGTTCTTTTCGCTCGTCGCCTCCGCGTGAAAATCGATGACGATCGCCCGCACTCCTTCGGCTTTTAGCGTTTCGACCGCCTGCGCCGCAACCGTGAACGGATTATCGACGATCCCCATTCCGTAAAAGCCGATCAGATTGATGATCGCGGTTTTCACGCCGCAGATTTCTACGCGCCAGATACCGTTGCCGGGCGCGGCGTTTGGAAAGTTGAGCGGGCGCAAAACGGGGCGAGTTGCCAGCAGTGCGATCACCTCTTTTTTATCCCAGATGTGGTTGCCGCTGGTGATCAGATCGACGCCGCTGCCAAGCAGCTCATCGACACACTTTGCCGTGATCCCAAAACCGTGCGAAACATTTTCACCGTTGGCGATGCAGTAGTCGATTTTGTAACGATCGCGAAGTCGCGGCAGCACCTCGCGCACCGCTCTACGCCCCGCGCGGGCGATGATGTCGCCGATACATAAAAGTTTCATTTTTGTCCTTTTGCCAAGTCGATTTTAGCGTTACGGGGTTTTTGCAGGTTTTGGGTAGAGTTTGGCATTTATATGACGATTGGAGTTGCTATGCGTATTGTTCCTCTCTTTGGGTTGGGTACTTTTCGGCTAAAAGGTATGGTCGTGCAGGAGTCCGTCCGCAACGCGCTGGAGCTTGGATACTCCGCGATCGACACGGCGCAGATCTACGAAAACGAGGCAGATGTCGGCAAGGCGATACAAGAGAGCGGCGTTTCGCGCGACGATATTTTCCTCACAACCAAAATCTGGGTGAGCAACTTTGCCAGCGGACGGCTGATCGCAAGCCTAGACGAGAGCCTCAAAAAACTGCGAACCGATCGCGTTGATCTGACGCTCATTCACTGGCACTCGCCAAACAACGAGATCGCGGTTGAGGCGTATCTGCCGCAACTGATCGAAGCGCAGAAAAAGGGGCTGACGAGGTTTATCGGGGTCTCGAACTTCACAAACGATCTACTCAACAAGGCGATCAAAATCGCGGGCGTTGGGGCGATCGTAACCAATCAAGTCGAACTTAGCCCTTGGTTTCAAAACCGCTCAGTTGCGGAACACGCCGCCAAAAATGGCGTGGAGATCACCTCCTATATGACGCTCTCGTATGGCAAGTTTCTGGACGATCCGATCATCACGCAGATCGCAGCCGCGCACGAAAAAGAGCCTGCGCAGGTGGTACTTGCGTGGGCAATGCAGATGGGATATTCGGTCATTCCGTCATCGACCAAACGCGAACATCTAGCGCGCAATATGGAGTCGCAGCACCTGAAACTTTCGCCGCAAGAGCTGGAGCAGATCGCCGCCCTCGATCGCGCCGCACGGCTCAACGATCCCGAAGGTCTTGCGCCAAAATGGGATCGGTAGTTACGCTAAAATGACAAAAACCAACCAAAGGAAAGGCTATGAATACCAGCATTGTCTCCAAAAGAATTGACCTAACCGAGTCTATGCACGAGTATGTCGGCAAGGCGTTTGAACAGCTTCAAAAATACAACCTTGACATCATCGCTGTCAAGACGATCATAGAGGGCGATAGCAAACACGGCAAACCGAGCGTATTTGTAGAGTTCACCATTCAACTGGCGCACAAAGACACGGTTGTCATCAAGCAGGGCGACAAGGATTTTTACGCCGCATGCGATCAGGCGATCGACCGCGCGAAGAAGGTTTTGCGCCGCTACAAAGACAAGGTTAGCGACAAGATTGGCAAGGAAGTTCCGCACAAATCGGAGGCTGATATTCCATCGCTTTACAGCGACAACGAAGAGAGCGAAGTGCTTGAAACCACGCCTGATTTCACATTTACAACCGAAGAAGCAGTCGCGTACCTCAAGGAGACAAACCTCAGCTTTGTGGCGTTCAGCGACAAGGCGAGCGGCAAACTGCGCGTAATCTACCGCCGCAAAGACGGTCGTTTCGGGCTGTACTAAGCCGCTCTTTGTCATTCTGAGCGAAGCCCCCTCTGTCATTCTGAAGCGCATTTTGTCATTCTGAGGAGCAAAGCAACGAAGAATCTGTGTTCGCCTTTAGATTCTTCGCCTTCGGCTCAGAATGACAGGAGAGGCGTTCGTGATGGCAAGAGCGCAGGTGTGAAAATCAAAAATAAGATAAGATTATACAAAATCGCAGTAAGAAGATAACGAACATGAAGGGCATTATCAAGAGCTTTCTTGCGTTACAGGGGTATGGATACATCAGCGGCGATGACGGAAAGAACTACTTTTTCCGCTCTCGTTCAGTCAGCACCGATCACGACAGTATCATCGATGGAATGCCCGTGCACTTCGAGGAGCGGGCGACGCAGCGGGGCTACGAGGCTGTCAATATCTTTTGCGAAATTCCATCAAACATCTCATCGATCTCCTACGAACTGCCCGATCGCTTTCACATCTTCCGCGACTGGGTCAAAGACGGTTTGGAGGTGCTGGAGGAGTCGGCGTGGGAGGTTTGCGGCAGAACGACGATCAGCGGTGAATCGCCCGAAGATGCCAAAGATGAGATGATCGAACGGGCTAAAAGCCTCGGCGCAAACGCGATCATCTTCTCGCGCTACAACAAGGGCGTGGGCAAAGAGGGCACCTACAAATACCGCACGCACCACTTTGTCGGCGTGCCTGTCGTGGCGGCAAAACGATCGCACAACGGGCAGTACACCAAAGAGCAGTTAGCGCCGATCATCGACGCGCAAGCAGCGCAGATCAAAGAGCACGCGAAATGGCGGAACAAACGGGCGATCGTCATTCGACTGCTGATCTACACGCTTTTGTTCCCTTCAACGGCGGTGATTTTGGGGTTTTTCTACGCAGAGCTTCCGCTTGCCTACTGTATTGCGGCATCGATCGCGTTTTTGGGCATCGATCTGGCGGTGTTTATCTGGTTTTTGCCGAGTACCGAAAACGGCTGGTGGCTTAGGAAGCGGTAACGCCCCGCAAGCGTTGGCTTGGCGAGGCGCGCGATCAATGACAGTCGCAACCGCAGTGATTGTGTCCGTGTTTGTGCCCGTGCTCATGATCGTCTCCGCAGCAACATTCGTGCGCGAGCGACTGGTTTTCGATCTCCTCGCTTGTCGCTTCACGAGTGCTAAGAACGGTTACCGCAAAGCTCAAATCTTTACCAGCAAGCGGGTGGTTGTAGTCGATCGTTACCTCTTTTTCGCCGATCGCTTTTACGGTTACCTGCACCGTTTGACCGCTTTCAGATTGCCCGTAGAGGGTCATTCCCGTCTGAAGATCAATGCCCGAAAACTGATCGATTTCAACCTGCTCCTGCGCTGTTTCGTCATAGCTGCCGTAGGCTTGATCGGCTGAAACAACGATGTTTTTCGCCTCGCCCGCGCTCATTGCCGCGATCGCCTTTTCTAGCCCCGGCACGATGTGCCCACTGCCCATCAAAAACTCTAACGGATCGCCGTCGATATTGGAGTCAATGAGTTCGCCGCTTTTTGCATCTTTAACCTCGTACGAAATAGCCACTACGCTGTTTTTTTCGATTGCCATCTGGTTTCCTTCTGTTTTATTCGCCGCGATTCTAACAAAATGTGTCATTAACGGCGACCCTGCTATGATCGCGCGGATTTTACAAGGAGTGTTATGAGACTTGAAACGCAGTTGATCCACTCGCCGCACGCAAACGATCTTGCTACGGGTGCGCTTTCAACGCCGCTTGTACTCGCTTCTACTTTTGCGCAGCGCGATCTTGAGATTAAGCAGGAGTTTGACTACTCGCGCAGCGGCAACCCAACGAGAAAGGCGCTTGAGGCGACGATCGCGCAGCTTGAAAACGGCAAGTGCGGGTTTGCGTTTTCCAGCGGAATGGCGGCAACTTCGTCGGTTTTGGGGATCTTCGCCAGCGGCGATCATATCGTTGCGGCGGAGGACATTTACGGCGGCAGTTACCGCATTTTGCACAGCTTTTTTGCCCGCTGGGGGCTGGAGCTGACGACGGTTGATGCAAGCGATGGCGCGGCGATCAAAGCGGCGATCAAACCCAATACAAAAGCGATTTTTCTGGAGACACCGTCCAATCCGCTGCTAAAAATCACCGATCTCGCGGCGGCGATCGCGATCGCAAAAGAGCGCAATCTCATCACGATCGTCGATAACACATTTATGACACCGCTTCTGCAACGCCCGATCGAACTTGGCGCGGATATTGTGGTGCATTCGGCGACGAAGTTTTTGGGCGGACACAGCGATGTGGTTTTGGGGCTGGCTGTGGCGGCGACAGAGGAGCTTGGGCGCAGAATCTACGCCGTGCAAAACGGTTTTGGCGCAGTGCCTTCGCCGTTTGACTGCTTTCTCGTCTTGCGTGGGATCAAAACGCTGGGCGTGCGACTAAACGCCGAACAGGAGGGCGCGGGCGAGATCGCTACTTGGCTGACCAAACACAGCAAAGTCGCGGCGGTCTATTACCCCGCGTTAGGCGATCACCCGCTGCGCGAAACGCACTTTAAGCAATCAAGCGGCGCGGGCGCGGTGCTCTCGTTCAAAACTCACACAACGGCGATCGCGCTAGATTTTCTGGCAAGAACCAAACTCTGCGCGCCTGCGGTGAGCTTGGGCGGCGTTGAGACGATCGCCTCCTACCCCGTGCGAATGAGCCACGCCGCGATTCCTCCCAAAGAGCGCGAACGGCTCGGCATTACCGATTCGTTAATTCGCCTGTCGATCGGGCTTGAAAACACAGATGATCTCATCGCCGATTTTGAGGAAAGTTTGAAATGATTAGTTCTACAACTTGCGTACATAATGGTTTCGATTTCGACCCCGTTACAGGTTCGATCACCGCTCCGATCTTCACGAGCGCAACCTTTCGCCACCCCGCGCTGGGCGTTTCGACGGGCTTTGACTACACGAGGGCGATCAACCCGACGCGCAGCGTTTTGGAAGAGGCGATCGCGCAGCTTGAAGGGGCAAAACACGGGCTGGCGTTTGCGAGCGGAATGGGCGCGATCAGCACGGTGATCAAACTGTTCAATCCGGGCGATCACCTGATCGTAGGCGAGGACCTCTACGGCGGAACTTACAGACTTTTTAACGGCTACTACGAGCGATATGGGCTGGAGTTTTCGTGGGTCGATACGAGCAACCTTGCGCTGGTTGAGGCGGCGATCAAACCCAACACCAAAGCGATTTTTCTGGAGACGCCGAGCAATCCGATGATGAAGATCACCGATATTGCGCAAGCGGCGCAGATCATTCACGATCGTAACGGGCTACTGATCGTCGATAACACATTTCTCACCCCTTATCTGCAAAATCCGATGGAGCACGGCGCGGATATAGTGGTACATTCCGCGAGCAAATATCTCTGTGGGCATAACGACGCGATCGCGGGGCTGGTTGCGCACAGTAACGACTCGTTTGCAAAAACGCTGCGAGACGCGCAGATGAGCGAAGGCGCGTCGCTTAGCCCGTTCGATAGTTTTCTCGTTTTGCGCGGGATCAAAACGCTGGCTCTGCGAATGAAAAAACATGAGGAAAACGGTCGCGCCCTCGCCGAGTGGCTTAGGACGCACAAGAAGGTTGAGCGGGTTTTTTACGCCGATGGCAAACACGCGCCACACAACCAATCGCGCGGCGGAAACGGTATGGTTTCGTTCTATCTCAAGGACGCTGCCGACGCGCCGAAGATCTTGGAGCGGGTGAAGATGATCTTGTTTGCCGAAAGTCTGGGCGGCGTGGAGTCGCTGATCACCTATCCGCTGGTGCAAACTCACGGCGCGATCCCTGAAGCGATTCGCATTTCATCGGGCGTTACCGATCGGCTGCTGCGGCTTTCGTGCGGGATCGAAGATGCGGCGGACATCATCGCCGATCTTGACAACGCGCTAAAGGATTAGCTTTGAGTACGCCAAAGGTTTCCGTTGTCATACCAGTTTATAACACCGATCGTTACCTGCGAAAGACGCTTGAAACTCTAGTCGATCAGAGTTTGCGCGAAATTGAGATTATCGCCGTTGATGACGGTTCAACCGATGGATCGCTGAAAATCCTGCGAGAGTACGCACAAAACGACAGCCGCATTACCGTACTGGTGCAGCCAAATAGCGGCGCGGCAGTTGCGCGAAACAATGGACTAGCGCACGCACAGGGGGAGTTTGTCATCTTCCTTGACAGCGACGACTACTACGATCTAGATATGCTGGAGCGAATGAGCGCACGCGCTACGCAGTTTGACGCTGATCTCTGCGTCTGCGGCGTAGTGTTTTTTGACGATGAGACGGGCGAAGAGATATGCAAAGCGATGGTCAAGATTGAAGAGCTGGGCGGGCTTGAGGTCTTTTCGCGGGTCGATATTCCAAAGCATATCCTAAGTATCGCCATAATCGGCACGGCGCGCCTATGCTTGCGTGAGTTTCTGCTTGCGCATAAGATCGAGTATCAGAACTTGAGCAGATCCGAAGATGTACTTTTCTCCATAATGACTTCGGCGCTAAGCGAACGGATTGTCTTCGTCAATGAACCGTTTATCCACTATCGCCAGCACGCAACGAGTACAAGTAGCAAACGCAGCGATCAATACAAAAATGTATTTGCGGCGTTTGGAGCGGCGCGAGAGGCGTTGCAAGAGTTGGGGCTGTTTGCCTTTTTACAGGCATCGTTTTACGACCACTATCTGACCTCTTTATGCTATCAGTACAATTTCACCAACGAAGAGTTTAAGGACGAGTTTGTTGCGCTTGTTAAACAGAGCGTTCCGCGCAAATATGTCCGCAGATTCAAACGACGAATGGGCTTACGCCTTCGCGATCGACTGTTGCGTTATGTGCGATCGTTGCTAAAAAAATGGAAAAATCGTTAGCGTCTAGTTTGATCTTCCGCAATAAGTAACTCTATATCTTCGTTGCTATATGTTGCAGCTATTTGTGGATCGTTACCATTTTCTTTGACATTAAATCTATGTAGAGCGGTGGCTTGACTTCCGTTGATACCAAAAAATGTTTTTGCTCTGCCGATCGGCGCAATTTTATATCCGTTTGCGATCGCCTGTTTGTGTAACCATACATCATCTGCTTTGGGGCAGCAGTTCAAAAACCCTCTGCCGGCAAGACACAAAATATGTAAAAATTCGGACGGATAGATTACGCCATTAACGCCCGTTGCAAAGTTTAATACGCTTGGTTCATCTATGTCGGTAAAGTTCCAGCTGTTGTGCGGAGCGATTTTGCCATCGTTAAGTGTTATGCGCTGCACTCTTAGAGCGTAGATCGTCTTCTTTGCTTTGCAGGCATTAACCAGCATTGCAAGCCACTCTTTTGGATAAAAAACATCATCATCGGCAGTTACCCAGCTAGATGAAATATCAAGTTCGGTCAGAGGGAAAAATTTCTTAAATGATCCTAGATTTTCACACGGCAAAATCTCAAGCCCTCGCTTTTTTAATCGTTCCAGTTCGATCGGCAAGTCTTCAAGCGTTTTTTGCTCGTCGATCCATAAAATCATTCGTTTTGGCAGAACGCTGCCATTTGCGATCGATTCGATCGTGAGGTGCGCTTTGGCTGTGCGCTGCCCAAATGTCGTCATAGACACGATCGCCGCGCCTTTTGGATCGACAACCGATCGGTTGCTGCGTTGGTTTGCGAACTTGTATCGCGCATCCAAAAACGCCCCGATCGTTTTTGCATAAACTTTATTTAACTCCCCCTTAATCGACACAATCGCCCCTTTGTCTATTTTCGCTGCACGCGTTTTCGTAAGAATATCCTAGAAATGATTTTTTTGATCTAAGCAACTTTTGACATAATTGCACGCAAATCGGAAGGGTACAATGGCAGAGTTACTGGATCTTATCGGCAATACGCCGCTGTTGCAACTGAAACGAATTGCGCCAAAGGGCGGTGCGCCGATCTGGGCAAAGGCGGAGTTTATGAACCCGTCAGGATCGGTCAAAGACCGCGCCGCAAAAGCGATGATCCTCGCAGGAATCGAACGAGGCGATCTGTGCAAAGGCAAGACGATCTTGGACGCAACCAGCGGCAACACGGGCATTGCATACGCGATGATCGGCGCGGCGCTGGGCTATCCCGTCAAGCTCTACCTGCCCGCAAACGCCTCCGCAGAGCGCAAATCGGCGCTGAGGGCTTACGGCGCAGAGATCGTAGAAACCGATCCGCTTGAGGGCAGCGATGGCTCGTATCTCATTGCGCAGGCAGAGGCACGGGAGCGCCCGGATCTCTACTTTTACCCCGATCAATACAGCAGCGAGGCAAATCCGCAGGCGCATTACGACGGCACGGGCGTGGAGATTTGGGAGCAGACGCAGGGCAGAGTTACGCACTTTGCGGCGATCACGGGTACATCTGGTACATTTATGGGTACGGCGCAGCGGCTCAAAGAGTACGACAAAAACATCTGGGTTGCCGCCGTTCAGCCCGATTCGCCCTACCACGGCATTGAGGGCACGAGGCATATGGCAAGCTCGTTCAACCCCAAGTTTTACAACCCGTCGATCGCCGATTCTCAGATCGCAGTCAGCACGGAAGACGCTTTTGCAATGGCGCGGCGGCTTGCCCGCGAGGAGGGGCTTTTTGTGGGCATTAGCGCTGCGGCAAACACGATCGCAGCCGTGCAGATCGCCGCAAAACTGCCACCCTCCGCGCTGGTTGTAACGATCCTCTGCGATTCGGGCATGCGCTACGCCAGCGATGCATTTTGGAGCAAACCGTGATCACGCTCTCTGCCGCGCAACAGAGAGCGATCGCGGCGCACGGCGAAAAGGCGTTTCCAAACGAGTGCTGCGGCGTGATTTTGGGCACGATCGTGGGCGAAAATGGCGAGGAGCGAACGGCGGCAGAGCTGCTGCCGATCGAAAATGCGCGGGAGGCGAGCGAGCAGTATCACAGATTTGTGATCACCGCTGAGGATTTTATGCGCAGCGAACTGGAGGCGGCAAAACGCGGGCTGGAGATTGTCGGCTTCTACCACTCGCACCCGAACGCGCCCGCTAAACCCTCGCAATACGATCAAGATCACGCGCTACCGTTTTACTCATACGCGATCGTCAGCGTTCTGGACGGCAAAGCGGACGCACTGACAAGCTGGCAACTTACACTCGATCGCAGCGCGTTTCTTGAGGAGACGATCGCTCTGCCAAACGCCACTTTCCCAACTAACCTATAAGCATTTTCGGTCTAATGGACAAAACTCGTATGCGTCTTGTCGTTTTGAACGCACTCTCCTTGCCATTCCTTGCGCCCCCCCCCCCATGTCATTCTGAGGGAGTGAAACGACCGAAGAATCTGTGTTAGTCTTGAGATTCTTCAGTCGCTTTGCTCCTTCAGAATGACAGAGGAGGTATTTGTCGTTCTGAAAGAGTGCAACTTGTTTGTCATTCTGAATGAAGTGAAGAATCTGTGTTTGCCTTTAGATTCTTCACTTCGTTCAGAATGACAAGGAAGGGGTGAATGACAGAGGCTGCGCTTCGTTCAGAACAATAAAACAACAATCATACGGGTAAGAAGATCAGTGATCGAATGGGGTTGCCATACTCGCCGCCGTTTTTGTATTCGCGGTAGCCTTTGGCTTCGCCCATTGCGGCGATATAGTTTTTGCCCTCATACTCGTAGAGTTGCGCCGAGCCATCGACAAACCGTTCGATCTCAAACGGCAGAGGATCGAGCGGTTTTAGTTTGGGGTGCGTCGTTGCTATGATCCTCTTGTCTGCGCTAACGAAGCAGCCAAAGCCCTCGCTCGGCGTGCCATCGTCATTTGCGCCAACTGCGCTGCGAATGATCGCCTCAAACTGCGGCGCGGCGTCAAACACGGCGGCGATCCCTCCCACAGATTTGCTGCCCGATAAGATCGTGGCGTGAAAGGCGTAGGTCGGTTTGTCGTTGTAGTAGGGCGTTGGCGCAAAGGGTGAAATGGAGTATCGCTGCGGATCGCGGTTTGCCAGCACTTTTTGCACGATCTCATCATCGCAACGCTTGCCGACAAGCTTTGCCGCGTCGCGTTTGCTCACCGCTTTGATTGTGCCGTTTTCATCGTAGATAAATATGAGCGCATAGACGGAGTAAAGCGTTCCGATCCACTCCAACGCAGCCGTTGCTTCACCCTCTTTGCCGCCGCGAAAAACACTCTCCTGCGCCCACCAGCGGCAGTCGCAAGCGCGTTCGTATAGCGATCTGTCCATCAGTTCGAGTACATTTCTTGAAAGCAGTTCCACCTCGTTAAACAGCGATGATGCAACGGCGGAGACGAGATCGGTCTCGGTTTGTACAAAGATCGCCCGCGTCTGCTCGCCGATAATTCGTATATTTTCCAGCAGCGGATTGAGCGCGTAGGCGCGTGTTTTGGACGCGATCAACTCGCCGTTGATCACCACATCGCCGAGATCTTCGCTGATCTCTTCGGATTGGCTGACGATCTCGCGCAGTTTTGCGGGCAGCAGAATCGAAAGCTCCTTGCCATCGGCGTTTGATTTTCGCATATCGTGTCCCAGCGGCGAAAGCGCAACCGCGCTCCAGCCGATCCCGCCGTAACCCTCAAAGCCCTTGCTTGCTGCGACAACGGCGGTAAACATCTGCGTTCCAAAGCGTCTGATCCCGTATGGCGTGAGCTTGTTTGTCGCGACCGAGTCGCCAAAATACTTGGGTTCGCTACTGCCAACAACCCGCGAGACATTATCGACAAACGCGATCGCGCCGCCAAGCGATTTGAAGATCCGCTCAAACTCGCCTGCGAGGTCAAAAACCATCACCAAAACGCCCAGTTTCTTCTCGCCGCCAACGCGGTTTAAGAAGAGCAGCGATCGTTCGGAGGTGAGTTCGTTGATGCCGTAGTGCTGGACATATGTGTCGCTTGCAAGTGCGCGATCGAGCAGCGTTTCGCGTGAGCGTTTGTAGTCGCCCGCCGCGTTCAGCCGCCCTACGATCGAGCCATCGGCGTGCAGAAGAATGATCTCCTTATAAACCGTGTATTTTGAAGCGTACGCTTTGAGGCGCGCTTCGATCGCCGTGCGCTGTTCGTCGCTTGATTGCACGGTTTGCAGCGCACTGATCAGATCGCTGTCGCTTGACAAAAAACCCACATCGGCGGTGCGTTCATAGAGGCTGCGCGTCAAGATGTCGATCGCGATTGTGGCTCGGCTTCTCGCCTCTGTAACCGATTTTTTGAGATTTTCGTCAAGCAGATAGCCCACAAGCCGCTCTTGGAGTTCGGCAAAGTTCTGCTGCGTTTTTTCCATAAACTCAAAGAGCGTCGCTGCGTAGTGAAGGCTGCTGATCTTGCCTGTGAGCGTTGTGCGCGATAGTCGTTTATTTTGCGCTTCAAAAGACTCTTTGTAAGCGCGAACTAGTGGGAGTGCATCGATGAGATCGGAAGTGGTACTGACCGCCATTTGGAAAACCTTTGTTAGTTAGTGATTCTACGCGAAAGTCGTTTAATCTTCACTATTTATTTAACAAACTGCTTTTCGCCGTGTTTGCCGATTGTAACCAAAAGGCGCGTGAGATAACCGATCGCGGCGGCGATCAGGACGATAACGCCCAGTTTGGCAAGCTCCAAAAGATCTTCCGTTCGGCTGCTGTCCGCCTTCAGCGCCGAAAGCGAACCGATGAAACTAGCGCGAATGTCAAGCGAATGGGCGTAGAGTTCGCGCGACTCATCGACTGAGCTTTTGCGGCTTTCGATCGCACGGTGCAGCGAATCTTGAAAACCGCTCCAAAAGAGCTGATTTGTGGCGACAAGCGCGAGGATTGAACCGTGTGCGATCTGATCGCTGTTGGCAAAGTTTGAGAGCGAAGTGGAGTAGATTTTGATCGCGCTGTTTAGGTTTTCGTAGCTCTCTTTTGAGCCGCTTGAGAGAAATGTCGCGCTCATTAGCACAAAGCGATCAACGAGGTCGATCTGCGCTCTAGCTTCGCTGATCATCGACTGCGGCAGATGGCGGTGTTCCATCATCTGCGCAACCTCTTCGGTCGCGTGTTTAAGCTGCGGCGCAAACTGCAAAATCCGTGCGCTCTCGCTGGCAATGACGATCTTTTGGTTGCGAATGGTGCGGATTTTGGCGTTCGTCTCCGCGATCTCCTGCCCAGCTTTTTGCAGCAGTCCCGCCACGCTTGCCGAAAAGGGCGCATTTGGCAGCAGCGGTTTAATCTCGTTGTCTAAGATCAGGGCGATCTCGGTGAGCTTTGCTTCGAGCGCGTCCGCGTTTTCGTCGGCGAGAAAACCGAAGAAAACGGCGTTTTTGGACGCCTCGTCGCTCAATGCCACCTCTTTTTGCAAAAGCGCCTCAAACCGTGTGGTTAGCTCGTTTGTGTTGCCCAGCGCAACGGAGATAAACACCAAAAGCGCGATGAGTAGAGCGATAATGGGTACGAGAGCGACAAGCTGTTTTACGGACTCTTTGACGATCACGACTATTTTCTCATATATTCTGCGATGCAGCCGAGAAAGGTTGCCGGATCGGTTTTTGCGATGAAGCCAGCCGCGCCCATTGCGTGCGTCTTTTCATTGACGCCGCTGTCGGACATGCTCGTATTTACGGCAACGGGGATCGTTGCTAGGCGCGGCGTCTCGTGAATGAACTTGAGTACCTGATAGCCGTCTTTGCGCGGCATTTCCAGATCGGTAATCACCATTCCGACATTCTCGATCGCGGCTTCATCAAGCGAGGATAAGTAGTCGATCAGCTCTTCGCCGTCGTTAAAAATCTGATAATCAAGCTCGCTGGTTTCAAGGATTTCGCGCACGATCGCCTGCGCGGTTCGGCTGTCTTCGGCGATCAAGAGCCGTTTTTGCGAGACGACCTTGTCGTTGTGCGTGATCTGGTAGTTTGCGCCGAATGCGTCGTAGAGCAGCTTTTCTACATCGAGTACAAGCACGATCGTCTTTTCGCCATCGACATCGACGATCGCTTCGTAGGTGAGCATATCCGCCATACGATTGGGTTTTTGCAGGCTTTCGATCGGGACATTAAAGATGTTGCGAATGCCGCTGATCGCAAGTGCTATGCGTTCTTTGTTGTATTCGCAGACGAGATACTCGTAGTAGATGTTTTCGGGGGTGTAGATACCGAGCCACTTTTCCAGCGCGACAACGGGAACGATCGCGTTTTGGTGGCGAATATGCCCTTCGAGCAGCTCGTTTTTGATGGTGTTGTTGTGGATGACTTCGTACTTTTTGAAGTCTTCGATCGAACGGATTTTTGAGATGTTGATCCCGTAGAAGTTGCGATCGTTTAGTCGAAAGACGGCGATCTGCATAATGTTGTGCAGATGCGTCTTGCTGGTTGCTTCCATCTTGGCGATCATACCGTTAGCCACAAGCCACCTCCGCGATTTTGCTGGGCGGATTGTAACCGCTAACACCTTGAAAAGCTAAAACTCCTCGTCCGTGCTTGGGAGCATTTCGGCGGTAAATCGTATGACGCGATTTCGTCCCGTATCTTTGGCGCGGTAGAGCGCGACATCGGCGCATTTGATCGCCCGCCACATACCGTCCGCGTCAGATGGGTAGTTGGAGATGCCGATACTCACCGTTTTGTGAAGCGCCGATCCCGCCGCAGAGAATGCGTAGGCTTCAAACCTTGTGCGGATATTCTCGGCAACCATAATCGCGCCCTCTTCGCTTGCGTTCAGGAGCAGCACCAAAAACTCCTCGCCGCCTGCGCGGACAGCCACATCAGCCTCGCGGATCGACGACATCAGCGTATCGGCAAGCCCTTTGATCACGACATCGCCCACATCGTGTCCGTAGGTGTCATTGACCATTTTGAAGTGGTCAATGTCCAGCGCCAGAAGCGAGTAGCTGGCTTTCGTTCGTGTCGCTTGGCGCGTGATGTGATCGATAAACTCATCGAGGAACTTGCGGTTATACAGCCCTGTCAGCCCGTCGTGGAAGTTCGACTCCTGCAAAATCCCCATCAGATAGTTGCTCTCCAGTACAGGGCGAGCCGCTTCAAGGTAGTTTGTGAGCATTGGAAGCTGCGTTTTGATCTTCGTCAGGCTCTCATTGCCGTTTGTAACGATGTGAATGAGCAAGCTAAGATCGGCGCTAAGCCTATACGGTATGCAGAGGTACGCCCGCTCCCCGCTCTCATCGACAAAGCGTTCGCAGACATTGGCAAACTCGTCGCTATAGACATTGGTGTTCGATCGCAGCGCTCGGCACTCTTCGCACAGGCTCGGATCGCTTTCGATCGAACAGAACCACTTTTCGTGCGTGGAGTGGAGTTTCACCGCCTTGCCCGTCGCTTGGGTGATCTCATATACCGCAAAATCGTTGTGCCCAGCCCTGCCCTCGATCACTTTTAACACATGCTGATAGACCTCGTTGCGGTTGCGATCGGCTTCGATCGTGCGCTTAAACTTGTAAATATCGACGAGACCATCGACGATTCGGCTGGTGCGAACGAGCGGATTTTCGTTTGCCTCGTGCGTGCCGCCGATGAGAATTGTGATCTTGGAGTCGATGTGGCGGATTGTCTCGCTAAGACTCTCGTACAGGCTGTTTAATAGGTTTGCCAGCGTGCCGCCTTCGTCTTTGAGCGTTGTTTCGATCCTGCTGCTAAAGTTGCCGTCGTGTCCTTTTGTGATCGCTTCGCCCAGCGCTTCAAAGAGGAGCATATAGCGGTTAATGCCGCGATTTGCCGCCCAAACGATGAGCGCAAGCACGAAGATAGAGAGCGCGGCGATACGGATAACTGTCATCATTCCGTTGTAACGCACATCGGAGATGTCAAAACGCATACTCACCACGCCGAGTACATCGTTTTTGTTTGCCTTGTGGCAGTCAAGACACTCGATCGAAGCGGAGTATGGGATCGTAACGCGAAGTGAGACGCGATCTTCCATTTCACCAAGTACCTCGTGAATGGCTTGGTTTTTGGCGATCACGCTTGCGTCAATCGCGTCTCGCGCCTTTTCGTCTTCAAAGCCCACGCCGAACTGATCGGAGACGCTTTTGGCGCGCACCACCCAGATACTCTCAATGTTTTTTGATTTTTCAATGCGATCGATGAAATAGTGGCGTTTGTCCATAATGCCATTGACCATATGCACCGTTAAACCGTCGCGCACAAGCTCCGAAATAACCGTTGCTTTGTCGATCGCACTTTGAACGCCGTAGCTGCGGAAGTTAAGTCCAACAATGATGATAATTGCAAGCGTCAAGCCCGCTAGTGTGAGAGAAAGCGACAAATTCACCTTGTGCTTCATACTCATTGCCATTCATCTGCCTTACTTGATTGTACTTTTGGCGCTGTTTTTGAAAACGCGATTATATAACAAAACAATATCGACTGAAACTAGCTGACAATGAAACGCTAAGTCGGGCGGCGGAATGCGTTTGGCGAGTCGAAAAACTCCAACGATCCGCTTGATGGCGTGATGAGATCGAAGCCGTTAGCCGCAAAGGTAATGGCGCAAATGGCGCACGGCGAAAGTGTGCCAACGCTCGCGCCGCTTAGAAGTTCGCACACCTCGCTGATGACGGGATTGTGTCCGACAATGGCAACGGTATCGCAATCGTTATCGATCTCGTGAATCACGCTTAGATACTTTGATGAGTCGCCCATATAGAGGCGGTTATCAACGACAAGACAGTCGAAAATATCCAACTCTTTGATGAAAATCTGCACCGTTGTCAGCGTCCGCAACGAGCCGCTTGAGATGATCCGCTGCGGCACAACCCCGCGCGTTTTGAGAACCCCAGCCATCGTGGCAGCATCGCGCTTGCCTTGAGGACTTAGCGGACGATCAATATCCTCCAAACCGAAGTGGTGGTCGCTTTTTGCGTGGCGAACAAAGACAATCTTTTTCATCGATCAGCCAATGATGATATGGTTTTGCGATCGCGGCGTAATCAAACCCACGATCGCCGCTTGATCATCGCCGTTAGCGACAATCTTTTCTAGGCACTTTTCGGCATCCGCCTCCGAAACCGCGATCAGCAGTCCGCCGCTTGTCTGCGCGTCAAAGAAGATCAGCTCTTCAGGCTCGCTAAGCGTCCGCGCGATCGTAACGCGATCTTTTGCGTAGTCGCGGTTGGCAAGCGTTCCACCCGGCACGATCCCGATCGACGCAAAGGATAGCGCACTACGCAGATAGGGGATCTGATCCCACGAAAACTCTATGCTAATGTCGTCTCTGATCATCTCCAGCGCGTGTCCCGCCAGCCCAAAACCTGTGATGTCGGTGCAGGCGTGAATCTCGTACTCTCGCGCCGCTCGCATAGCGTAGAGGTTGAGCCGCGACATATATTTGACCGCTTCGTTTAACGCAACTTTCGTCGCCATATCCGCTTTTCCCGCAGTGGTGAGAATGCCCATTCCAAGCGGCTTTGTGAGGATCAGCCGATCGCCGATTTGCGCCGCGCTGTTGCGCCAAAACCGTTTGGGATCGATCGTGCCCGTAACCGAGAGACCAAACTTCATCTCCAGATCGCTAACCGTATGACCGCCCAGCAGCGCCGCGCCGCACTCGTCGATCTTGCTTTTGCCGCCGCGCATAATATCGCGCAGATCGTCAAACGAGACATTTTGCTTATCGTGCATAACGAGCATTAGCGCGGTTTTTGCCTCCGCGCCCATAGCAAACAGATCGCTTAGCGCATTCGCCGCCGCGATCGCGCCAAAATCAAACGGATCATCAACGATCGGCGTGATAAAGTCGGTTGTCTGCACGATCGCAAGAGTCTCCGTAAGCCGATACACGCCCGCGTCATCGCCGATTCCGAGCAGTAGATCGCCATCGTTGCTCTGCGTAAGCTCGTGCGGCAGAAGTTGTGTGAGATCCTCCGGACCCATTTTCCCCGCTCAACCGGCGCAACGAACAAATTTCGTCAGCTTTGCCATACTCATAATGGATAATCATAGCTTTTTTTCATAAGGCAAAAGATAATGGATAGTGGCGCAAAGCCTACTTGATAGAAGATGTTGTTTGTAGGTGATCGGTTTTTGCGTGTCTGTCGATCTCGTCAAGATAATCTTTTGGCGCGTTACGAGAGACGGCTTGCGCTTTGACGCTTTTCCACGCTTCGCTGATCGCTACGATCTTTTCCGCAGACATTTCACGCCCCGCGATCAACGCAGCATAAACGCTATTTTGTGCATTTTCTTTTGAGTTGCTATCAAATAAAATCTGTCCGCTTCTGGTGATAACTCTTGCGCGATCGAATGTCAATTCGCATTTTTGGATACTCTCGTCAAATCCCTGCATAGCCATATCTTGAAATTCAGAACCAACAAAGCGAGGATTAATCACTTTGAGATCGTTGCACTCTTTTTCGTAGCGTTGAAAAACACCAAGCTGACTCTCTTCGCGCGAAGTAGCAACTGCCAAGAGTTCAATTCTGTAACCAAGCGCTTGCAACTGATTGATTCTTGCTTGCAATGCTTCAGGTTTTCTAAATGTACCCTCTTCGACAAAATTTCTTTTGGCATTAACAGCCAAAGCGCGAACAGTATTTGCTAACAAGCCCGCGTCTTTTTGTGTGATGTCAGAACTCGGTTTAGTGCCATTTAATGGTATCAAGTCGCGCATAACATCAGCATCGACATGGATATATCCGCCACAGAGCAAAAGTTCATTTTTTGCAAGCCTTGCCGCCGCGCTTTTGCCAGCTCCCGGTTGCGCCGCGACAAAAACTGCGATTGGCTTATCTTGAACAGTCGTTTTAGCTGATCTTTGCAGGTAGTACTCAAGAGCAATGATATCAACTTCTTCTACGGTCAACTCTTTATAGTCCGACACAAACAACACCTATATCAGTTGATCTTCGCCGCCAATAATGCGTTCTATTAGCACAAGATCAGTCAACTGCAAACTCTCTCGCAAATCGCCAAGCGCATTGATTCTGTTACGGTAGTACTCAATGAGCGCTTGAGATGGCGTGCTTTTTTTCTTTTCGTCATGCATGGCTTGTACATATGGTTGCATTCTTGCTCCAATCGACTCAAGTGCGACTTCGTAGTTGATACTATCATCGTTGATTCCCAGATTTGGCAACATTTCGCGCTCCTTTTACCAAATTATACCACGATTTTTCGGTGATCGCCGTTGCCGTTTCGTGGCAAACTCGCGCCAAAATCGGCTAATCCCTATCTTGTCGCTCAACATACTAAGCTTTATTTAAGCAAACCTGTGCATAATGGCGATCGTAAATCAACACGGAGGTATTCAATGAAGCTCAACTTTGGATTTGCGCCGGCATTTGCCGCGCTTTTTGCCCTGTTTGCCGCAACCGTTTTCGCGGCTACCGCTCCTGAGGGCGCACTTGTAACGACCGACTGGCTCGCGTCAAATCTCAAAGATCCCAAAGTGCGGATCATTGAAGTCAGCGTCAATCCGGGCGTTTATGAACGAGCACACATTCCGGGCGCGGTCAATTTCGTCTGGCACACAGACCTCAACGACAAAGTCCGCCGCAACATCGTCAGCCGCGCCGATTTTCAAACGCTGCTCCAAAAAGCGGGCATTTCAAACGACACGACGATCGTCCTCTACGGCGACACCAACAACTGGTTTGCCGCGTGGGGCGCGTGGGTTTTTGACATCTACGGCGTCAAAAATGTGAAATTGCTTGACGGCGGTCGCGTGAAATGGGAAGCGGAAAAACGCGCTCAAGACAACAGAGTTCCGAGCTTCAAAGCAACGAAATTCACGCTTAGCGGCGGCGACAACACGATCCGCGCACGGCTTAGCGATGTGATCGCGGTTGCAGAAAGCAAGTCCGACTTCAAACTGCTCGACATTCGCTCTCCCGACGAGTACAGCGGCAAGGTGTTTGCGCCCGCAGGTATCCAAGAGCTTTCGATCCGCGCGGGGCATGTCCCAACGGCGGTGAATGTGCCTTGGGGCAAAGCGGTCAATCCTGACGGCACTTTCAAGTCGGCAGAAGAACTCAAAGCGCTCTATGCGTCAGTCGGTATCGATGGCTCGAAGCCCGTGATCGCCTACTGCCGAATCGGTGAGCGATCAAGCCATAGCTGGTTTGCGCTCAAAAAGATTTTGGGCTACGACGCACGAAACTATGACGGCTCTTGGACAGAGTACGGCAATGTAGTTGATGTGCCGATCGACAATCCGACAGGCACGATCTGGTCGGCGAAATAAACGGTTTCATTTGCGCCCGCTGACCCTCTGGTTGGCGGGTTTTTTGTACGGTTGCACGAGGCAACGCTCCTTTATCTTGACAAATCTCTGAATGCCACTCAAGATACTAATCTTTACTAATAAAGCTAAGAGTATAATGCCCCAATCAACACGGAGGTATCCAATGAAGAAGTTCAGATTTGCGCCGGCATTCGCCGCGCTCTTTGCCCTGTTTGCCGCAACCGTTTTCGCGGCTGCCGTTCCTGCGGGTCCGCTCGTTACAACCGACTGGCTCGCGTCAAACCTCAAAGATCCCAAGATTCGGATCATTGAAGTCAGCACCAATCCGTCCGCTTACGACTACTCCCACATTCCGGGCGCGGTCAATTTCTCGTGGCACACCGATCTCAACGACAAAGTTCGCCGCGACATCATCAGCCGCGAAGATTTTGACAAACTGCTCCAAAAATCGGGCGTTTCAGACGACACGACGATCGTCCTTTACGGCGATGCAAACAACTGGTTTGCCGCATGGGGCGTGTGGATTTTTGACATCTACGGCGTGAAAAATGTGAAGCTACTCGACGGCGGGCGCGTGAAATGGGAGGCAGAAAAACGGACCATGGACAACAAAATCCCTGAGTTCAAAGCGACGAAATACACGACAAGCGGCGGCGATAGCTCGATCCGCGCATACATCGCAGATGTTGTAGCCGTTGCACAGGGCAAATCCAACCAAATCCTACTCGACATTCGCTCGCAAGATGAGTTTATCGGCAAGGTGTTTGCACCGCCGGGCGTCAAAGAGCTTGCCGTTCGCGCAGGACGCATTCCAACTGCGGTCAATGTGCCTTGGGGACAAGCGGTCAATAAGGACGGAACATTCAAATCGGCAAAGGAGCTAAAAGAGCTTTATGCTGCGGTTGGGATCGACGGTTCTAAACCCGCGATCGCCTACTGCCGCATTGGTGAGCGCTCAAGCCATAGCTGGTTTGCGCTCAAAAAGATTTTGGGTTATGAAGCAAGAAACTACGACGGCTCTTGGACGGAGTACGGCAACGCCGTAAATGTACCGATCATCAATCAATCCAGCACAATCTGGACGGGTAAATAGTCAATCGGTTTCTTTATCGCCCGCTGACCCTCTGGTTGGCGGGTTTTTTGTGGAGTTACAAGTGCAGTCGATAAAAATCCAATCGGTTACGGCAGTCATTACGGCATTCGCGCTCATCGTTTTTGCATTTTGGGCAAGCGATCAGGAGGGCGGCAAGGCGGCGGCGTTTGCGTTTGTGTGCGGCGCGGCGTTCGGCGCGGTAATGCAAAAGAGCCGCTTCTGCTTTTACTGCCACATTCGCGAGTATATAGAAGATGGCGATCCGCGCGGCGTGCTCTCGCTGTTGCTTGCGATCGCAATCGGCATCATCGGCTACACGGCGGTGATGAGCAGTTGGCTGCCCTCACCCTCGCTCGCGGGATCGCTACCCCCCGATGTGCATATCGGACCCGTGAGCGAAATCGTGGTGATCGCAGGCGCGGTGTTTGGGCTTGGCATGGCGCTAAGCGGATCGTGCATCGGCGCACATTTTTACCATTTGGGCGAAGGCTCATTTGAATCTGTCGCGGCGCTAGTTGGCGCTGGGTTCGGATTTTTCTTCGGCTTTCTGACTTGGAACACACTATATAGCTATCGCATTGCCGAAGCGCCGCTTGTCTGGCTGCCCGCGCACATTGGCTATGGCTGGTCGCTGATCTTGCAGCTCGGCGCGATCGCGGCAGTTGCGGCGTTTGTCTGGCGTGGTTTTGCGGCTCGGCAGGGAGCGGCGACTGAGCGAAAACTGCCTACGGCAAAGGAGTTTCTGCTCTCGCTCTGCCGAGATCGCTGGAGCTTTTGGATCGGCGGCGCACTCATCGCCCTGATCGGCATTGTCGCACTCGTGCGGGTAAAACCGCTGGGCGTAACCGCTACACTCGGCTCGTGGGTTCGGAGTATCGCGGGCGAGTTTGAGCTGATACCCGCGAAATTAAACGGACTCGATGGCTTCGCGGGGTGCGGGAGTCTGCCGCAAAACTACTGGTTCAACGCCGATTCGCTCCTCTTGCTGGGGCTGGTGGTTGGATCGTTCATCGCGGCATTAGCGGGCGGCAATTTTACAATTGAACGCACGAGTTTTAGGGCGCTCTCACTCGCACTTTTAGGCGGCGTGCTGCTGGGCT
>BNUO01000027.1 GCA_025997415.1 Campylobacterota bacterium
CGTTGATCCGCTCGCTTGAGACATCTTCGCCCGCGCCAAAGCCGATCAGCTCCGTCGCAGACATCGTCGAAAGCCGCATGAGTCCGTCAAAGCGGATCTCTTGGTAGGTTTTCGCACAGACGACAGTGGCAAAAAAGGCAATGAGAAAGAGGCGTATCAAGAGCATAAATGTCCGTATGGTGTGATCAAAACCACGATTTTACCCAAATGGCGATTGGGCGGCATAGTCGCCGTTTTGCACCATCTTTTTGCGAATATTTGCGTAGATTCTTCGCTTCGTTCAGAATGACAGGGTCTCTTGTCATACTGAGGCAAAGCCGAAGTATCTGTGTTCGCTTTTAGATTCTTCGCTGCGCTCAGAATGACAACGCAATCCCTGTCATTCTGAAGAGCGAAGCGATGAAGAACATGTAATACCTTCCGCAGGAGTTGTTTGTATATTTCGCGTCTTGCTCCAAAACGATGCTTTCGGGTAGCGTGATGGTAAATGTTGCGCCGTGTCCAACCGTGCTTTTGCAGTCGATCGTGCCGCCAAGCGAGTGCGTTACGATGTTAAAGATCAGGTGCAAACCCAGTCCGCTGCCGCCTTGCCCCCGTTTGGTGGTGAAAAACGGCTCGTAGATTTTGCTCAAATGCTCTGGCGCTATGCCTCTGCCGTCGTCGGAATAGACAATGATCGCACTTGTGCCGCGCGTTTTGACTTTGATTTCGATCTCGCCCGCGCTGCCTAGTTGATAGCCGTGCAACAACGAGTTGCTTA
The DNA here is from genome assembly GCA_025997415.1 of Campylobacterota bacterium. GTDB lineage: Bacteria > Campylobacterota > Campylobacteria > Campylobacterales > SZUA-545 > JAIRKM01. The sequence continues at coordinate 761 of BNUO01000027.1, forward strand.
CGAGGTTGGTCAGCACCTGCGTGATCGATCCCGGAAGCGTACTTAGTTTGAACTCTTCGGGGCAGTCGATCGTAACTTTGATCTGCGTTTTTTTGAGTTTGGGCGTGAGCGAAACGATAATATCGCGCAGGTAGGCGGCAAGCGCGATCGTCTGTCGCACTTCGCTGGATTGATCGACGGCGATTTTCTTGAAACTCTGGATCAGATCGGCGGCGCGTGAGAGGTTGCTCGTTACGATCCTAGTCGTTTCGTTGCAGTCGGCGATAAAGCCTTGCAGATCGCTCTTTTTCATCGCGCCGGTTTCAAAGAGATTGGTGATATTGTGGCAGGTGTCCTCAAGGTGCGAAGCCGCCGTTACGCTGATTCCAAGCGGCGTATTGACCTCGTGCGCTATGCCCGCCACAAGCGATCCAAGCGCGGCTAGTTTCTCGCTCTGGATCATCTGATCGGTTGCGTCTTGGAGGTTATCGAGCGCCTTGTGAAGCTCAATGTTGCGCGCTTCAAGCTCTTTGGTCTTCTCATTGACGCTGTTTTGCAGCACGATGCTGTGCTCAAAAAGCGCGTAGTCGTTGCCGATCGAATCGGTGGAGTGCTCTACGCGATCCATTAGCGCATTGCACATCTTTTCCAGCGCGGTGATCCGCTGTTTTAGCAGCTCCTCGCTCACTCTTTATCCCCAAAAGCAAGCGCGATTAGCGTGTGGTTCATATGTATGCCTCCCAGTTGTTCGCCGTAGGTGCTAAAGCCGATAAACGGATAGCCGCTAATAGCCTCTTTCGCCTCTTGTTGTAAGCCGAGATCGCTGACCTCAACGCGCCTTAACCCGCAGTCGCTGCCGAAGATAAACGCGAGATTGGGGATCGTTGCTTTGATATGCGCAAGCTCATTTTTGAGGTTTTCGATGATCGCCTTTGTCCGCCCCAGCGTCATCACCAGCCCGCGATCGAGCGCGCACAAAAAGGTTATGCTGCCATCAGGGTTGATCGTTTTAATCGATCTAGCAAAGTACCTGCCGCCGACTCGCAGCAACAGAGGATTTGCCGAGTACAGTTCGCGGGTAAGCCCATCGACCGTAACGCCAAGAGTTCTCGCGTACTCTTCGGCGGCGGGCAGACCGTTGATCTCAAAAACGGTTCTTGTAGCCTCGTTCATAGCGGTAATCACAATGCGCACATCGGTCGGCTCAAAGTGATGAATGTGGAAAAAGCCAAACGGAAGATCGGTTTGAAAGTGCGCCAGTACTGCGGCACTGCGGTGAAACTCGCCATCAAAATAGACAAATGTGTTCTCCATACGCAGTCCATCGCCAGCGGACGCGCCTATGAGTTGAACGCCTTTAACCGTTTCGGTGATCCTTGAAAGCACTCGCTCTTCCATCGCGGAAAGTCCATCGATCAAGAGCATCATAAAGTTTTTGTTTTTGTCGGCTTTGGCAAGATCGTTTAGCTCTTTGGGATTTTCGGTTTGCGCAAACTCGTTTAGGTTTTCGATGAAGATCGGGCTGACTTTGAGATCGGGCGATTTGATCGAAGCGCAGACGAGCGAGTTTTGCATATATCCATCGCTGCCAAGCAGTTCGCCCATTGTCGTGCAGCCGATGATCGGCGCGTTAAATGTCGCTTCAAGCGCCTTTCCAAGCGCAACTAGATCGTACTCGTGCGTACAAAAAACCATCACAACGCTTAGATCATCGCCGTTGATCTGCGCGGAGACCTCTTTGATCGCCTCTTGCGCATTTAGATTTGTGCTTTTTGCAAACTTTGCCTCGATCATTTTTCCTCCAATTTAATCGGCAAATTTGTGGTGGATCTCTACAGCTTTCTCTTTTTGTTTCAAGAACAGATCGACGAGTTTTGGATCAAACTGCGTACCCCTCTGCTCTCGCAGATACTCAAAGCATTTGTCCAGACTCCACGCCTCTTTGTAGCAGCGTTTTGTGCCGAGTACATCAAACACATCTGCGATCGCCGCGATCCGAGCGTAGATGTGAATCTCGTGCGCTTTGAGTCCGCGCGGATAGCCTTTGCCGTCAAATCGTTCGTGGTGTTCATAGGCGATCACAGCCGCCATATCGAGTAGTTTGCTGCCCGATCCGCCCAGTACATCACGACCGAATTTGGCGTGCGCTTTCATCTCTCTAAACTCATCGTCGGTGAGCTTTGAGGGTTTGTTGAGAATGCTATCGCTGATCGCAACCTTGCCGATGTCGTGCATTGGCGCGGCTTCTTTGATCATCAACGCTTCGTTTTCTTCAATGCCCAGCGCTTTTGCGAGCAGATAGCAGTACTCCGCGACGCGCCTGACATGCTTGGACGACTCCTGCGAGCGAGTTTCGGCAATCGCGCCGATTCGTTCGACAATCTCTTTTTTGGTCTTTTCAAGTTCATCGGTGAGCGTGATGTTGTCAAAAACAACGGCGACATTTGAACAGAAGATGTTGAGCAGATCGTGATCGGAGCTGTCGAGTTTGCGTTTGCACTCAAGATAGATGACATTGCTGCGCTGTGTGCCGCAAAAATACATGATGATTCTGTCGTCAAGAAAGAGGCTTGATCGCGCGATGATTGTGCGTTTCACATCTTCGCGTACATCTTCGGGCAGCAGATAGCTAATCGGCGTCATCGCAAGGCGTTCATACGCTCCTGTGCCTGCGACAATGCAAAACTCTTTGTCATTGACGACGGACGCGCCGCTGGCAAGCACGCCCGATCCGCAAAACGAGTTCATTCCAAGCCGCATAATCGAGGTAATCTGCATTAGCACGCCCTGTACAAACTGTTCGATCGACTGCATTCTAAAGATGGAAACCGACGCGCCGACAATCTTTTCCAGCCCCCGTTTGTTGCGCATAATGATCTCAATGTCGATGTATGTGCGAAGCGAACTGACAACAACGGTAAAGAGCTTTTGCGCGGTGAGTTCGGTTTTGGTTTTGTAGTCGTTGATGTCGTACTCAAGCACGACTTTGTGTTCTGGAAACTGCCCCGCCTGACCCGTTCGCAAGACAATCCGCACGAGGCGGTTGTACTGAACTTCGCGGATAAACTTGACCACCTCCAGCCCCGCATCGTCCGTTTCCATCATCACATCTAAGAGCATCATCGCAGTATCGGGGTGCTTTACGATCAGTTCGCAAGCCTCTTTGCCGCTGTACGCGCTGATAAACTCAAGCTCTCGCCCGTCAAACTCAAAGCCCGCAAGCGCCAAACGGGTGATCGTGTGTATCTCAGGCTCATCATCAACGATCATAATCTTCCACGGTTTTCGATTGATGAGCGGCTTGGGAGTGGGCTCTTCTTCTGCAAACAGGATTTCATCGTCAATATCAGCCATAACCACCTCTGCTATCAAAAATAGTTGCTTACTTCATATGCGCGAACTTACATTTCTATTCTAGCATATGAGCAGGAGTGCGTTGAGGCAGCCCGTGCGGACTGCCAAAAGTGAAAGAGGAGCGAAAATCGGTTATCGTTTGGAGAACTGCGGCGATCGGCGCGCTTTGTGTTTGCCGTATTTTTTGCGTTCGACCACGCGGGAGTCGCGGGTGAGCAGGCTGTGCGGTTTCAGCGTTGCGCGGAATGTGCCTTCAAAGAGCGTGAGCGCTTTGGAGATGCCGTGCCGCAGTGCGTCCGCCTGTGCCGAATAGCCGCCGCCAAGCGTGGAAGCGACAATATCAACGGCGGATTCTTGCTTGGTTAGTCGCAATGGTTGCAGCACGCGCATTTTGATCGCCTCGTGTCCGCCTAGCCATGTGTCGAGGTTGAGACCATTGACAAGCAGTTTGCCCGTGCCCGGAACGAGCCAAACTTTGGCGATCGCGGTTTTGCGCTTGCCTGTTGCGTAGATTTTGTTGTTAGCTTTGTTTGCCATCGGTTATGCCTTTATTTGTGCGGTGTGTGGGTGTTCGCTGCCGGCATAAACCTTTAGCTTTTTGAGCATTTCGCGCCCTAGGTGGTTTTTGGGAAGCATGCCGCGAGTTGCGAGTTTGAAGAGCTTTTCGGGGTTGTGCGTCAAAAGTTCGCCCGTTTTTTCGGATTTGACATGACCCGTGTAGCCCGTGTGGTGGTGGTACTCTTTGTCCAGCTTGTGCTCTTTGCTTAGGCGCACTTCAGAAGCGTTGATCACAACGACAAAATCGCCGCAATCGACATGTGGGGTGAAGCCGGGTTTGTGTTTGCCGCGCAACTTGACTGCGATCTCGCCGATTAGACGACCAAACGGTTTGTCTTTGGCGTCGATCAGGAGCCAATCGCGCTGCGCTGTGGCAGCGTTTAGGCTGACTGTGAGCTTACTCATGGGGATTCCTTTTCATTTTTGAAGCGCGAATTGTAGCAATGCAACCTGAGAGTTTGCTGAATTTAAGCAAACCTTTAGCGAAGATGAGTTTAAGTTGCGATTCAGCCGCACGGCAGTCAAGGTCTATTTTGTCAAGCACCTTAAATCTCTTCATCTACCTCGATCGCCACTTCGATCGCTTTGAAGCGGGGGGTGTGCGTGTGCGGATCGCATTCGTCGCCAAAGAGGTAGTTAATGCGGCTTCGCGCATGGTGAAAACTGCAAAAAAGCGTACCTTCGGCGATTGTATCGCTTGCTCTAAACTTTAGCGCCGCCGATCGTCCGTATGCGCTGACAAGCTCGTAACGCCGCCCCAAATCCAGCGCGGCGGCATCGGCGGGCGAGATGAGTACAATGTCCTCGTCTCGCTTAGCGGCAAGACGCGGCGTTTCGTTTGTCTGCGCACCGTTGTTGTACTGCTCCAAAACGCGCCCCGTTGTGAGGTAGAAAACCTTGCTCTGACCGTCTGCGCTATGCGACAACGCCGCCGCCATCTGCCCACGCGCCTGCCACGCAGCGTGATAAAACCGCGCCAAACCGCTAGGCGTTGCAAACCGATCTTCGTAGAGCCGCTCGCCCTGCCAGCAGATCCCGTTTGCGCCCGCCACCGCAAGCGCGTCATACGACATATCTCCAAAGTACTGCGGAGACGACTTGGTAACCTCGCGCCAAATATCTTCGCTCGAAGCGGGCACGCGGTGTCCAAGCTCCCTAGCGATCGCGGCAAACAACTCCCAGTCGTCCAACTCTTTGGAGCTTGTCAGCGGCTGGCTAAGCCTCACGCGCCGCTCCGCGTTGATATACACGCCCTGTTTTTCGTACGCGCTTTTCACGCCGATTACAATGTCGGCTTTGGAGGCGATTCGGCTCATAAACAGCTCGCAAACGCAGAGAAAATCGAGCTTTGAGAGCGCCTCGCTCACCTTGTTTTGGTTGGGGTGAATGTGCGCAATATCCTCGCCCATATTGAAGATCGCGCGAATCTCGCCGCCAAGCGCAGCGTCGATCATCTGCGGCGTTGTCAGCCCGATCTCTTGCGGCGCACTGTACCCCACGCCATAGTAGGGCAACACGCCCATATCGCACGCGCCCTGTACATTGTTCTGCCCACGAAGCGGCATTACGCCTGCGCCGCGCTTGCCGATGTTGCCGCTCAAAAGCGCAAGATTTGCGATCGCGCTAACGGTGTCGCTGCCGTCGATCTGCTCGGTTACGCCAAGCCCCCAGACAAAAAGTGTCCGTTTTGTTGCGATCAGCCGCGCCAGCTTTGGCAGATCGTCCGCAAGCTGTTCGTAGCCCGCAACGCCGCGAAAGATCTCCGCGCCCATAAACCCGCCGATCGCGGCTAGATAGTCGTCAAAGTTTTCCGTGCGTTCGGCGATAAACGAAGCGTCAAACAGCCCTTCAAGAGCGATCGTTTTTGCCATCGCGTTTAGCGCCAGAAGGTTGGTCTCATACGGGATCGTCAGCTTAAATTGCGCAGTTTTTGAGAGCGTGATCGTGCGTGTGTCGATCACGGCTAAAGTCGCGCCTCGCCTCGCGGCTTCGAGGATTTTCAGCCCCACGATCGGGTGCGCTTCGGTGGTGTTTGAGCCGATCACGACGATCAGTTCGGCGGCGAAAATGTCCTCAAACGGATTGCTTGCCGCGCCGCGCCCCAGCGTGCGGCTAAGCCCCTCAAGGCTCGGCGAATGGCAGACGCGCGCGCAGTTGTCAATGTGCGGCGTGCCGATGATCTCGCGGGCGAATTTCTGAAAAAAGTACGCGCTTTCGCAGCTTGTCCGCGCCCCGCCGATACAGCCGAAGCTCTTAGCGCCAAACTCGCGCAAAATCTCACCCGTTTTCCACGCGGCGGTGGCGATCGCAATGTCGGTGTCGGCGGCGAAAAAGTCGTGATCGAGCGGGGTGAGCAAAAAGAGTTTATCCACGATCGCGGCGGGCATACGATCGCGGTTTTTGTCGATGAAACTGCGCCTGATCCTAGCGCCCGTGATCCGCGAAGGCGATGCGACAAAGTCAAATCCGAAACGCCCTTTGACGCACAATTTGCCCTTTGAAACTGCGCCGCTTGGATCGCCGTCGATCGCCAAAATCGTGTTGCGCTCTACGCTGGCTACGATCTCGCAGCCCGTGCCGCAGTACGCGCAGATCGTTGCCATCGGCTTTTTTGTTTAACTTTCTATGCGAATCATTGCCGGCGGCGCTTTGACAAATCCAAGTTCGGCGATCTCGTGAAGTGCGCCGATCAGGTCGGTTTCACGGGCGATGTGGGTGGAAAGAAGCAGGTTTGCCCACTCCTTTTTGACCCGTTTTTTGCGCTGTAAAACCGTTTCGATCGAGATGTTGTTTTTCGCCAGCACCGCCGCCGTTTGCGCCAGCACGCCCGCCACATCTTCAACCAAAATCCTGATGTAGTACTTGCTGGTGATGTCGTCCTTTGCCGCAAGCGTGAGCTGGCTGTCAAAGCCGTACGAAAAGCCTAACATCGGCGTTGTTTCGCCTCGCGCGATCGCAATTAGATCGGCGATCACCGAGCTGGCAGTCGCCTCGCCGCCCGCGCCCGCGCCGTAGTAAAAGGTCTCACCAACCTTGTCGCCCACGACCGCTACGCCGTTCATCACCCCTTCGACTTTTGCGATCACCTCTTTTTTGGTAATCAGCGCAGGATGTACGCGCAAACTCACTTTGCTACCGACCTTTTTGGCGATCGCAAGGCTTTTGATCGTGTAGCCAAACTCTTCGGCAAAGGCGATGTCCTCGTCGGTTAAATGCCCAATCCCTTCGATCAAAATATCGTTGGGTTTCGCGTCGATTCCGTAGGCGAGACTTGCGAGGATCAGTAGTTTGTGCGCCGCGTCAAATCCGCCGATGTCAAATGTCGGATCAGCTTCGGCGTAACCCAGCCCCTGCGCCTCTTTGAGCGCCTGATCGAACGAAACGCGCTTGTCGAACATGCGGGTAAGCATATAGTTGCAAGTGCCGTTGATGACACCGCGAATGCTCTCGATGTGGTTGGCGCATAGCCCGTCTCGGAGTGCGCGGATAATCGGAATGCCGCCCGCGACGCTCGCCTCGTACATAAACGGCAGATCGCGCGCAAGCTCCTCAAGCTCGTAGCGGTGGTAGGCAAGCATCGCTTTGTTCGCCGTAACGACCGCTTTTTTGTTCCGCAGCGCGGCGCTTACGATCTCAAACGCTTTATCCACGCCGCCCATTAGTTCGACGACAACATCGATCGCGGGGTCTTCGACGACTTCGCGGTAATCGGTTGTAAGTGGGAAGCCTAGATCGCCCCGCTGCCGCGTAGCGTTTTTGACGACACCTTTGACGACACGGATATTCTTGCCCGCTCGTGCGGTGATCAGTGCGCGGTTTTTCTCCAAGATGTCAGCGACCGCCCCACCAACCGTGCCTACTCCAACCAGTGCGATATTTAGCATATTCGTTCCGTTTATTTGATGGCGAACTATAATCAAAATCGTATGAAACAGTCGAACGCTCTTGCCTTCGCCTTGTCATTCTGAAGGAGCGGAGCGACTGAATATGACAGGTGCGGAGATCACCAAATATATGCTAATCTGCCGACATATTTCGCTTTCGGAGTGGTACAAAATGAGCAAAGTGCGTGTTGCGGTGATTGGGGCGAGCGGATTTACGGGGTTAGAGCTGATCAAAATGCTGCTAAATCACCCGTGTTTTGAGATCGCGTTTTTGGGCGGCAGCGAGGGCGGGGCGGAGATCGCCGCTCTGCACCCAATGCTGGAAAAAATCTACTCGCGTAAGGTCGAAAAAAGCGAGATCGATCGCATTGCAAACGAGGCGCAGCTTGCTTTCCTCGCCGTGCCGCACAAGCAGGCGACAACGATCGCAAAACAACTCTTGGGGCGCGGCGTGAAGGTGGTCGATCTATCCGCCGACTACCGTTTGGCGGCGCAAACCTATGAAGCGGCATACGGCGGCGCACACGAGGACACGGCGAACCTCGCCCACGCGGTCTATGGACTGCCCGAACTTGTGGGCGCACAGGCGATCGCAAACGCGAGGCTGATCGCAAATCCCGGTTGCTATCCAACCGCTTCACTACTGGCGATCCTGCCATTTGCCGAATATATTGATACAGATCAACCGATTATCATTGACGCAAAAAGCGGCGTTTCGGGCGCGGGAAAAGCGTGTATTGAGCGCACGCATTTTGTAACGGTTAATGAAAACTGTTTTACCTATTCGCCGATCACGCACAGACACGCGCCAGAGATTCGTGAAAAAGCGGCAATAGCATTAGATCGTGCCGTACAAGTGGTGTTTGTGCCACATCTACTACCGATCACTCGCGGAATGCTTGCAAGCGTATATATTAAACTAAAAAAACCGCTAGAAAATCCGACAGAACGATTACGAGAGTTTTACAAGGACAATCAATTTGTGCGCGTGCGAAACGATAGCGTACAGATTAAGTTTGTAGCGGGTACGCATTTTGCCGATATTTTTGCGATCAAAGACGGCGAAACGCTCTTTGTGCAAACGGCGATCGACAATCTGTTGCGAGGCGCTTCAAGCTCCGCGATCGCAAACGCAAATCTAATGTTTGGCTGCGATCCATCGGCTTCGCTTCCGCAGCTGGCGCACGGTGTCTAAAGCGTCTGTTATCACGATCGGCGAGGGGGCAATACTCATCGCCGATTCGCACTATAACCCGCTTGGGCGAACAGATATTGTCGGACTGTTAAACGCGATCGCCGATCGTAAGATAGAGACGAAACAGCTCTTTTTGCTGGGCGATATTTCCGAACTGCTCGTTAGTGGATTTCCAATGCTAATCGGGCAAAACCGCGATCTCATAGACGCGATCGATCGTATTGCAAACGCGCAGATTGAAGTCTATTATTTTGAGGGCAATCATGACTTTTTTCTTGAAGGTATTTTTGATGATCGCGTAAAAATTATCAGACGATCCGATCAGCCGCTGTATGGTCTGTTAAACGACAAAAAAATCGCGCTTTTGCATGGCGATATTCGCGTTCGTCTTCGTTATATCATCTACACGCATATTGTGCGCCATCGATTCGTGATTTTTTTAGTCCATATTCTCTCGTTTAATTTCATCAACGGTTGGCTATTTCACGCCATATTCAAACGGGCGCATAAGAAGACATTTTCATACGAGATCAAAGATTTCGCGCAAAAACGCGCGGCGCAGCTTAGCCAGTTGTGCAAAAAAGCCGATATATTGGTCGAAGGACACTTTCATCAAGGATGTGATTTTGAAATGGGCGGCGCACACTACTACAATGTAGGCGCTTTTGCCTGCGGGCAAAGTTTCGTTCAGATAAAATCGTCAGATGAAGGTTTGACTTTGTGCAAAATGAAGTGGGAGACATAAATGGCAGGCGCAACGAGTACAAAAAGTTCGGTACTTAAAACCGGGTCAAACGAGATGGAGCTTGTGGATTTTCGTATCTTCAAGCAGGTTGGTGAGAGGGTTTATGAGGGCATTTACGGCGTAAATGTCGCCAAAGTTCGTGAGATCATCAAGATCCCGAAACTCACAGAACTCCCCGGCGCTCCCGAATACATTGAAGGCATTTTCGATCTGCGCGGCGTTGTGATCCCTGTGGTCAATCTAGCAAAATGGATGCGTATCATCATTCCGGAAAAAGATCGTCAAAAATCCCGCGTCGTGATCGCAGAGTTTAGCAAAGTACTCGTCGGCTTTATCGTCAGCGAGGCAAAGCGGATTCGTCGTATCAACTGGGAAGACATAGAGCCGGCGACATTTTCGGGCGGCACTGACGAAGCGGGACTGGATCACTCAAAGGTTACGGGCGTTACAAAGATCGAAAACGACAGCGTGCTGCTCATATTGGATTTTGAAAGCATTGTTAAAGATATTGGACTCTACAATCCGACAGTCGAAGTTACCACAGAAATTGAGCATTTTACAGGCTCTGCAATGGTCATTGACGACAGCGCAACCGCGCGAAAGATCGTCAAAACCACGCTCGAAAAGATGGGGCTGCGCGTCTATGAAGCTGTCGATGGCTCAGACGCGCTCGAAAAACTCAACGGGCTTTACCAGACATTCGGCGAGAATATCACCAACGAACTGCGCGTGATCGTCTCCGATGTCGAAATGCCGCGAATGGACGGCTTTCACTTTGCCGCGCATGTCAAAGACGATCCGCGCCTCAAAGAGATTCCCGTCATCTTCAACTCCTCCATCAGCGATGCCTTTAGCGGCACGAGGGGCGCAGAGGCGGGCGGCGAAGGCTATCTCGTCAAGTTTGACGCGAACCTATTTGTACCTGAAATTAGCCGCGTGATCAAAAGCCACATTAAACCAACAACCAACAAGCAAGGATAGGCGATGGATGAACTGCAAGAACTCACACAAGATTTCCTTGTCGAGGCGTTTGAGATGATCGAAAAGCTTGACCAAGATCTGGTTGAGCTTGAAACGCGCCCCGACGATCTTGAACTCCTCAACGGCATTTTCCGCGTTGCGCACACGATCAAAGGTTCGTCATCGTTTCTGAACTTCGATGAGCTGACGCACCTGACGCACCATATGGAAGATGTACTCAACTTGGCGCGAAGGGGCGAACTCAAGATCAATGCAAGCGTGATGGATGTCGTGCTCGCTTCGATCGATGCGATGAAGTCGCTTCTGGTCAAGATCCGCGACACGGGCAACGACACGGATTCAGGCATTGACATAGCGACGATCGTGGCAAAACTTGATGCGATCAGCAAGGGTCAAGACCCTGCAAGCGTCAGCGCACCCGCAACGCCCACACCGCCGCCCGCCCCAGCCGCGCCGTCAGAAGATGCGGAGGCGGCAAGCACAAACGCGTCGGATGTTGATTACTCTAAACTAAGCGACAAAGAGGTCGAAGACGAGATCGCGCGACTGCTTGCGCTTCGCCAAGAGGAAGACAAGCAGCGCCGCGAAGCAAAAGCAACCACAGCCGCGCCAGCCGCTCCTGCGTCTGAATCGAAAGCCGCTTCGTCGGAAACGCCCACACCGCCTACGGCTTCTGCCGCAGCGCACCCTGCTGAAGCGCCCGCAAAAAAGGGCGAAGCCGCTCCCAACGAAGCAACCGTTATGGAGCAGACGATCCGCGTCGATGTCAATCGCCTTGATCATCTGATGAACCTCGTGGGCGAACTAGTGCTGGGCAAAAACCGCCTGCTCAAAATCTACAACGATGTGGAAGAGCGCTACGAGGGCGAGAAGTTTTTGGAGGAGTTAAACCAAGTCGTTAGCGCCGTTTCAATGGTTACGACCGATCTACAAACGGCTGTGATGAAGACGAGAATGCTTGTGATCGGCAAGGTGTTCAACAAGTTTCCGCGAATGATCCGCGACCTCGCCAGAGAGCTTGGCAAAAAGATCGATCTGCAAATCAGCGGCGAAGAGACGGAAATGGACAAGTCGATCGTTGAAATCATCGGCGATCCGTTAGTGCATATCATCAGAAACTCCGCCGATCACGGCGTGGAAATGCCCGCCGATCGTATCGCAAAGGGCAAACCCGAAACGGGCAAGGTTGAACTCAAAGCGTACAACGAAGGCAATAGCATTGTCGTTGAGATCGCCGACGACGGCAAGGGGCTAGATCCTGAACAGCTCAAGTCAAAAGCGCTCGAAAAGGGGCTGATTGGCGAAAAAGAGGCGGACAATATGTCTCAAAAAGAGGCGTTTGCGCTGATCTTCAAAGCGGGACTTTCAACCGCGGCGAAGGTTACAAATGTCTCTGGACGCGGCGTTGGTATGGATGTTGTCAAAACCAATATCGAAAAGCTAAACGGCATCATTGAGGTCGATTCCGAACTGGGCAAGGGCACGGTCATTAAACTCAAAATCCCGCTGACACTCGCGATCATTCAGTCGCTGATGGTTGGCGCACAAGAGGAGTACTATGCGATCCCGCTTAGCTCCGTTTTGGAAACCGTGCGAATTAGTGGCGATGAGATATTTAGCGTTGAGGGGCGATCGGTTATGCGCCTGCGCGATGAAGTTTTGAGCCTAGCCAAACTCTCCGATATTTTCGGCGTTGAACAGGTGATGGACAGCGGCGATAACACCTATGTCGTTGTGCTTGGACTTGCCGAAAGCAAACTTGGGCTGATCGTTGACGCGCTGGTTGGGCAGGAAGAAATCGTGATCAAATCGCTGGGCGAATACCTGCAAGGCATTGAAGGAATCGCGGGCGCAACGGTTCGCGGCGATGGGCGCGTAACGCTGATCGCCGATGTTGCGGCGCTGATGAAAATGGCGAAAAAGACCAAAACGACAACCGTTTCGCAAAAAGCCGCCGGCAAGGTCAAAGCCAAGCATGTCAAAGCCACGCCATCGGATTACAAGATTTTGATCGTCGATGACTCCAAGACCGATCGCACGATTATGCGCCAGTCGATCTCGCCGCTTGGCGTAACGCTGGTTGAAGCAAACGACGGTGTTGAAGCGCTGGGGATCATCAAGGCGGGCGAACACGAGTTTGACGCCTGCCTCATCGACATCGAAATGCCGCGAATGGACGGCTACACGCTGGCAAGCGAGATTCGCAAATACAGCCGTTTCAAGTCGCTGCCACTCGTTGCCGTTACATCGCGGGCGGGCAAGACTGACCGTATGCGCGGCGTAGAGGTGGGTATGACCGAGTACATCACGAAGCCGTATTCGCCAGAATATCTGATGAATGTCGTCAAGCGAAACATCAATTTTAATGTGGAGAAATCAGCATGAGCGGCACCGATCAACTACAACAAGTCCTGAAAAATCAGGCAAAACAGAAACGAGAAGCGAGTGAGCCGTCCAAGCACGACGAAGGGGTTGTCCAACTCGTCTGCTTTATGGTTGATGACGAGGAGTTTGCCGTGCCGATCCTCTCGATCCAAGAGATCATCAAGCCGATCGAAGCGACTCGCGTACCATCGACGCCGAACTATGTTTTGGGCGTTTTCAACCTGCGCGGCAATGTCCTACCGCTTATCGACCTTCGCAGCAAGTTTAGCGGGCAGAAGTCGGTCTATACCGAAGAGACTCGCTTTATCGTCATTCAAAACAAAAATCAGGTCAGCGGCTTTGTGATCGACAAACTCACCGAAGCAACCCGCCTCAAAGAGTCCGACATTGATCCTGCGCCAGAGGGCATGGAGAGCGAAGAAAATCACATCTACGGAGTTGGCAAACGCGAAGAGAGCATTATCACCATTTTGCGAATTGAAGCGTTGCTCAAACGAGCTTTTTAATCTTCATTTTCAAATCCCCCCTCAAACGCGAGGGGAGGGGGTCTTTGTTAGGCTAAGCATTCCGTTGTCATTTTGGAAACTGCCCCTCTTGTCATACTGAGCGAAGCAACCTTGTCATTCTGAGGCGTAGCCGAAGAATCCAGTCCCTGTCATACTGAGCGTTAGCGAAGTATCTCATCAAACACTAGATTCTTCAGTCGCTCCGCTCCTTCAGAATGACAATTACTTTCCAATGTCGTTCTGGGTCGCCCCCTCTGTCATACTGAGCGTTAGCGAAGTATCTCATCTTAGTTACGGCGATCTGCCCTTGCCGCAATAACGAGGGATTGGATCAAGTTCGCAATAACGGGAAAAGATAGACACCTATTGCTTGCCTAAAGCCTGTCTTGCCAAATCGTGCGCTGGTTCAATCTCTTTCTCGCTGGCGTGTTCGTATGAAATATAATTTCTGGTTTAAGTTTTGCCAAAAATTGCACATATTTTGTAGAGGAAGAACCTTTTGCCTCGTTTTCACCCGTTGCAAATTTTTCGATTCCATCGTAATCGTGCCTGATCAGTATCTTGCGATAACCCTTTATATGCGCCCATTCTATTGCTTTTGTCGCACTTAAAAGCTCCCCTGGAATTTGCCATTCATTTGTTTCGTCTTTCTCTCTGCCGCTGAATGCTGTCAGCTCTGTGCCATCTAGCGAGGATATAACAACGCCATACGAATAAAACTGCGTTTCTTTATTGTAGCTTCCATCTACAACTGCGATCGCTTCTTCTATCTTGCTCATTTGAAACCTTTCTGTTTGTAGTCGCCTCACGGCGGATTGTATTGCCTCGTACTGCTGTCTGTGTGCGGGTGAGCGCACAACTTTCACCATTCCTTGGTTAAAACCAAAACATTCTTATCCTCGGCTGTTTGTGTTTTTGCCGCATCCAAGGTTGTCGTTTTTTTCATCTCCCGTATTGTCAATTGCGTTTTAGCAGAATTAAGGGTGAAATTGTATGGTCTGTATTGATCACCGCCTTTTGATAGCATTGCGATTGCGCGCACGACACCCTTACTATCCTTGCCGATCCATTCAAAATCTGCACCATCATCGATTTGTCGAAATTCGCTATCGTTGCTCCAGCCTCCCTGAAACTCTGACGGGATCGAACTGATTTGTGTAAAATCGGCAGATCCACCATCACCGCCGCCACTTGATTTGGGCGTGCGTGTCAGATTTCTTGTTATCCCTAATGTTGCACCACGCGCTGCCTCTATACTATCAACCTCTTCGATGGTTTTGAGGATTAGCGAACTGCCACTTAGCTCAAAGCTGACAGGCGCATATTTATTTACTCCTACTCTCTTGTAGATCGCACGAGTTACTTTTGAGGGTGTAACTCCGCTGAATTCCTCTACACGATAGACTCCAGAACCTTTTACATCCAACGAGAAGGCTCCGATAGACCACTTAACATCATCTTGCTGATACCACACCCCTTGCATTCCAATCGGAATCCCTGCCTTATCACCTGTTAGCGGTGGTTTGGTGGCGGGAGCGTCGATCTTGACGGTTACGCTTTCTGCGTCGCTGACGCTTCCGCTGATCGCGCCTTCTGCAGTAGCCGATGTGATCGTTCCACTTCCACTATACGATCCGCTGATTTCGATCTGAATGCCTTCTGCGGTTGCCGCGATCGAAAAGGTTTTGGTTGCGCTATCGTAGAAACCACTTAGTGCCAATGTATCGGTACCTGTGTTGATCCTACCTGTAAGGGTAGAAGTTGAAGCTGCTTGAACAACTGCTTCACTTGTGGTTGCATCTGCGGATAGTGTTGAGGCTGAGCTTGCGCTTGCACCATCTGTTGAAGCGATAAACTCTGCCGCACCTACCTTACCTTTGATCGTGATAGATTCACCACCACTTGAACTACTGCCACCGCCTCCTCCATCGCCGCAGCCTACAAATAAGCTAACCAGTATGGTTAGCAAAACTGTTTTAACTATGTTACGCATTGTTTCTCCTTTGAAAATCATCTGTTCAGCCCTTATGGGAAACTTGGGATCTAAGTGTTGGTTGTGGATTATTCACCTACGCTTCGCCTCCTTGTGTTGGGGTGAGGGCGAAGTTGAAAGAAAATATGCGAGTGTGTTGATCGCAATGACGAGCAAATGTCATTCTGAGGAGCGGAGCGACGAAGAATCTCAGTTGGTCTTTGAGATTCTTCACTTCGTTCAGAATGGCAGGGGGGCTGTGTCTTTGAATGACAATTGAGCGGGATTGCGGGTCAAGCCCGCAATGACGGGAATAACTGCGTTGTGCTGTATTGGTCGATCGGTGTGTTAGTTTAAGGGAAGTTGTGCTATAATAACTAGTTAAATAAAGTAATTTTTGCTTGCTTGCTTGCTTGCTTGCTTGCTTGCTTGCTTGCTTGCGCGGCGAACGGCGATAGGCGGATCATATAAAGTCCTCAAGCTAAAATCCTCTAACAATGCAAAGATACGCGGGATAATACAATGAAATACCTTGTCATTCTGGGCGAAGTAGAGATTCTTCGGCTATGACTCAGAATGACAATGGGATTGCGGGTCAAGCCCGCAATGACAGAGGGGGGTGTTCGCAATGAGAAAGGATGCGTTTAGCTGGTTTCAAACAGGCTCGCTGTTTTGATGTCGATCGGTGGGGCGAAGCGGCGTTCGTCGGCAGCGCCAACCGCGTAGGTTGGGTATGCGATCTTGATATTTTCGGTGTTGCTAAACGCTTCGATCACCTCTTGGCAGATCACGCTTCTAAGAGATAGCGTTGCGTAGGAGTTCGTCAGATACCAGATACTGACCTTCATACCGTATGGGCAGGCGAAGGTAAAGACGCGCGGCTCAACGCCTACAGCCCGCATATTGTAACCCGCGCGAAGATTTGCGTAGTGTTTGCGCGTTAGATCGGTGTAGCCGATGGCATGTTTTGTGGCGATCTCTTTTGCGAGCTTCTGCGCTTTTTTGTGGTTGCTATCGAAGGTGATCACAATGTCAATTCCGTCCCAAACGGTCTGCATTTCGTTGTAGGTGTAGTTTTGGATCATATGCGTAAAGATGTAGTTGTTGGGAATGTGGATAATCCGTCCTGCGCGACGGTTTTGATCGAAGGTTGCCAGCGTTACATCTTCAAAGAGCATAACGCGCGTCAGCCCGATCTCTAGTACATCAGCCACAACCACTTCGCCATCAAGCACCACGCGAATACGATCGCCCACATGCATAGAGCCGCCAAAGACGATCACGCTCCAGCCCAGCAGCGACATAAACCAATCCTTCATCGCGATCGCAATACCCGCCGAGATAAAGCCCAGTACGGTTACAAAATAGCCGATGTTGTTGATGTAGTTAAACAGCAGGATAAAGAGGATCAGCGAAAACGAGGCGATGTTGATCGCGCGGGCAATGCCAAACTGCCTGTTCGTGTCGCTAACCGTCCGCCGAATGATGAGTTTGATCAAAAATCCAAGCGCCAAGATCACGGTGATCGCAATGACGATCGTTACGAGATTGACCAGCTCGTTTTCGATCTGCGATCTCGTCTTCTCTTCAAACGCGGCAAAGCGCTTTTCTTGCACGCTTAACGCGGTTGTAAAAACCTCCGCCGTGTTGCCAAGCGCCGCAATCAACATATGCGTATCGTTGAGCGCGCCAAAGCTAAGCTGCTGCCCCAGTACGCTCTCAAGCGCGATCTGCCGTTCGTAGAGCGCAAAGAGTTCCTGCTCTATGGCGATCGTCTGCTTGAGTACATCCAAGCGGTTTTGGTGCTCTTTGATCTGCCGCCCCGTATCGTGCAAATAGGTGAGCGCATAGACGATCGCAAACGGATTTCGCACCTCACCCGGTTCTTCGATCGGCTCAACCCGCGCATACGCTTCGTGCGGCGAACCTCCTTCGCCCAGCAGCGTCAGCCGCGTCTGCAAAATCAGCGATCGCTCTTCAAGAAGCGCTAACTGCTGTCTAGAAGCGTTGTCGCGCTTTGGGGCAAGCGTTTTCATCTCTCGTTCGATCTGCGCCTTTTCCGCCTGAAGCGCTAGATAATCCTTCTGATCTTGATAGAGCGTGATCCACGCATTGCCCGCACCGATTCGCTGGTTTTGCCGTTTGATCTGCTCCCGCACTTCGGCAAGTTCGCTCTCTACCGATGGATCAACCGTAACGCCCAGCGCAGATGAAACCAACAAAATCAGTAGCAGACCAAATCGCGCCAGACGGTACATCACTCTCCTTTGATCGCTTCTAAAACCCACTCTTTTTTTGCATCATCAACAAAAACATAATCGCCAATCGTGCGCGGGAGCACAAAGGTGATCTTGCCACTATGCGACTTTTTGTCCAAGAAAAAACTATCGTAAAACTGCTCTGGATCGCTCGTAGAAAAACTAGTAGGCAGATCGTATTTTTCCAAGAGATGTTTAATCCGCGCCGCGTCTTTGTGCGACAAACTTCCTGTATTGACGGCGAGATTGTTTGCCATAACCATTCCGATCGCCACACTCTCGCCGTGCAGAAACTCGGTGTAATTGCCCTCGAGCTCGATCACATGGGCGAAGGTATGCCCGTAGTTGAGCACCTGCCTTAGCCCGCTCTCCTTCTCGTCCTGCGCCACAATGTCGGCTTTGAGTTCGATACTCCTTGCGATCGCCTCTTTGATCGCTTCGTGGTTTTTCAGATCCGCGCTCTCCAGCCAGCAAAAAAACTCCTCATCAAGCGTAACCGCTATCTTGATGATCTCCGCCACGCCCGCGCCAAACTCGCGATCGGGTAGTGTGCTCAGCCAAAACGGATCGATATAAACCGCTTTGGGCTGATAAAACGAGCCGATCAGATTTTTGCCAAACTTGTTGTCGATCCCCGTTTTGCCGCCCACAGAGGCATCGACCATTGCCAAAAGCGTCGTTGGAATCTGTACAAAGTTAATGCCGCGCTGGTAGATCGAAGCGCAAAAGCCGGTCATATCGCCAACCACGCCGCCGCCAAAAGCTATGAGCGTACTGCGGCGATCGAGCCGCTGCTCAAAGAGTTCGTTCAAAATCGTCTCGATCGTCTCAAGCGTTTTGTACGCCTCGCCGTCAGGAATCTTCACAACCTTCACGCTGGGCGCGGTTACGAGTTTGAGCAGCTTTTCAAGGTGCAAATCGGCGACGGTTGGGTTGGTGATAATCGCCACTTTCTCGCTGAAGGCAAGCGGCGCAAGCTCTTGCATATGAATACCATAGCTGTCGTTGATATGTTTTTGCAGATTGACCGTAATTGTCATTTCATCTCCTCTAAAACTGGGATAAATAGCTGGTGGCGGTTGGCAACCACCGCCCACAAACGCTCCGAGTTGCGCGGTCGGAGCAGATCGAAAACGCTTCGTTCGATCATCGTGCGATCGAATGGGAAAAATAGCAGCGCACCCACCTCTTTTCGAAGCGCAAAGATGGGATTTTCTTCGCCGTTACAGATTTTGATCGCCCGCGTATGCACCTGCGAAAGATTTTCAAAATGCTCAAGTACAGGCTCTTCGCCTTCGGGATCGACGCGGCTTGGAAAGATGAGGATCGAAAGCGAAAGTTGCGCGCTTAGATCGAACATTGCCGAACCGATCTGTTCTAGATCGGGGTTTGCCGTCAGCAGTAGTCCCGCTTTGCGAAGCTCTTTAACGCTATCAACGCCCAGTTTCCAGATCGCCCTGCGCGTATTAAATAAAATCTCGCGGTTGTGTCTATGGCTAAAAACTTCATCGCTTACAACGACTAAGCCAACATTTAGTCTTGCAAGTTCGCTCGTTAAATCGCGCTTAAAATCAAACTGCTTGTACGAAATATCTACCATTATATCACCGTTGCTGATCGTCCGCAGTTTTTCCAATAACTCCAGATGATCGGGGTTGAGTACTTTGATAAACAGTACTTTATTTTTGATCCGTTTATGTAGGCTGATCGCCGCGTCGATCTCATCGGCGGCATTTAACCGTTTTTTTGAGAGATCGAGAATGAGATAGATATTGCGACCAAACGGCGCGGGAAACTGCCCGCTTTCGATCTTGATCGCCTTGTAGATATTTTTCAAAATACTAGGCTGTCCAACAAGCACGATATTATCACCCGGACGGAGCAAAAAAGCGCTGCTTGGCAAGATCAGCTCTTCGTTTCTGTAAATCGCCGCGATCTGCCATTTTTTCTGCTCAATGCTGCCGATATGACGGTAGGCAAAACTGCTTCCAAACGGCACTTTTGCTTCGATAATCTCGCCCTGTCCCAGCCCGACATATTGAGCGCTGACGGGGATATTTGGCACAACGGTCATCAGCCGATTGGCAAGCAGATCGCCAGATTTAATACGACGCAGATGTTCATCGCTGTCCTTTAACTCCAAATTGCCGTCGTCTAACACATAGATCATCAGATCGCGACCCAAAATGCGTAAGTTTTGATAGACCGCTTCTATGTCGATTTTCTCGCGCATAACAATATATGCCGTATATATTTGGTGCGAGAAAACCGCCTCCAATTTAGTAAAACTTGTCGGATCAAATTTGTGAAATCGACAATGGATCGCATCGTTGGGTTCGATCGAATCATTGTAGTAGATAATATCAAAAAGATTGACATCGGAATAGGTATCGCACACGCGATTAACAAATCGTCTTGCCACATCTCCATCGGCAATAATCATCAACTTTTTCATAGCGCCTCTTGCCGTTTTTCCATTGTGAGTTCATCGTGTATCAGCTCTTCGATCAGCGCTGTGGCATAACTACCTTTTGGCAGATAAAACGAAAGTTCAAAATGTCCTTCGCTCTGCACATATTTACCGTGTAGTTCTTGCGGAAAAACCCACGCATAACGGCGATCGCCGCTTGCGGGAATATCCTCAAAAAACTCCGCTTCAACCTTACCGGCAAAACCTGTTGCGCTCATCGTCTTGTGTCCGCTCAAAAGTCCTGTCGGTACGGCATCTTTTGCGACAAAACGCTCCGATTCACGCGCCAAATCCTCCGCAAAATAGAGCTTTCCGTGCGGATAGTGGCACATCAGATCGCCGCCGAGAATCCTAAAAAATCCCGTCTGATCTTTGATCGCCTTCGCCTCAGCGCGATCAATGTCAAGTTCGGTTGCGATCGCGCCCCAGTCAAAACTGTGCGCTAGATGTGAGATGGTTAGCCGCTTGTTCAGCCACGCATTAAACCGTTCGCTCTGCAACGCATTTAGCAAAAATCGCTGCATCTTATGACCGCGAATCCTCGTCTCACCGTCCAAAAACGCCCGCGCCGTCTTGTAGTTATCGCCCTCGATCCCAAAGCGTTGAAAGCCAAAAAAGTTGGGCATTCCAGCGTCCGCAACCGCCTTGATCGCCGATTCAAGTTTGCCCGCGTCGGTTGCGCTCACCTTTTTAAGGCGCACAAAAAATCGGTTGCCCTTCAAATGCCCCATCTTGAGCTTGTTGCGGTGGCGCGCGATCTCCAAAATCTTGATGTTTGGGTGGTCAAAGCCTGCGAGCGCCTGCTCGTATTTGGCGGGCATTGAGATGGTTTGAGCGGTCATCGCCTGCTTGTCTTTCAGTCCCGCGTAGCCGATGTCGCGGTTTTTGACGCCGATTCGCTCGCTAAACGCGCTGAGCGCTTCCCAAGTCGAAAGCCCCTTTTTGCGGATACGAACGAAGATGTGATCGCCGCTGCCGCAAGCCTCGTACAGCGGTACCTCCTCCACGACAAAATCCTTGCTGTTTTGCGCGAAATGTGCGCTGATTGCCGCGTGAGTTAGGAAAAATCCCCGTTTTTGCATACCCTGCCCCCAAAAAATAACGGAAGTTTAATACAAACATCTCTACACTACGCTAAACACAAATGAAAGGACTGCAAATGAGTAACTGGGCAGAAGCACTGAGACTTGATTCTGTAGGTGAGGTTTATCACAACCTCTCATACGACGAGATATACGATCACGAGGTGAAAAACGGCGAGGTCGTCATCACAGAAAGCGGCGCGGCGGCTGTCGATACCGGCAAATTCACAGGGCGCAGCCCCAAAGACAAGTACTTTGTCAAGGCTGATCCAAGTCAAAAGTACATTGCGTGGGGCAAGGTCAATCAGCCAACGACCAAAGAGGCGTTCGACGACCTATTCGCGCTCGCCAAAAAGCAGCTTAGCGGCAAAAACCTCTATGTTTTCGACGGCTACACGGGCGCAAACGCCAAAACGCGCAAAAGCGTACGGTTCATCTCGGAGCTTGCGTGGCAGCACCACTTTGTAACCAATATGTTTATCCGCCCCGAACGCGGCGAGCTAGACGGCTACAAGCCCGACTTCATCGTCTATAACGCCTGCAAAACGGTCGACGGCGACTTCAAAAAACACGGGCACAATTCGGA
>BNUO01000028.1 GCA_025997415.1 Campylobacterota bacterium
TAATCTTTGCTGAACCACAAATGACACACTTTTTTTGACATTCATTTCAAAATACCCCCAACGAATACTGTCATAGACTGGCTTTGTTGAGGATTTGAGCACTACATTTGTCCATTAGACCTGATTAGCGAAAGAGGAGATAGCATAGCGCTAACGCGCTATGCTAAGCAAAACGAAAAGAGTCAACGAAATGGCTGGCTTGCACAAGAATGACAGCATGTGACCAAGCGCCGAATGAAGCTGACACTGTACCCGCGCAAAAGCACCAGTGAGGACGGTGAAAAGACTAAAATACAAGAAAAACAAAGGAGTCTCCATGACCCTGATCGTCATTCTAGTAGTAGCCGCGTTGCTCGCGCTCTATATCGCCGGTATCTACAACGCCCTGATCACAGCGCGCAACGGCTATACGAATGCATTCGCGCAGATCGAGGTTCAGCTTAAACGCCGCTACGATCTGATCCCCAATCTGGTCGAAACCGTCAAAGGCTATATGAAGCACGAGCGCGAGACGCTAGAAAGTGTGATCGCACTGCGCAACCTCGCCTCTGACTCGCTCGCCGCCGCCAAGAGCAACCCCGCAAATAGCGGCGCGATCGCGGCTCTGGGCAAAGCGGAGCAGAACCTAACCGCCGCAATGGGCAAGCTCAGCGTCGTCGTCGAAGCCTACCCCGACCTCAAAGCAAACCAGAATATGATCGCCCTCAGCGAGGAGATCGCCAGCACCGAGAACAAAGTTTCGTTCGCGCGGCAGGCATACAACGACGCCATCACGCACTACAACAACACGCGCGAGTCGTTCCCCAACAACCTCTTTGCGGGCGCGTTCGGACACCCACAAAACGCCGCGTTGCTGATATTTGAAGATAGCGCGGCTATTCAAGCGGCGCCAAAAGTGAGCTTCTAACGGCGGCTGGGCGATAGGGCGATGAACTTCTTTCAGCGGCAGGCGAAAGCGAGGCAAAACACCAAGCTCCTCATCGCGCTATTTGGTGCGGCGGTCGTGGCTATCTGCTTTGCGATCTGGTATCTGGTCGGTTTGATCCTCTATTCGTCCGAAGCGGGCAGCTTGGCGATCTCACCCGCGCGTCTGCTTGAGGTGTCGCCGGGCGACTTTAACTTTTGGGTTATCGTTGCGACTCTGGTCGTCATCGCGGCGGGTTGCCTGCACAAAATTTATCAGCTTTCAAAGGACGCGAGCGCCGTTGCGCAGCAGCTTGGCGGCAAGTTGATCGTGCCCGCGACCTACGATCGGCACGAAAGACGGCTGCTAAATATCGTCGAGGAAATGTCGATCGCCTCAAGCGTGCCGATGCCGAAGGTCTATCTGCTCGCCGACGAGTCGATCAACGCATTTGCGGCGGGCACGAGCTACGAAAATGCGGTGATCGGCGTTACGCACGGCGCGATCACACTCCTCAACCGCGCTGAATTGCAGGGGGTGATCGCACACGAATTCAGCCACATTTTCAACGGCGATATGCGCCTAAACATCAAGGCGATCGGCGTACTCAACGGCATACTATTTATCAGCGTGATCGGACGGATTTTCATGAACTCGTCGCGGCGCAGCAACAAGAAAGGCGCAGCGTACACCGCCATCATCGGGATCGCGCTATGGATCATAGGCTCACTCGGCGTGTTTTTCGGCAGTGCGATCAAAGCCGCGATCAACCGTCAGCGCGAGTATCTGGCAGACGCTTCCGCCGTGCAATTTACGCGTGAGCCGCAGGGGTTGGCGGGTGCACTCAAAAAGATCGGCGGTAGCAGTTCGATCCTCTCTGCGTCTGCTGCTGCGGAGTTTAGCCACCTGTATTTTTCAAGCGGCATTCGCGGCTTTTTGTCGTTCGCTACACACCCGCCGCTAGAGGAGCGCATTCGTGCGATCGAACCGAGTTGGGACGGCAGGTTTATAACGCCTGAACCGAGCGCGGTTGATACTGTGAGTGAGACGAGTGCGGCGGGTGCGGGTGCAGCGATCACACAAGCACTAACGACCGCCGCCGTGCTGGGCGAGATCGGTTCGATCGGCGAACTGAACGCAGAGAAGCTGGATCGGGCGCACTCGGCGATCGGTGCGATCGGAGAGCTTTTGCGTGTGAGTGCTGCGGACGCATTGGGCGCACAGTTTGTCGTATTCGCGCTGCTGCTAGACGCGGATATAGCCGTGTCGATCAAGCAGCGATCGTGCTTGCGAGCGGCTTTCACTGCGGCGCAGATGGAGCAGTTTGAGCGGGTTGCGCAGGAGGCGGCGCTGCTTGATCGTGCGAATTACCTCAACCTGATCTGCCTTGCCGCCCCCTCGTTGAAGCTGCTTTCACCCGCGCAATATGCGGCTTTTCGGCGTGTGATGAATGAGCTGATCGACGCTGATTTTCGTGTAACGCTTTTTGAGCGCAACCTCAAATACCTCGCGCTATATCCGCTCGAAATCGCGCACGGCGATCGCAAGGTGGCGAGTGAGATCTACGGCAAATTGAGCGACATTGCGGGCGAGGCGGCGACGGTGCTTTCGGCGATCGTCTATGAACGCTTTGGTGGAGACGAAAAGGGACTTGAACCGTTTAACGCGATGATCGCGAAGTTTGGCGCAAACCTTGCCTACGCTCCGCACGCCGATGAAGCCCGACTTGAAGCCGCATATAACACCCTGCAACGCGCCAAACCCGAACTGCGCCAGCAGATCGTAGAGATGGCGCTTTTCTGCCTCAAATCTGACGGCGTATTTGACGCGGAAGACACAGAAACAATCCACGCATTTTGCGCCCTAATGCGTTTGCCGATATTGCTTTAACTTTTCACCGCGTGTTTCACCGCCTTTTCACTGCCGCTCGCTTGGTCTTTTGCGCGGGTACCGCGTCAGCTTCACTCAGCGCTCGGTTACATACCTCCGCAGTTACGGGCGCGGGTACACGCCCTACTGCTTCGCGGTGCAGTATGTTGCTTCGCCGCTCATTCGCCTTCCTCGAACTTGCACAAAATACCTTCGCGATCAACGGCAAAAAGCACACACGGTCGACAGTAAAAAGCAGCGCGACAGCGCACCCTGTCATTCTGGGGCTAATATTCATTTTGTGGCGCTGGAATGCCTTACAAAGCGTCTCGTACGGAGGGTTTGTCACTAAATTTAGCAAAATCTTTTGCTAAATGGCATATAAAAAGCGACAAAAAAGTGTTCAAGCGGTGTTTATACAAAAGCAAGCTTTTATGGCTTCACAGGCATTGGAATATAGCGCTAAAAGCGTCTTAAATGTGCTTATAGATTATCTGCACAAAGTGTTGCCAAAAAGGACATCAAAGAGACAACGGGGCTTATAAATAGAGCGTTCAATGGCATATTCATCATCTTAAAATCAATAGAAATAACGCCATAAAAACAATATAATTAAATCATTTTTTTGCTGTCTAAAAAGATGTTATATTCCTCATAATAATTCGCTACGGAGTATGGAAATTAGAGGCATAAATGGCGGTTTTTGATTAAGACCAGCGCCACAAAATGACCATTAGCTCCATTCTGAACGAAGTGAAGAATCTCAGTCAATTCTCATCAAAGCCCCTAAAGACGGACTGAGATTCTTCGGCTCAGAAGCAGCCTCAGAATGACAAGGGTTACAGCTTAAACTTCTGCACCGCTGTGTATAGATTCTCGGCGAGGGTTTTGATACTGCCGGCGGTTTTGCTAAGCAGCGTAACTGCATCGGAGTTTTCCGCCGTCATCTGCGCGATCGTCTCCAATTTTTGCCCGATCATCTGGCTTGCCTTGCTCTGTTCGGCGAGCGCCTCGGTGATGTTTGTAACCGAATCCATCGTCTGATCGATCGTGCTCTTGACCTCTTTCATCGAGCCGCCCATTTCGGTTGCGAGCGACGCGCCCTTGTGCGCCTCTTCTTTGCTCTGCTCCGTCCTGCCCAGCGTCTGCTCGGTGCTCTGCATAATCGTATTGATCGTGCTTACGATCTCGGAAACCGATTTCGCCGTCCGCTCTGCGAGTTTGCGCACCTCGTCCGCCACCACCGCAAATCCGCGCCCCGCTTCGCCCGCCCGTGCCGCTTCGATCGCCGCATTGAGCGCGAGCAGGTTGGTCTGATCGGCAATGTCCTTGATCACGCCGACAACCGTGCCAATATCCGCCGACTGCGTGGAGAGCGTTTTGACATCTTCGGCGGTCTCGGAGACAATCTCCGCGATCGAGTTCATCTCTGCGATCGTGCGATCGACAATCCCCGCGCTACGATCGACGGTTTGGCTCGACGACTGCGACGCTTTGTGCGCAACCTCCGCGTTCTCGGCGATCTGCGTTACGGAGGCGCTCATCTGCTCCACTGCGGCGGCGATCGAGGAGGTCGATTCGCTCTGCGCGTGCGCTCCTTGCATCACCTTGTCGCCGCTGGCCGCCATCGAGTTTGAGTCTTGGGCGAGCTTTTCGGCGTTGTTTTTGATGAGCGTTACGATCTCGCGCAGGGCGTTTTGCATCTTCTGCATTGAGCCGAGAATGCTCTTTTCCAGCCCGCGTGCGACCGCGATCTTGCTCGTCAGATTACCATCCGCAATGCATGAGGCGATCGCCGCCACCTCCGATGGTTCGCCGCCAAGCTCGCGGGTGATCTGCCGCGCCACGATGACAGCGAGTGAAACGCCAATAAACATAGCGGCGAGCAAGACGACAATACAGGTAACAACGGCTTGCTTTGCGGCGATCTCGGCGTTGTCGTACTCCTCTTTTGAGACATCGATCTGAAGCGCAACCAAGTTTGAAAACTCGTCTGAAAGCGGCTCGATCACGGGGTAAAGCTCGTCCACCGTGTATTCCACCAGCGCCGCTTGATCGTTGTTGCGCAAGATATTTTTGAGTTTGTCGATCGATGGGACAGACTCGCGCCGCAGCTCTTGTATGTCATCTACGATCTCTTTTTCGCGGGCAGTAAGTGTGGTGTTGAGATAGCCGTTCCAGAGAACATCGATCCGTTGCTGCGCCTTTTCGATATAGGAGAGGGCGGCGGAAAAGCTGATATTGCCGTTGCGCGCTTTGTGCGAGGCATCGACGATATAGACGGCGTAGAGGTCGGCGATCTCTTTAATGTCCTTGAGCGGGACAACGCGATCTTTATAGACGACATCAAGCGCGGCAGTTGCGCCACTCATGCCCCGATAACCCACAAACGCGATCGCCGCCATAGCAACCGCAGAGACTGCTGCGATTAGCAAAATGCGATAAAAAACCTTCAAACCCGACAACATTAAAACCCCTTTTGTGCATCTATGGCTAGACTGTAACATAAAATCGTCATTTCCTGTGCCTAATTTTAGGGCAAAAACGGCTACAAACGCTGTCCTGAACGCGATCCGCTTGTGATTTGGGGGCGTGTTCTCGTCATTCTGAACGAAGCGAAGAATCTCAAGACTAACACAGATACTTCGCTAACGCTCAGTATGACAAGAGGTTGCCCTGTCATTCTGAAGGAGCGGAGCGACTGAAGAATCTAAAAACAGACACAGATACTTCGGCTTCGCCTCAGTATGACAAGAGAGAGAGACACTTCGCTAACGCTCAGTATGACAAGGACTGTGTTCACAGCCAACGACAACGGCAGAGATCAGCTTTGTACGCCGATCTGGTGGTACTCGATGCCCTGCTTGGCAAGTTGTGTGGCGCTGTACTGATTGCGTCCATCGAAGACGATCGCGGTTTTGAGGCGGTTTTTGATCTCGTCAAAATCGGGTGATCGAAACTCCTTCCACTCCGTAACCAGCACCAGCGCGTCTGCGCCGTTTAGCGCGTCGTATTTGCTTGTCGCATAAACGATGGCATCGCCCTTGAGATAGTGCGTTTGCGCCTCGCCGACAGCTTTTGGATCGTACGCAGCAACGGTTGCGCCGCGAGCGATCAGCGCTTTGATCAGCGTTACACTCGGCGCCTCGCGCATATCGTCGGTTTCGGGTTTGAAGCTAAGCCCCCAGATCCCAAACCGTTTGCCCGCAAGATTTTCGCCAAATCTTCGCACAATCTTTTGTTCTAAAACTAGCTTTTGGTTTTTATTGACCAGTTCAACGGCGGTGATCAGATGTGGCGTTACGCCGTTTTCGAGCGCGGTTCTTTCGAGCGCCTTGACATCTTTTGGAAAGCAGCTTCCGCCGTAGCCACAGCCCGGATAGATAAAGCTGTAGCCGATCCGCTTGTCGCTGCCTATGCCTGAACGAACCTTATTGACATCTGCGCCGACTTGTTCGCAGATGAGCGCGATCTCGTTCATAAAGCTGATCTTTGTCGCAAGCATTGCGTTTGCGGCGTATTTTGTCATCTCGGCGCTCTTGATGTCCATTGCAATAAACCGTTCGTGGTTGTGCGTAAATGGGGCGTAAAGTTCGCGCATAACTTCAAGCGCGTGATCGTCGTCTGCGCCAATGACTACGCGATCGGGCTTGCTAAAATCGTCGATCGCCGCGCCCTCTTTGAGAAACTCAGGGTTTGAAACGACGCTAAACCCAATCTCCACGCCCCGCGCTTTTTGCGCCGCGCCGATCGCCGCTTTGACCTTCCCTGCCGTGCCAACGGGAACGGTCGATTTATCGACAACGATAAGCGGGTGGATCATCAGATCGCCGATACTCTTTGCCACGCCAAGTACATAGCTCAAATCCGCGCTTCCGTCCTCGCCCTGCGGCGTTCCAACGGCGATAAAAATCACCTCGCTGCTCGCCAGCGCCTCTTTGATGTCCGTTGTAAAACTTAGTCGTTTGTAGAGGGTGTTTTCTTTGACCATCGTCTCTAGCCCCGGTTCGTAGATGGGGATCAGCCCTTCACGAAGCCGCGCGATCTTCTTTTCGTCAATATCCACGCAGATCACGCTATTGCCCATTTGCGCAAAACATGCGCCCGTAACCAGCCCCACATAACCCGTACCAATCATCGCTAAACGCATAACTATCCTTTATATTTCACGCCGATTTTCACAACCTCATCGCGCACCAGCTCGGAGGCGCTTAACCGTGTAACCATCTCGATCTCGCTGTTTTCGGTGAGGATTCTAACCATCACAGGTTTAACGCCCGGATTTGCCTTGATAATGCGGTAGAGTTCCTCGATCACCTGCGGATTGCTACCGCCTGCGATCTCAAGCGTCATCGGAAGTGGCGGCTGTTTCACCGCTTCCGACTCTTTCGGCTTTTCGCGGTTGTAGTTGTTGAAGTTGTTGCGACGCGGTGGCTGCGGCTTGTCGTTTGCAAGCTCCTCCAAAGCCAGAACGCGCCGCACTCTCAGTCCTACGCGATCGCCGTTTTTATCGACATTGACGCGAAAGGCGATCGGGCGGGCACTGTCCTCTTTCCACAACTTGTCTAGCTTTTCCATATCCCGCTCAAAGATCATCAGTTCAGGCGATCCCGTCAGGTCGATTAGATGAACAACACCAAAACGAGCGCCTTTTTTGCTGATCTTGTTTTCAACATTTTCGACTTTGCCGATAAACACTACCTCGCTGCCATCTTCAATCTCTTCGATCGAAGCGGAGAGCGCATAGGTGTATTTTGACAATTCGTCGCGGTACTCGTCTAGCGGATGTCCGCTCACATACAGCCCCAGCGACTCCTTTTCAAACTCCAAGATCACCTTGTCGTCAAGTTCGGGCAGATTGGGAATGTCGATCATAACCGCGCTTGCCATCGTCTCCGCCTCGTCGTCAAACAGACCACCGCGCACCTCTTTGCGAATGTTGTTTGCGTTCTGCGCGGTCGTTACAATCTTGTCGATCGCCCCTAGCATTGCGCGGCGCGAGAAGCCAAAACCATCTAGCGCACCCGCTTTGATCAGCGCCTCAAAGACCTTTTTATTGACCTTTTGCGAATCGACTTGCGAGAGAAAATCGATGATCGTGGCAAACCTGCCGCCCTGCTCCTGCCGAGCTTTGATGATGATCTCAAGCGCAATGCTGCCAACGCCTTTGATCGCGCCCATTCCAAAGATCACCTTTGATGCTTCGCCATCGTGCAACGGTTCAAAGTCGATCTGCGATCGGTTGATGTCGGGCGGCAGAATGTCGATTCCCATTCGCTTTGCTTCCTGAATGTAGGTTGCTACTTTGTCGCTGTGGGCGGAATCGAATGTGAGCATTGCCGACATAAACTCTGCGGGGTAGTAGCATTTCAGATAGGCGGTCTGGTAGGTGAGCATTGCATAGGCTGCGGAGTGCGATTTGTTGAATCCATAGCCCGCGAACTTGCGGATTAGCTCAAATAGCTCCTGCGCTTTGTGGTTGTCGTAGCCCTGCTTTTCTGCGCCTTCGGCAAACTCCATACGCATTTTGTTCATCAGATCGTCATCTTTTTTGCCCATTGCGCGGCGCACCAAGTCCGCTTTGCCCAGCGAAAAACCGCCGATCGTCTGCACGATCTGCATCACCTGTTCCTGATAGACGATCACGCCGTAAGTGGGGGCGAGGATCGGCTCAAGCGCTGGAAACATATAGGTTGTTGCGGCGCGTCCATGTTTGCGATCGACAAAATCATCAACCATTCCGCTTTCAAGCGGACCCGGACGGTACAGCGCAATCATCGCAATAATGTCTTCAAAGCAGGTAGGTTTCAGACGGCGGCTAAGGTTTCTAAGACCCTCCGATTCGATCTGAAAAATGCCTAGCGTGTTGCCTGTGCTGATTAGCTCAAACACGCCGCTGTCGTTTGTCTCCATAATGTCAAGGTCGATCGGCTCGTGAGTTTTGGCGATCAGCCCCAGCGCGTGATCGATCACGGAGAGCGTTTGCAAACCCAAGAAGTCAAACTTGATCAGATCGACATCTTCGAGGTAGTGTCCGTCGTATTGCGTTACCACATCTTCCGTGCCGCTTGGACGATACAGCGGCGTTTTGTGCCAGAGCGGTTCGTTGCTGATCACCAGCCCCGCCGCATGCACACCCGCCTGCCGTTTTAACCCTTCGAGCTGCAAGGCAAGCCGCCAGATCTCTGCGGCGTTTGCGTCGGATTCGACCAGTTCGCGCAGCTTCGGCTCCGCCGCGATCGCCTTTTCTAGCGTGATCTGCAACTCTTTGGGGATCAGCTTTGCCATACGATCGGCTTCGGGAATCGCAATGTCCAAAATCCGCGCTGTATCGCGGATCACGCCCTTTGCCAGCAGCGAGTTGAAGGTGATCACCTGCGCGACATTTTCGCGTCCGTATTGGCTGACCACATAGTCGATCACCTCGCCGCGCCGCGCTTGGCAGAAGTCCATATCGATATCGGGCATTGATATTCGTTCGGGGTTCAAAAACCGTTCAAACAGCAGCCCGTATTTCATCGGATCGATATTGGTAATCTCCAGCGCGAATGCCACAAGCGATCCCGCCGCGCTGCCGCGACCCGGTCCAACCGGGATTTTCAGCTCTTTTGCTTTATTGACAAAATCCCAGACGATGAGCATATAGCCCGCAAATTTCATCTGTTTGATCACTGCGATCTCACGATCTAAACGGGCGCGGTAGGTTTCGTGGTTTTCGGCGGGTACATAACGAAGGCGGTTTTCGAGCTTTTCGCGGCAGAGCGTTTCAAACAAGATCGCGTCATTTGCGTGCGAGTAGTCGCTCTCCTCCTCCAATGCAACCCCTCGCGCGCCTGCTACGGTGTGGGTGAATTTGTAGTTCGGCGGCGTTGGATTGCCGAGCCTTAGTTCCAAGTTGCACTTTTCGGCAATCTCCAGCGTGTTTTCCAGCGCTTCGGGAATGTCGGCAAAGAGCGCCGCCATCTCTTCGGGGCTTTTGACATAGAACTCTTTAACGGTGTGGCGAAGCCGCTTTGGATCGTTGAGCGTTTTACCTGAAGCTATGCAGACATACGCCTCCTGCGCTTCGGCGTTAATCTGCTCCGTGTAGTGCGCGTCGTTTGTGGCAATGAGCTTGATGTTTAGCTCTTTGGCAATGCGAATGATCTGATTGTCGATCAGCCGCTGCTCCTCGATCCCGTGCCGCATAAGTTCTAGGTAAAAATCCTCGCCGAAAATCCGTTTGTAATCCGCCGCGATCGCCAGCGCGTGATCGTAACCTTTGCGCTGATCGGTGTGTCGTTTATCCGCCTGATTGAGGTGGAAGTTGATCTCGCCTGCTAGACACGCGCTGGTGCAAACAATCCCTTCGTGAAACTCCTCCAAGAGCCTTTTGTTGATTCTCGGATAGTAGTAAAAGCCGCGCAAAAAGCTCTCGGAACTTAGGCGCATTAGGTTGTTGTAACCCGTCTGATTTTTGGCAAACAGGCAGAGGTGGAAGCGCTGCTTAAACGGCGCGGCGACAGGCTCTTTTGTGCCGAGATGATCGTAGTTGTGAATGTAGCTTTCGATACCGATGATGGGCTTTAACCCCTCAGCTCGCATCGTCTTATAAAAGTCGATCGCGCCAAACATATTGCCGTGATCGCTGATACCGACGGCGCTCATTCCCTTTGCTTTGATCGCTTTGGCAAGCGACTTTAGCTTATTCGCGCCATCTAACATTGAGTATTCAGTATGAAGGTGCAGATGTACATAGCTCATGGCGGCAGTTTAACCAACGACCGCTTTGTGGATCATCTTCTTGTCAGAGCCAGTTTTTGACCGCTTCGATCGCGCTGTACGCCGTTAGATCGCAGAGCATTGGCGTGATCGAAATGTAACCATCAATGACCGCTTCGTAGTCGCCGTTGTCGGTTGGATTGAACTCAAACGGGTGCAGTCCAAGCCAAAAATACTCCTCGCCGCGTGGGTTTGTGTGCCGCTGCGCATCGCCTTTGAAGATACGCGAACTGGAGCGCGTAACGCGGTAGCCCTTGCAGCTTTCGACGCTGATGTTGGGGACATTGACATTGAGAAACTGCCGCTCGCCGATCGGATAACCGTCGCACAAAACGCGCTTGACGATGTCAAACGAACACTTTTTTGCCAATGTGAGATCGCACGAATAGCCGTCTGCGGTTTTACTATAAAACTGCGAAATGGCGATCGCCTTTGCACCGCGCAAAACCGCCTCCATCGCCGCCGCAACTGTGCCGGAATAGGTAGTATCCTCGCCCAAGTTTGCCCCGCGATTGATCCCGCTGACGACGAGATCGGGCAGTTTGTCGCCGTAGAGCGCGTGAAAGGCGAGATAGACGCAGTCGGCGGGCGACCCATCGTCAAGTTTGTAGAAATCATCGCCAACGCTGATGAGCTTGAGCGGTTTTGTGATGGTCAGTCCGTGTCCGCAGGAGGACTTTTCGCTCGCGGGCGCAACGACCGTGATGTGTCCTAGCGGGCGCAAAACCTCAATAAGCGCGTGCATCGCCTCCGATTCGTAGCCGTCATCGTTTGTGATCAAAATCTCTTTCAAGTTTGCTCCTAAAATTGGCAATCATAGCTAACTAAGCTAGAATAACCGCTTTATTAAGAGGAGTTGCAATGCTTGATAAAGAGCCGATGACGCCGAGCGGATATGCAAAGATCGTCAAGGAGCTTGAACGGCTAAAGAATGTCGAACGGGCGGCGACGGCGCACGAGATTCAGATCGCCGCGCAGCTTGGCGACTTAAAGGAGAACGCGGAGTACCACGCGGCAAAAGAGAAGCTCGACCATCTGGAAAAGCGGGTTGCGCTCTTGGAGCAATATGTCTCAAAAGCGCAGGTTATCGACCCCGCGACGCTGCCGCACAAGCGCGTGAGCTTTGGCTCTACCGTCAAACTACTCGATCTCGAAACCGAGCAAGAGGTGAGCTACACGATCGTAGGCAGCGCCGAAAGCGACGCCTCGCGCGGGCTGATCTCCACAGGATCGCCGCTTGCTAGAGCGCTGGTTGGCAAAGAGGTTGGCGATGATGTACTCGCCGAACTGCCAAACGGGATCAAAGAGTTTGAAATTGTCTCGATCGCCTATGTCGATTTTGGGGTGCAGCCATGAGTACGATCAAGATCAAAAAACTTGACCCAAAGGCGTTAATCCCGCGCTATCAGACGGCTGGATCGGCTGGTTTTGACCTCTGCGCGCTTGAAGGCAGCGAGATCGCAAGCGGCGAACGAGCGCTGATACGAACGGGGCTGGCAGCGGAGATCCCAAACGGCTATGAGTTGCAGGTGCGTCCGCGAAGTTCGATCGCGCTTAGGCACGGCGTTACGATCGCAAATGCGCCCGGCACAGTCGACAGCGACTATCGCGGCGAACTGATGATTATCCTGATTAATCTCGGCAAAGAGACCTTCACCATCACCGCAGGCGATCGCATAGCACAAGCGGTACTCAAAGCGGTTGAACAAGCAACGATCGTCGAAGTCGATGTACTGGGCGAAACCGAACGAGGCGCGGGAGGGTTTGGAAGCACGGGACGGTAAACGACAAAAAGCGATTCGCGTATGAATGTCATTCTGAGGAGCGTAATCGCTAGGAGGAGCAATACCAGTCGTGCTTGCAGTATCCATTGTATAGACGCGCTAAAATCAGCAGATGAAAAATCCACTAGCAAAACGGATCATTCCGTGCCTTGATGTCAAAGACGGCAGAGTTGTCAAAGGGGTCAATTTCGTAGGGCTGATCGACGCGGGCGATCCCGTAGAGGTCGCCGAACGATACAACAACGAGGGCGCGGACGAAATCTGCTTTTTGGACATTACCGCCAGCCACGAGAAGCGCGGTTTGATCGTAAATGTACTGCGCGAAACGGCAAAAAATGTCTTTATCCCGCTTACGGTCGGCGGCGGGATCGCCTCATTAGACGACATTTACGAGCTGCTCTCTGTAGGCTGCGACAAGATCAGCATCAACTCCGCCGCGATCAAAAACCCCGACTTTGTCGAGCAATCCGCGAAAAGATTTGGAAGCTCAACGACCGTTGTGGCGATCGACGCAAAGCGCGGCGCGGGTGATCGCTGGAATGTCTATATCCACGGCGGCAGGATCGACACGGGGCGAGACGCGATCGAGTGGGCACAGGAGTGCGAAAGTCGCGGCGCGGGCGAAATCCTGCTGACGAGTATGGACACCGACGGCGTGAAAAACGGCTACGATCTAGCGCTCACAAAGCGAGTGGGCGGCGCGGTTTCGATCCCCGTGATCGCAAGCGGCGGCGCGGGTAAAATGGAGCATATCAAAGAGGCGTTTGAGGTGGGCGCTGACGCGGCTCTCGCGGCTTCGATCTTTCACTACCGCGAAATCGCCATTAACGATCTCAAAAGCTACCTAAATGAAAACGGCGTTGCGGTGAGGCTGTAACGGTTTTTTTTGAAAGCGCGGCGGACTAAAACTCTGCGAAGTTCTGCCGCACGCCCTCGTATGCTGCGATCGAGACGGCGTTGGCTAGGTTGAGGCTACGAAAACCCTCTTTCATCGGTAGCGTCAGCGCGTTCGCGGCGTACGATCGCCAAAAATCCTCCGGCAAGCCCGTGTCCTCCGCGCCAAACCAGAGCCAATCGCCAGCGGCAAACGAAGCGTGAAAATAGGGTCGATCGCACTTGGTTGTAAAGAAAAAATGGCGATCGTCAATCGGGTGCGCCGCCAAAAACTCCTCCAAACTCTCCCACAGATGAAACTCCAGATACTGCCAGTAGTCCAGCCCCGCACGGCGCAGCCGCTTTTCGTCAAAGTCGATCGGCGTTGGGCGGATAATGTGCAAAGCCGCGCCAACGCAGACACAGGTTCGCCCGATCGCGCCGACATTCTGCGGAATCTTTGGGTTGAGGAGCACGATTTGGAACATTATGCGATTACTCGTTATGATTTAGGCAATTATACTAAAAGGAGTCGTTGGTGGAAACACTGTTTGAAGATGTGGATTTTATCTTGTCCAAATCTGCCGATCAAGAGGCGAAAGAGCGCGGCGCAAAGCTAAAAGAGAAGCTGGAGCTGCTCAAAACGAATGCGGGGCTGAAAAAGATCGTCGGCAAAGCGCGGCTTACCAAAGCGGTCAAGTCGATCGAATACACCAAAGAGCTTGAGAAGCTGCAAGGGGAGCTGATCAAGCTGCAAAACTGGGTTGCGGACAACCAAAAGCGCGTCGCAATTTTCTTTGAAGGGCGCGATGCGGCGGGCAAAGGCGGCGCGATTAAACGGTTTGTCGAGGCGTTAAACCCGCGCAAATATCGCACCGTTGCGCTGCCAAAACCGACCGAGATCGAAGCGGGGCAGTTCTACTTTCAGCGCTATATGACGCACTTGCCAAATCCGGGCGAGATCGTGTTTTTTGACCGCAGTTGGTATAACCGCGCGGTGGTTGAGCCTGTCTTTGGCTTCTGCACAAAAGATCAGTACGAACGGTTTATGCGTGAAGTTCCTGAGATGGAACAGTCGCTGATCAACGACGGAATTATCCTCATTAAGTTTTGGTTTTCGGTGTCGAAAGAGACGCAGCAAGAGCGGTTCGATTCGCGCGAACACAATCCATTAAAACAGTGGAAACTTAGCCCTGTGGATAAACTAGCGCAGAAAAAATGGGACGAGTTTACCTTTTACAAAGAGCAGATGTTTAGCCGCACACACACAGGTTATAGCCCGTGGATCATCGTCAATAGCAACGACAAAGCGAGTGCGCGTTTAGAGTCGATCCGTTATGTACTTTCGATGATCGATTACGACGGCAAGGCAAAGTCGAAGATCACGCTAAGCCCCGATCCAAGCGTCGTGCGCCGCTACCACCGATCGGAAAAGATCGACGACTAAGTTGCGTTTATGGCGACAATACCCGCCTACTAAGGCGGGAGGTCAATAGCGATCTATTGATATTAAAATAGATCCGAATGTGTACCTGTGCGAGTAGCGATCAGTATCAATTCGGCTTCGTCTTTATAATCTTTATCGAACTTTTTTGTCGAAACAAATTTATATTTCACTAGCTTTATCTTTCATATATGCAGCAAAATCATTATATTTTTTGTGTTTTGCGGGGTTGCGCAAAATCTCTTTTGCCTCTTGCAAAGCGGCGATCGTTTCGGCATTCGGCGTGTCTGGGCGCAGGTCAAATGGTATGCCGTGTGTGGCGATCACCTTTCTGAAAAACATATTGATCGCGGTCGTCATATCCAAACCGTATTCGCTTAGCACCTGTTTTGCCTGTTCCCGAATCTCCTCTTGAATCCGAATGCTCATATTTACACTTGACATTTAAGCCTCCAATACACACATTATACACGCATTACACGGCGTTTGTCAATGCAATACACGCAAAAACAGTGTTGAAACATAGCGATCGGAGTTAAAGTTGAGCTAAGAGGCGTTTATATTGTTCAAGCAGATCGCGGATTTTGCGGATCGCATCGGCGGGGGCGTAGGGCAACAGGTTTATGATCTCTCGCGCCTCTTTTGACAACGCGGTGTCATAGCCGAAACTATCCTCAATTTCAGGGCAAAACAGCTCGCCCTCACTTACCCCCAGCACACGCGCAATATATGGAATAAGCTCGATTTTGAGTTCGCGCTGCCCGTTTAAGTAGTGGTAAATGCTCTGTTCTTTGGGTATTTCGCCCGTGCTTTTCAGGCGCGGCTCCAGCGCACAGAGTCTCTTTGCAAACTCACGCCTCGTTATACCGCGATCGGCAATAAGCGCGTTGATCTTCTCTGCAATGTCCATTCTGCGGCGTTTCCATTCCGTATAAATAGTGCCGATTGTAGGTTGTTTTAAGCTCACTATGGTTAGGATCGACCTTTCGTATAAGTGCGGTTCAGAATGGGCGCAACCAAAGCGGCTAAGAAGGAGCAAGGCGATGAAACTATGGGATCGTTTGCGGCGATTGACAGTTATGACAATGCTAATTGGTGTAGCCAATATGCAAATGTTTGCGCTTGAGGCGAATATAATCGATGACAATGAAGTAATAGAAATATCGATACAAACGGAGCAAAATGCTCAGCCGCAATCCGAAACGCTGACCGAAGAACAAGATGCAGTAATCACAAGCGACACTATTGCCATAATGGTAATAGCAGTTGTTGCGGTTATATTGTTGATATTGCTATTTAAATACATATATGATCATGCAAATCAATGCGATAAATGCAAGAAGTATCGCGCAATGGAAAATAACGGCGAAAAACTTGTCAGCGAGAAACCTTGCAATGTTCATTTGGTTAAAAAAACCATAAATAGCAAAGGCGAAGTGACAGAAACCAGCGAAGATTATACGCTAGAATGTACATATCATATTTATGAAAAATGTAAATATTGCGGTTATACTACATACCGAGAAGAGATTAGATACGATCAAGCGAATCAATGCGGTAAATGCAAGCAGTATCGCGCAATGGAAGATGCAGGAGAAGAGATGGTAAGCAAAAAGCCTTGTAGTGTAAAAAAGATTAAAGAATCCAGAAATAAAAACGGCGAAGTTACACAAACTAGTGAAGTTTATGTGCCAGGAACAGCATATACATATCGTATTTATCAAAAATGTAAATATTGTGGTGATATAATATACACAGAAGATATTAGAAGAGAAGAAAATTAGCTATATAAATAGATATAAGCGAGGTTGCCCTCACCCGCCTCCTCGCTCACACCCGCAAAAACTAAAATATACTTTATGATCGCGCTTTTGTCCGCTAATTTACTTGCAACATTGGATATCGGCTTCGGCTTTATCAAGCGTGATCATCAGCTAAACCCACCTAGTATAAAATCCGCAAAATTAACAGAGGTTGTCAAATGAGCGAGCCGCAAAACAGCACAGCAAGCAGTACCATCAATAGTACGCCAAATAGTACAGTTCAGTTTTTTCCGATCAAGGGCGGAGTGTGCGCGCCCAGTGGGTTTTTTGCCGACGGGCTTAACTGCGGACTGCGAAGCGGCGATCAGGGCGATCTGGCATTTGTGCGCAGTGAAAAACCGTGCGCCGTTGCCGCTGTTTTCACCTCCAATCGCTTCGCCTGTGCGCACATTCAGCACGCGCGAAAGCACATCGATCGCCCCTCCTGCGGCGTGATCATCAACGCCAAAAACGCCAACGCGCTCACGGGCGAAGCGGGCGTGCAAGCGGTCGAAACCGTGCTGCGAGCCGTGCCGTTTGAAAACCCGCTAATGGCTTCTACGGGCGTGATCGGCGTGCCGCTACCGAGCGAAAAAATCGTCGCGGGGCTGAAACAATTTGACTACAACGCCCGCGAAAGCGACCGCGCCGCCAAAGCGATTCTGACGACCGATCGGTGGGACAAGCAGATCGCCTTTGAGGTCAAAACCGAGCGCGGCAGCTTCAAAATCGGCGCGATGGCAAAGGGGGCGGGTATGATCGCGCCGCAGCTTGCCACGATGCTCTGCTTTGTTACCACCGACGCCGCCGTGCCAAAAACCGCTCTGCAAGCGCACCTAAACGCCTGCCTTGACGAGAGTTTCAACGCGATCAGCGTCGATGGTGATATGTCGCCTAACGACACGATCTACCTCTTTGCCAACGGCGAAAGCGGCGCGTACGACCCGCAGGCGTTTGAACTCATGCTTGGGCGCGTGCTGCACTTCCTCGCGCTCGAAATTGCAAGGGACGGCGAGGGGGCGAAAAAACTCGCGGCATTTGAGGTCAAAAACGCCGCCACAAAAGCCGACGCAAAAAAGGCGGGCAAAATGCTTGCCGAATCGCTGCTAGTCAAGACCGCGCTCTTTGGCGAAGACCCAAATTGGGGGCGGATTGCCTCCACGATCGGTGCTGCGCAAATTGAGTGCGATCCGCTTGCGCTGACGATCGCCATCGGCGAAGTCGTCGTCTATGATCGCGGCAAAAATTGTATGGACAGCGCGATCGAAGCAAAAGCTGCCGCCGTGCTCAAAAACGACAGCTTCCGAATCGTCTGCGATCTGGGCGCGGGTAGCGAAACATTTGTCTCATACGGCTGCGATCTGGGCTATGAGTATGTGAAAATCAACGCGGATTATCGAACTTAAAATGAAATTTTCGCTAACATTACAAGCGTTCGCTCGTACACTTGCGCGATGTTAGTGTATCTCAACTTGAGTGAATTTTCGAGTCAGTTGCGTTGTTGCTGACGCTATAAATAACAATAATTCAATCCCCTAGTATCGCTGACTTCAATACCAAAATATACGATTTGATTAATTCAGAAACCAACGGCGAAAGAATGGTAATGATTTGTAGTCACTTATGATTTTGTTGAATTCATCCTTCGATACCAAATTATATTGTCTATGTCTCCTGAAAGAAATTGTGGCTATAGCCTCACGATGAGCTTCTCCAATTTTCCATACCCCATTCATCTTAAAATGCGCATTTGCAAATGCATGCATATGCTTCGATCGTTGCATGCTCAAGCTTCCGGCTTTGGTGCTCATTATGCCCAATTCTCTACATAGCGCATCTATTTGAGTATCAATACCTTGAAAATACTGATTTTCATCTAATTTAACATATGCTGGTTGCTCGCCATATTCATCGACAACAAAAACCTGTATTGTTGAAGGAGGTTTTTTAAAAAAATTGTCAATTGCATTTTTTAATTCATTTGCATTTTGACTTAGAACATCCGCATTAGGCAAGTTTTGCGGAAGTAGCCGCGTGTATTCCCATATATTACTAAATGCGTAATCTCTCAAAGATTTATTAACAGTAGATACTGCTACAAATTCTTGATTCTTGATGTTGCGTTTAACATCTTCAAGCCATGACTTGCAAAGAACTACCACATGTCTCAATCTCAGCTCTAGATCATCACCCTGATCGCCATTTACATCAAATTCATTCTCGTTCCAGTAATTAGGCGAAGATGTATATGCCTTACAAACATCTTTTTCAAGCTCTCTCCGTTCGTCAGACTCATTATGGTTTTCACCAACAACATTTAAGCGATCTTTCATTAATTCAAATTGCAGTATTGCTATGAATTTATTAGGTGATTCTATAATATTGTTATGATATTGTTTTTGTTGGTTAATATTTATCACGGCTATGCCCATCTCCTCCGCTTCCCTCTCTAGTTCCGCGTCGTCGTTTAGTTCAACGCCATTAACTATCGCTGTGGGTTTTACTCGTCCCTGCATTTGTTGTACCACATGTCACGCCTCGTGTGGTAGATGATGTTCCTGTCCCGGCGCAATAAAAATGTCTCGTCCTTGAGCGTACGCTTTGGCTTGATATATGGCGGGCTTTGGCGAATTGTAATGCACTCGCACGCTGTCCATACGATACCCAGACAGATTTTCAAGACCGGATTTCAGCTTTGACGGAAGCCCTACAGCAGTAGGAGACGAACTCTGCGGAAACAGGCTTGCTGTGCCGCTGTTTTGAAGGTTATTGTTGTTTGACATGACTGCACCCCTCGTTCTCAAGTTTATAGCGAATCATAAATCATATTCCTTAAAACACAATACACAGGTAAATCACAGCTACGGCTAGGCTTGCTTTGGGCGCGGTTACGATCCGACCGCTGCTTCAAACATCTGGGAACATTCGCGATCTTTAGCGACTGAGCAAAAGCGTTTGTCGTCCACGACACGGGCGATCGGTATCTAGGCGGCGTTGCAAACACCGTTAATGGCACATGCCACACTCTTGCAAACCGTATTCTGGCGCTCTCGAACGACGATCACGGCAATGTCAGCAAAACTAAAAACCGATCTCAAAAGCAAGATTGAGAAGATCGCCGATTTCATGCTTGATACTCTGCGGCAAATCGGTGTGATTAGCGCCGATCTGGACAACACTCTCAAAAAGAATCTTCACGATAAGCTAGATTCTCTGGTTAAGGGCGGCAAAGAGGGTCAACGCCCAAAGTCTAAAACGCAACCTGTCATACCTTTTTACCAAAGGCTCGTTGTTGCGTGGAGATGCTTTCGTAGGAAGTGTTACTGCGGAGGCACGCAATGACGAGAGAATGTCATTCTGAGCAAAGCGAAGAATCTAACGTGGGTAGAGATTCTTCGGTCGTTGCACTCCCTCAGAATGACAAGGATAGGACGAGATTGCGGATCGCGTAGCAGTAGGACGCAGAGCGTCCGTTACAGCGGAGGCACGCAATGACAGGAGGGCGCACCGCGCAAACTAGCGTAGAATCACCTTGCGTTCGCCCGAAACGAGTTCGCCGATCACATAGCCGCCCGCGCTATCTGCAACGCTCTGGGCGTCCTCTTTTGCGACGACCCAGATCATTCCCACGCCCATATTGAAGGTGCGAAACATCTCGGCTTCATCGACATGTTTGGAGATGAGATTAAAGATCTCTTGCGATCGAATTGCCGATTTTTCGACAACTGCCTGTACATTTTTGCCTAGCGATCGCGGCAGGTTTTCGACAATCCCGCCGCCTGTGATGTGTGCAAGCGCCTTGATTTTCGCCTTGTGCGCCTTGTAGCGTTTCACATAGATTTCGGTGGGTTTCAGCAGTACATCGATCAAAATAGAGTCGTCAAACGGCTCGGTTACGCTCATCTTGAGCCTGTCCAAGACTAGTGCGCGAACCAGCGAGAAGCCGTTGCTATGCACGCCAGAACTCGGCAGCGCAACGAGTACATCGCCCGCGACTGTCTGCGGCTCAGCCGTTACATCGTCCTCTTCGGCAACGCCAACGGCAAAGCCCGCGAGATCGAAGTCTTCGTAGCTGTACATTCCGGGCATCTCCGCCGTCTCGCCGCCTATGAGCGCACACTCCGCGAGTTTGCAGCCCTCTGCGATCCCTTCGACGACTCGTTTGGCATTTTCGATCTTGAGCTTGCCCGTCGCATAGTAGTCGAGGAAAAACAGCGGTTCGCCGCGGTTGCAGATGAGGTCATTGACGCACATTGCAACGAGATCGATCCCAACGCCGCCGAGTATGTCGCTTTCGATCGCCAGCTTTAGCTTCGTGCCAACGCCGTCAGTTGCGCCCAGCAGTACAGGCTTTTTGTAGCCCGTTGGCATTCTAAACGCCCCCGAAAACGAACCGATTCCGCCCAGTACGCCACTCGTAAAGGTCGATTTCACCGACGGCTTGATCGCTTCGACAAAAGCGTTGCCCGCGTCAATATCCACACCCGCTTGTTTGTAATCAATCATCAAAGACCTTTTTGACCGTTGCAATTTACCAAACCGCGATTTTAACCGCTAGGTGATAAAATCAGCTTCCAATTCATCAAAGAAGCGTAATGAACTCATACTATTATGAACTTGCAATCCACACTCCGCTCTGCGTGATCGACGATCCCAAACGGGTGTTGTTTGTCGGCGACAAGCACGACAACCTTGCTGACGATCCCGCTTTGGCAGAGATCGCTAGGCATACGCCCACACCCGAAGCGGTTATTGCGCTTGAGCCGAATGGACTATTCGATCTAGTTTGCGATCTTCGCACCACGCGACTTGACGAACGGCTGAGCGCGGCTCTAACCGATCGCGGCATTTTGATCAAAGCGTACTCCACGCTTGATCGCGAGCTGCTGGGATCGTTTGGCTCGTTTAGGTATCTCCAACCGTTTGGATTTAGC
>BNUO01000029.1 GCA_025997415.1 Campylobacterota bacterium
ATCAACAAGACGCTCTTGCAACTGCGGGTCGTCTGATCGTAGGTTCTGATGTCAATTTCCGCATTGAAGGCAACTGCGACGAGTGGGGCACTGAAGAGTACAACTACGCTTTGGGTCTTCGCCGCGCAAAGAGCGTTCAAGACGCGCTAGTTCGTTCAGGCGTTGTTGCCGATCACCTTTCGCTCATTAGCTATGGCGAGTCGAACCCTGTTTGCACACAGAGCGACAAAGATTGCTGGCGCAAAAACCGCCGCGTAGAGATTTCAGTTCTACCGTAACGCGGTATGCGTCTTGTTTTAACCTTCATTTTGGCAGTCGGCGTTGCGCTGGCTGCCGAGCCTTCCGCCTTTCGTGCGGGAAGCCTATCCACCAACGATCCTTATGGCTTGAGCGAATCCGAACAGGCGATCCGCGCTAACCAGAAGTCCATCACCTCGCTCGAAAAGCGTGTTTTTGCCGTAGAGCAGCAGCTCGACAAGCTCAATGATCTTTTAGAGGGGCTTAGTAGCGCAACCCGTTCCAACGGCGAGGCGATCAACGCTATCAAACAGTCGTTAGCCAAAACAGACGAGGCGATCAAACAGCTTACCGAGCTTGACGAAAAGAACAAAGCCGAACTTGCCGCGATCAACGCAAGGCAGGACAAACTCGAAAAGCAGGTCAATACCACGCTATCCGCGCAGGCTGAAAATCAGAAAAAACTTACCGAAGCGATCGCCGCAACGGTAACAAAAGCTCAGTTCGATAAGACGATCAAACAGCTTTCGGCGGAGGTTGATACCAACCGCAAAGCGCTTCAAGCAACAGGCGCGATCGCCGCCGCGCCCGAAAATCCCTTTGACAAAGCGCAGCCTGACGCGCTGTTAAACGAGGCAAAAAAACAGATCAGCGCACGCGATTACGACAACGCAACCGCGAGACTGCTGTATCTGATCGACAAAAAGCACAAAGTCGCCGAATCGACCTATCATCTAGGCACGATCTACTACTTCAAAGAGCAGAGCGACAAGGCGATCGCTGCGTTCAAACAGAGCGCGCCGCTAGACGAATCCTCCTCGCATATGCCGGTTTTGCTTTTCTATACCGCGATCTCGCACGAACGGCTCAAGCGCAACGCCGACGCGCGGAAGTTTTACGAAACGCTTATCTCGCTCTACCCCGATCACAGCGTCGTCGAAAGCGCCAAAAAACGGCTGGCGAAACTGCCGAAAACTTGAGTTAAAAACGATCCAGCTATAATCGCCACTTTTTACGAATAGAGGCAACAATGGAACTAAACGGCTCACAGATGGTGATCGAAGCGTTGCACGCAGAGGGTGTCGAAGTTG
The DNA here is from genome assembly GCA_025997415.1 of Campylobacterota bacterium. GTDB lineage: Bacteria > Campylobacterota > Campylobacteria > Campylobacterales > SZUA-545 > JAIRKM01. The sequence continues at coordinate 1,329 of BNUO01000029.1, forward strand.
TCTTCGGCTATCCGGGCGGCGCAGTTTTGAACATCTACGACGAACTATACAAACAGAGCTATTTTGAGCATATTCTTATGCGCCACGAACAGGCGGCGATCCACGCCGCCGATGGCTTTGCGAGGGCAAGCGGCAAAGTAGGCGTTGCGATCGTTACAAGCGGTCCCGGATTTACCAACGCGGTTACGGGCATTGCTACGGCGCACACCGACTCAATTCCGCTTGTGATCATCAGCGGACAGGTTGCAATGAGCCTGATCGGTACGGACGCATTCCAAGAGATCGATGCGGTTGGGATCAGCCGTCCGTGTACCAAGCACAACTTTTTGGTCAAGAGTATCGAAGAGTTGCCGCACATCTTAAAGCAGGCGTTTTTTATCGCGCGAAGCGGCAGACCGGGACCGGTTCATGTGGATATTCCAAAAGATGTAACCGCTATGCGCGGGCAGTTTGTCTATCCATCTGAGATCACGATGAAGACCTACAAACCGACAACCAAAGGCAACCCGCGCCAGATCCAAAAAGCTGCGGCGGCGATCAGAGAATCAACGCAGCCGATCCTCTATGTTGGCGGCGGCGCTGTGCTTTCGGGCGCGACGCGGCTTGTCCGCAAACTCGTTGAGATTACCGGCATTCCCGTCGTCGAAACGATGATGGCGCGCGGCACGCTTCCTGCGGGCGATCCAAGCCTGCTTGGTATGGTTGGCATGCACGGCACCTACGCGGCAAATATGGGTATCAGCGAATCCGATCTCGTTATCGCGCTGGGCGCTCGGTTTGACGATCGCGTTACGGGGCGACTGAGCGACTTTGCCAAACACGCCAAAAAGATTCACATCGACATCGATCCCTCCAGCATTGGCAAGATCGTTGAGGTTGATTACCCGATCGTAGGCGATCTCAAAGTGGTTTTGGAGGATCTGATAGGACTTCTCAACGGCAACTTTGAATACGCGCGGCTGGACGAGTGGCGCGATCGACTCAAGAACTACGACGAGATACATCCGCTTTGCTACAGCAACGATGGCGATCTGATCAAACCGCAATGGGTGATCGAAGAGGTTGGCAGACTGCTAAACAAAGAGGCGGTGATCGCAACCGATGTCGGTCAGCACCAGATGTGGGCGGCGCAGTTTTTCCCGTTTGACGGCGCAAATCGCTGGTTAAGCAGCGGCGGACTAGGCACGATGGGCTACGGTTTTCCGGCGGCGATCGGCGCAAAAAAGGCGCGTCCAAACTCAACGGTTGTCAATTTCACGGGCGATGGCTCGTTTCTGATGAACATTCAGGAGCTAATGACCGCAAGCGCAAATGGCATAGCAGTTGTTAATATCATCTTAAACAACAACTATCTGGGTATGGTGCGGCAGTGGCAGACATTTTTCTACGACAACCGCCTCTCGCAAACCGTCCTCGACAAACAGCCCGATTTTGTCAAGCTCGCCGAGGCGTTTGGCGCGTTTGGCGTTCGTGTGCTGCACCGCGACGAGTTTCTGCCCGCGCTCAATGCGGCGATCGCAAGCGGCAAACCGGCGATCATCGATGTTTCGATCGATCGAGATGAGAATGTTTTGCCAATGGTTCCGACCGGCGGCACTCTGTACAATATGATTTTGGATTACAAGGAGTAGCCCTATGCAAACTGAACGAAGGGTTATCTCTGTCGTTGTACTCAACGAACACGGCGTACTTTCGCGTATCAGCGGACTTTTCGCAGGTCGCGGTTACAACATCGAAAGCCTAACCGTCGCCCCGATTCCCGACAGCGAGTACTCGCATGTCAGCATCGTTACCATCGGCAACAGCCGCGTTTTTGAGCAGATCGTCAAGCAGCTTCACAAGCTCATTCCCGTTCTCAAGGTGATCGAACACGAGGAAGAAAAGACGATCGAAAAGGAGCTTGCGCTCGCAAAGTTCCCGATCGGCGAATCCTTGAGCGACATTGACGCGCTCTGCCGCGCATACAACGGCAAGATCGCAAGCGTGGGCGGAGATTTCATCGTTGCAATGGTCGCCGACGATCCTATGCGCGTGAGCAACTTTCTCAAAGCCGCCAAAAAGTACAACCCCAAAGAGGTTATCAGAAGCGGCGTTGTCGCAATGGAACGCTAATGCGCCTACAAGAGCTTGTCTTGGCGATCGGTCTTGGAGGCGTTGAGGACGAGCGCGAGATTCTGGGTTTGCAGACGGTCGATAAAGCGGACGAAACCGATCTAGCCTTTGTCGATAGCGATCGCTTTTTGGAGGCGCTTTTGCACACAAAAGCGGGCGCTGTGCTAGTGCGGACGCCATATATTGGGCGCGTTCCCGCTCGCACGGTTGCGATCGTATGCGACGATCCGCACCTATCAATGGCGCGCGCCTCCGCGTTTTTTGCAAACCCGCCGATCACGACTGACGGCAAAGAGCCTCTCATAGGTGCTAACTCCACCGTTTTGGGCGCGGTTGGACAAAACAGCGTCATCGGTAAAAATAGCGTGATTATGTCGGGCGCAGTCGTTGGAAGTTCGGTTACGATCGGCGATGATACCATCGTTTATCCAAATGTCGTTATCTACGATCGCACCGTTGTCGGCTCACGAGTGCGAATCCACGCGGGCGCAGTCATAGGCAGCGACGGCTTTGGCTACGCGCACACCAAAGAGGGCGAACACATCAAAATCCACCACAACGGGCGCGTCGTGATCGAAGACGATGTTGAAATCGGCGCAAACTGTACGATCGACCGCGCAGTCTTTGGCGAGACGATCATCAGACGAGGCACAAAAATGGACAACCTCGTGCATATCGGACACAACTGCGACATCGGCGCGGGCACGATCTTTGTCGCGCAGGTTGGCGTGGCGGGCAGCACGAAGCTGGGGCGAAACTGCGTTATTGGCGGACAGTCCGCCTTTGCGGGGCATGTCGAGATCGCGGATTTTGTAACTCTCGCCGCTCGCTCTGGCGTTACAAAAAGTATCACAAAAAGCGGCGTTTATTCGGGTTTTCCAGCAATCGATCACCGCGCATGGCTTAGGCAGCAAGTCGCGATCGCAAAACTGGGCAAAAAGTAATGACAAATGATCACTTCGATCAGGAGTGATGGCAAGCATATCTTGATTCTTTTCAACACCAACGAGCCTAAATAACCTGCTTTCGGGCGGGGATTTTGATCGTAAAGGTTGTGCCGCCATTGCTGTTATGAACGGTTAATTCGCCTTTGATTCGTTCTTTGACAATGCGGTGCGACATATAGAGTCCAAGTCCTGTGCCTTTTTCGCCTTTTGTTGTTACATATGGCTCAAAAATTGTCCCAATAATCGTGCTTGGAATGCCGCCGCCGTTGTCTGCAATATCGATCGTTACAAACCCTTCGTCTTCTGTAACCGAACAGTTGATCTCACCGTATTTAATCTCGCCTTTTTTGACCCGCCCCTCGTTTGCGTCGCAGGCATTGCCGAAAAGATTGATCAACACCTGTTTAAGATCGTTGCGCATTGTGTAGATCGTTACATCGTAGTTTGGCAGGACTAGTCTGCTCATTGAGTTTTTGAGACGGTGATTGATGAGTTTGCCAGATGAGATCAGAAGTTCGATCAGCGAAAATGATGTCGGCGATATTTCGGGTTTTAAGAAGTTGCGAAAATCTGTAACGGTATCGACCATATAATTGATATGTGATTGACACTCTTCGATCAGCGTTTTGGTCATCACTTCATCGCCTTCTGTATCTGCAAAACTATCGATTGTGATCGCTAACGCATTTAACGGTTGTTTCCATTGATGAACGATCAAACTCATCATACTGCCCATATCGGCGAGCTTGGAGTTTTGCATCATAATCTCTTCGTTTGTGATCCGTTTTTCTGTTTCAGTATTGACACGGTTTTGTAGTTCGCTATTTAGCGTCATAAGCTGATTTTCTGCTTCATCGATCTTGCTGTCCATATTTGTAAAGAGGCGGTTTGTTGCGCGGTTGATCCAGTATATGGCAAGAAGCGCAATCAGCCAAATAGCAAAAGCAACCGCTAGGAGTGCGCAGATTTGAAATATCGTTTCTTGTAGGAATCTTGCGTTTTCTTTTGCGACTTGCGCTTCGATTTCTTCCATATAACTGCCAGAGCCGATCTTCCATTCCCAGTCTTTAAACGCACGCATATAAGATATATACGGTTCGTTTTTATCCTCATCTTGATTGTACCAGACATATTCGATAAAACCACCATCGCCGTCCGGTGCGTCTAGGGCGATATTCAGCTCCTCTTGCATGATGAGCATTCCGTTTGCGTCTTGAAGATTCCACGAATAAACAGGAGGATTTAGGAGTTGTCCGTCCATCAGTAGTGAATAGCCTTTGAAATTGTCAATAAATAGATAGTTACCCGTAAGACCAACTAATGCTAACTGCTCCAGCACGGCTTCTTTTAGCTTTTCTTCTAGATCTTCGGTGTATTCGACACTCTCAAATATCCAGTTAAATGGCGCAAATGTCTCCGCATAGCTTAGCTGTTCAAAAATACCTTTTTTATCCGCATTGATTTTAGGGGCTTTAAAGGTAAAAAACTCACCCTTGCTATTTTTGAGCGCTTCGATCTTCTTTTTGATCACTACTTCGCCCGAAAAATCCTTGATGTTTGAGAGATCGATCGTGATTTTTGGATTGGCAGTCAAGAGTTTTTGCGTTGTAATATCGATGATCATCACCAGCGGCTCGCCATTTTCCCGCCGCAAACCCATAAGCCCTTCTAGGATCATCAATTTCATCTGCGTATCGCTATGTGTGGCGCGGTTGTTGATCCAGATCGACTCCGCGATTTTGATCGCATTTTGTGTGCGATCGCTTAGCTGCGCTTTCCAGTCTTTCGTCGCTACGATACGTATAGCTTGAATATGACCGACAAAGTTATCGACACGGTTTTTCATGAGCTGTTTGTTGATGTCGACGAGATGTTCGTGAGTGTTGGCTCTGATCGTCTCTGCGTTTAGGTAAATGCTCGCTGCACCCGTTAAGATAAAGATGAGCGAAATGCCGATCGTAATGAGCGCCGAGGCGATGATCACTAACTTGCGTATTTTCGACTGGTCGTTTTGGTATCGAGCTACCGACACGATTTTGTCCTTTGTTATGGTAGTTTTACTGCGTGTTATACCATAAAACAATTATCGTGCGGTGTTTGGCGACAATCTTTCGATTAGCTCTGGCAAAACCTGCTTGAGAATCTTCTCCTCGCTTTTTTTGAGCATATTGTCGATCGCGTTTGGATCGTCAAGCGGCAGGTTGTGATCGACCCTGTTGGCATTGACCTCAATAATCGGCACGAGTTCGCGGCTGACGCTGCGCGTGTTTGAAAAGTCAAAACTCCCGTCATTCGTGTCGTACAGCAGGATCATCGGCATTTTCATCTGTGATGAGGCAAGCAACGCTTCCGCGAAGCGCTTACGAAAAAGCGTCCTGTCTATTGACAGTTCCAAGATTCGACTATTCATCATTTTCCTTGCGTAGAACAATGCTATATCGTCAATCGTAAAACAAAGATTAGAAAGTTTAGTGGGCGAGAGTGGCTCCGGATGCAGGATTCGAACCTGCGACCAAGTGATTAACAGTCACCTACTCTACCGCTGAGCTAATCCGGAATATGCGGCTCAAAAACGAGGCGGAATCATACGAAAACTTGGCTTAAAAGTCAAAAGGGCTACAAGCGGATTTCAGCGCCCAAAATTGTCCAGCGCCATTTTCCGTGATCACCACCAGACCATCGCGCTCTAGCTCGCCCAAAATCCGCAGCGAATCGTTGTCAAATAGCGCATCCACCTCGCCCAAAGCCAGCTTGCGCCGCCCTAGCAACTCCAAAATCGCCGTGCGATCAAAGCGCTGCTTCATCGTTGTGATGGTTTTGGTGTTGGGTTTGATCACCTGCGCGTTCAGCGGCGCAAGCTTTTGCCGCAGCAGTTCCATCGCGCCAATTTCGGCGCGTTCTACGCGGTACGCGCTCGGTCGTTCGATCGTGCCAATGTCGATACGATCGGGCAAAATCCGCCGCAACGCCGCCGCAAGCGCGTCAAACTCCGCCTCGTTGTCGTTGATATTTTTCACAAGCAAAATCTCGATCACAAGCTGCGCATTAAACCCTCTTCTAAAGTCGATCATCGCGTTGATCACATCTGCGATCTCCACGCCGCGCACGGCGCGATCGAGCTTCTTGAACGCCAGATCAGTCGCGCAGTCAAGCGAAAGTTTTACAATGTCGAGCTTGGCAAGCGCATTCGCCACTCGCGGGTCGCCAATCGTCGAGCCGTTGGACAAAATCATCAATTTCGCGCTGTCTTTAAGCGGCCGCAACAGGTCGATCAGCGCGTCTAAATGCGGATAGAGCGTCGGTTCGCCGTTTGCGGTTATGGTGATCACATCGGGCGCGGTCGTCTGCAATGCGTGCTTCACCGCGCGTGCGATCGCGGCAGGATCGGCGGGCGCGACAAAGCGGTCGGTCGGTTTTGCCCCCTCAAGTTCGCAGTACAGACAGTCAAAATTGCACTGTTTTTTCGCGGGCGAAAGATCAATGCCCAGCGAAAGACCAAAACGACGACTTAAAACAGGACCAAAAACAAAGCTCATCGCGCAGAAATTGTATGCACTAGATCAACTAAATATTTAGTGTTTTCCAGCGAAAAATCGGGCTGCATTCCATGTCCGAGATTGAAGATAAATCCGTTTTCTTTGCCGATGACTTTGAAAATATCCTCCACGCCCTGCCGCGTTGCTTCTTGGCTGTACAAGCGCATTGGTTCCATATTGCCTTGCAGCGCGTAGCGATCAAACAGCGCCGCTTTTGCCCGCGCGAGCGGCGTATTCCAATCCACGCCAAACACATCAAATTCGCCGCCGATCGACTCCAAATATCCGCCCGCGCCTTTGCTAAATAATATGATCGGAATCGTCGGAAACTCTCGTTTAATCTCGCTTGCGATCACCAGCAGATAGTGCCAGCTAAACTCCATAAATGCGCTTTGTTCCAACGCGCCGCCCCAACTGTCAAAAAGCTGAACGGCGTTCGCTCCCGCGCGGATTTGCCCGATCAGATACGCCGAAACGCATGCCGCAATTTTTGCCAGCAGCGCGTGCAATAGCGCGGGATTTGCATACGCCATCTGCTTGATCACAGCGTAATTTTTGCTCCCCTGACCCTCGACCATATAGGTTGCGAGCGTCCAAGGGCTGCCCGCAAAGCCGATCAGCGCCTTATCCTGCGCGAGTTTGCTGCGGATCAGCCGCACCGCTTCATAGACATAACCCAAGTTATCGGGCGCATTGCTGCTTAGCTGCTCAACATCGTTCGCAGTGCGGACGGGACACGGCAGCACGGGACCGCGATCCTTGATAAACTCCACCTCCATACCCATTTCAAGCGGCACAACCAAAATATCGCTAAAGAGGATCGCCGCATCGACGCCCAGAATGTCGATCGGCTGCAAAGTCGCCTCCGCAGCGAGGTCAGGACGACGGCAAAAGTCGATAAAATCGGCGGCTTTCGCGCGAGTTTCGCGGTATTGGCTCAGGTATCGCCCAGCCTGCCTCATCAACCACACGGGCGCGTACGGCGTGGGTTTTCGCAGACACGCATCAATAAAAATCAAACGATAGCCTTTTGGATAATTTTGCGCGGATTGTACCATCAAGCGCTTGCGCCGTTTTTAACCTTTCAGGGCTATGATCGCCCCATCAAACAGGCGAGGGCGAAAATGGTTAAACGCATCACCGATAGCTACACATTCCGCGTTATATCGCTGGTGTTTTTGGTGCTGATACTGCTGATCCCGCTTGCGATGATCGAAGAGATCGTCAATGAACGCAGCTACACCGCAGACGCGGCGGCAGAGAACATTATGTCCGCGTGGGGCGGCTCGCTCACGGCTATCGGACCGGTTCGCGCTTGAGGCGGCGCGCACGGTCAATACAACCACCATCAACGACAAGGGCGAAAAGCGCGTGGAGCAGTCGATCACGCCGTTTAATCTCGTCTTCACGCCCAAAGATCTGCAAATTAGCAGCGACCTCAAAACCGAAGTGCGCAAACGCGGTATCTTCTCTGTTCCGCTTTTTTATGGCACGCTCACGCTTAAAGGTAGCTTCGATCCCGCAATGGCGCTTGCCGCAGTTGCGCCGAATGAAAAGCTTAGCGGCGCGGCTGCCATCGTCATTTCGCTAAGCGATCTCAAAGGCATACGCAAAATGGTCAGCGCGAAACTCGGCGATCAGGAGCTGTTTTTTCAGCCCGGAAAAGTCCTTGCGATCGCGTCGTACAACGGCAAAGATATTTTCGCCTCGCTCGCTCGCGTGCCAAAGGGCGAAACGGAGTTTGAAATCGTGATGGAGGTGCAGGGCGGCGAGAGCATTTGGTTTGCGCCGTTTGGTCAAAACACCCGCGCGAAAGTCAGCTCCGATTGGGGTTCGCCATCGTTTCAGGGCGCATTTTTGCCCGCGCACAGCACGATCACGGAGACGAGTTTTGACGCGCAATGGGAGATCAGCTACCTAAGCCGCGATATTCCGCTTGTGTGGCGGCAGGTGCAGGGCGAGCGCGAACATTACGAGTCGCCGTCGGTTTTTGGCGTGAGTTTTTACCGTGCGATCGACACCTATTCGCTCAACACACGCGCCGTCAAATACGCGATTTTGATTCTGATTGTGCCGTTTTTGACGCTGTTTTTGCTCGAAATCGTTACGAAAACGCGCATTCACCCCGTGCCGTATCTGCTCTGCGGCATTGGCAATGCGGTTTTTTACCTGCTGCTGCTCTCGCTTTCGGAGCAGATCGCGTTCTATGCCGCCTATTTTGTTGCCGCGTTTGCCGTAACCGCGCTGCTGACGCTCTACTCGCGCTCGCTCCTGCCATCGTGGCGCAAAAGTTGGTTTATGGGGTTAGTCGCGGCGGTAGCGTACCTGCTGTTGTATGCGGTACTCAACGCCGAAAGCTACGCGCTTCTGATCGGCTCGGTCGTAACATTTGCGGTGATCGCACTCGTGATGTTCCTCACACGCAAACTCGATTGGTACGGTGCGCGGAGTGAGGAGACTAGTCCAGCCTGCTAGTTGGACGAGGTTTCGCGCCGCCCCGCCGTTTCTATGCGTTGATATGCACCCCCAACGCTTCTGTCGCCATTACCTGCGCCTCGTCAAAATCGCCTCCGACTGACACGCAACCCGTCAAATCGGGAAACTAGATGCCGTAGCCATCGCTGCCGCTTGGCTCAAAAACCGCCGTGTATGTGAGTGTTCGCATTAGTTGTCCTTTGTGTCAAGCTGCGCTTGCCGCAAAATACTTTTGAGCGTAAATGGCGGTATATCCTTGCGGTGATTATGTGTGATTATGCTCCTTTTTATGCGTGTAATTGCCGCAATTTCACCAAGTTAAAGTTGGGTGTTGATCTATTTTGCTATGCGCCGAGCGTCTTTGAGTAGCAACAGTAGTTGTCGATCGCTAATCGGTGATGGTTCAAAACCAAAGCGGCGGTAGAACGCTTCTGCCTCGCTGTCGATTGGGTGCGTGAGTATGGCGCGGATTCCTACCTGTTCGGCAATGTGCAGCGTTTTGCGGATTGCCACTTGGAGCATACCGACACCAACTCCCTGCCCCTGAAAATGCACATCAACGGCAAGTCTGGCAAGTAATACGACTGGGATCGGGTAACGCCCCATTCCGTGCCGAATGCGCTCACTCGTCTCGTGCGTTTGTACCTGCCCAACCGTTAGGCTAAAGTACCCCACGACCCGCGTTGCATCGCACACCACAAAAGTCTTTGCCGATCCGCTCTGTTGTGCTTGTATCGCGTGGTGCAATAGGTAGTCGTTGAGTACGGATTTACCGCAGTCGAAACGATCAATCTCGTGGTGCGGCGCGAGGGGTTCGGGCGCGCTTAGTGTTGCCACGGTGCGGTATGGGCAAAGAGATCGTCAAGTCCTCCGTTGCTGCTTTCGGGACGATCGAGCAGGTCTAAAAACATCTGAGATTGGTTTGAGGGTAGCACAAACAGCCGCTGATCGAGCAGAGTTTGTTCCGCAGCTTTGCACGCCGCGTCCAGCACAAATTCGGTTAGCGACTTGTGGCTGGCGGCGGCAGCCTGACGCAAAATATGCTCCTGTTCGGGTGTCGATCGCAAGCCCAAACGAGAGGTGCGAGCGTGAATTGCAACTTGCATAACATCTCCTGACAAACATTTGACGCAATGTTAGCACAATTGCGGCGCAAGTGAAGCCTGACGCAGTCCGCCCAAAAGAACGAGCCCGACTAGTGGTGTCCGCCTTTGTTGAGAAAGTGCAACCCAAGACCCAAAGCCAAGATCGATAGCGCGAGGTAGAGCATCTCAAGTGGCGAGTTGTAAGTCATATGCAAAACTCGTTGGAAAAAGCTGACGATCAGAACCATCACGATCACCTTTGCCAGCTTGTCTTTGAGCTGATCGAGCGAAGTGATCGTGAGTATGCCGCCATCTTTGAGCTCAGTCATTTCCAATTCGTCAATGCGTGAGATAAACAGCTCATAAAGACCAAAACTAAAGATCAACATTACAACGGCGATCAGATACATATCAACCGCGCCGATGATCAGCGCAACGCCGTCGGTATGGAGATCGACATCGGCGTGATGGACATAGTACTGGTAGGTTACGCCACAAACTTTGGCAATATCCACGCTCGCCACGATAAACAGTACCGTCGCGCCGATTAGTGAAAAGATCACCGAAAAGATCACCAAAAATCGGCTTCTAACCAGAAAACCTTCAAAGATCCGCTCGATCATTTAGCGCCTTCGGTTTCGATCCATTTTTCTGCGATCCGCACAGCGTTTGTCGCCGCGCCCACGCGCAGATTGTCCGCCACAACCCAGAAGTGCAGCGTCTTTTTGTCGTAGATGTCGGCTCTGATCCGCCCCACAAAAACCTCGTCTTTATCGGTTGAAGCAAGCGGGGTAGGGTAGTGGTTTTTGCTGTTGTCGTCCATAATCACCACATCTCTAGCCTTTTGCAAAAGCTCCACAGCCTTGAGCGCAGAGGCTTCGTTTTTGAAGCGCACGGTGATCGCCTCGCTATGCCCGCGCAACACGGGCACACGCACACAGGTCGCGCTGATCTGCATTTTGTGGTGCATAATCTTTTGGCTCTCATTGACCATTTTTAGCTCTTCTTTGGTGTATCCGTTTGCTTCAAATTTGTCGATGTGCGGGATCGCATTGAGCGCGATCTTGTGCGGGAACTTTTTGGGTTCAAACGCATCGAAGTTGAAGGTGAAAATGCTCTGCATCTGATCCATTAGCTCTTGCATGGCTCTAGCGCCCGCGCCGCTGACGGCTTGGTAGGTGCTCACATCGATCCGCTCAATCTCCCACTCGTCGTGCAGAGGTTTAAGCGCAATGACCATCTGAATCGTCGAACAGTTCGGATTGGCGATGATCCCTGTGGTTTTCCAGAGCTTGATGTCTTCGGGATTGACCTCCGGCACGACAAGCGGAACGCTCTCGTGCATTCTGAAATGACTTGTATTGTCGATCGCCACCGCGCCCGCTTTTGCCGCGCTGGGCGCAAACTCCGCCGAGACATCGCCGCCCGCGCTAAAGAGCGCGATCTCAATGTGGTTGTCGGCAAAACTGGAGTGGGTGAGCTTTTCGACGGTGATGTGTTTGCCGCCGAACTCAACCGTTGTTCCCGCGCTCTTTTCGCTTGCAAGCGGCACAAGCCGTTCGATGGGAAACTGCCTAGATTCCAACACGCGGATCATCTCCTGCCCTACGGCGCCTGTTGCGCCAACGACTGCAACTGTGTACTTTTTCACTCTCGCTCCTGTAATTAAAGTTGATACTTGGATTTCTTGGCTTCAAAATCGCCGATAGGCATTGCGAGTATCTTTGCCGCAGCCGCCAAGTCGCCGTTTGCATCGCGCAGCGCTTCGGCGATCAGCTCTTTTTCCATACTCGCCACGCTTTTACCGCCCACTCCGCCGTCGAGTTGCAAAAACAGATCGTCAGGCGTGATCGTACTGCCTTCGCTTAGGATCGCCGCTCGCTCTGCAATGGAGATGAGCTGGCGGATATTGCCGTGCCAGCGGTAGGTGAGCAACCGTTCTTTTGCCTGCGGCGAAAAACATTTTTTCGGCAGATTGTACTTTTCACAGGCGGTCATCATCACCGCTTCTGCGATCGGCAAAATCTCCTCTTTGCGATCGCGCAGCGGCGGAATGATGATCTCGATCGTGTTGAGACGGTAGTAGAGATCCTCGCGTAGCCGCCCCTCTTTGATCGCCTCAAGTACGCTTTGGTTCGTTGCCGCGATCAGCCGTACATCGATCTCAATGTCCTTGCTGCTACCAATACGACGAATTTTTTTCTCTTGAATGGCGCGCAGGAGCTTTGCCTGAAGCGAGTAGGGCATTTCGGCGATCTCGTCGAGAAAGAGCGTACCGCCGTTTGCCTCCTCAAATCGTCCGGGTTTCAGAGCTTGCGCGTCGGTGAAAGCGCCCTTTTCAAAGCCAAAAAGCTCGCTTTCGACCAGCGTTTCAGGAAGCGCAGCCATATTGATCGCCACAAACGGCTTGTCGCTGCGAGCGGAATTGGAGTGGATAAAGCCCGCAAAAACCTCTTTGCCAACGCCGCTTTCGCCCAGCAGCAGCACCGCCGCATCGGTTCGCGCCGTTTTGAGCGCGATCTTGCGAACGAGTTCAAGCGCGTCGGAGGTGATGTGAAATATCTGCTCTTTGATCGGCTCGGCAGTTTTGGGCGGCGTTTTGACGGCAGTTTTGACGATCGCGCGAGCTTTTGAGGCGCGGCGGATCGCTTCAAACAGGGTATCGATCTCAAACGGTTTTTGCAGAAAATCTTTCGCGCCCAGCCGCATCGCTTCGATCGCTTTGCCAAGCGTGGCGTTTCCCGTAATGACGATCGCCTCGTAGCGACCGTCGAGTTCGCGCAAAAACTCAAGCCCGTCCATACCGGGCATCGTCAGATCGGTGATGACAAGCTCAAACGAATCGTCAAGTTTTTTCAGCGCATCTTTGGCGTTTTTGAAACTGGCAACTTCGTAATCCGCCGAGTTTGCAAAGGCAAACTCAAGCGTTTTTCGCATATTGATATCATCTTCTACGATTGCGATCTTCATCTTTTCTTTTTATCTTTTGAGTACCGCGATCGTAACTGAATTATCTTTAACGGTTGCTCTAATGGCAAGCGCGGGCATCACTAGCACGGTTTTTGCGCTCGCTCCCGCGACTCTTCCCTCCGCCGTGTCGGTCAGCAGTACGCCGTTTTGGGCGAGAATATCGATGAGCTCTTGGCTTTTGAGGTTGAGGATTTTCACCAGACTCTTGTCCTCGTCAGCCTCGTCAATCTCCAGCTCAAACACAGCCGCGTACTCGGCTTTTGCGTGCGGCACCATCGCTTTTGCAATGAGGATCGACTCGCTGATCAGGCGGTGATCGCGCGAGGCATAGCGGTACGAGAGCGTAAAATCCTCGCCCAAAAGCGCCGCCGCGCAAAAAAATAGCCAAAATATCGCCTTCATTGTGATAAGCAAGCAACGCCTATTCCCTACTTTTTATGATCGCCGCGCTACAATGCAGGTTTAATGCCACAATAAAGCGAAACTAAAAATGGCGATGACTACCGTTGATGATCGCACCAAGCTCACCCTGCGAAACCAAGTCGAACTCCTCTGCTTTCGCGTGCTTCCAAACAGCACGCGATTTGCGATCAATGTGTTCAAAGTGCGCGAAGCTGTCAAGTTTCGAGCGCTCACCGATCTGCCCGAAATGGACGAGGCGATCAAAGGACTGCTCACGCTTCGCAAGGAGATTATCCCTGTCGTCGATCTAAAAGAGTGGCTTTACAGGGGCGTGAAACCGCAAGGCGTTGATAGCATGGTGTTTAAGTTAGCCGATACCGATCCGAAAGATACGCAGATCATTGTGTGCGAATTTGACAATATCACGATAGGGCTTTGGGTCTATCGCGCCGATTATATTATGCGTAGAAATTGGGATCAGATTCGCGTTCCCGTCTCTAGCGAATTTGGCAATAAAACAAATAACTATACAAAAAACGATGAGGGAGAGATCGTCTATGTCGTTGATGTCGAAGGAATGTTAGCCGAGCTATTTCCAATGGTTGAGGCGCAGCGACACGAGGAGACCGCCTCGCTTTCGCATATCGATGTTCGCCATGATTTGCAGGTACTCATTGCAGAAGATTCCAAGAGTGCGCTTAAAGCGCTAACACAGGTTTTAGATCGCTTCAGCGTACGCTACACATGGTTTGATAACGGGCGCAAACTGCTAGATCATGTGGCGCAAAACGGCATTGACGATGTAGGTTTGGTCATCACCGATCTTGAGATGCCCGAAGCGAGCGGTTTTACCGTGATCAAAGAGCTAAAGAACAATCCAAAAACCTCTCGCGTGCCTGTCATAGTCAATTCGTCAATGACCGGCGAGTCCAATATGCAAATGGCAAAAAATCTCAACGCCGAAGGGTTTATGGGCAAAACAGACCCTGCGGCGATCGCCCGTTATGTGCAACAGTATCTGCACATAAAAGAGGTTGTCAAATAACGCCTTTTTCGCACTCGACATTGAGGCTCACAAGCGTTCCGTTTTCGCGATCCATATGCGGAATATACGCTTGGGAGTAGTCGTCGATCCCGCTATGCTCCGTTTCGCGCCAATCGTATCTGCGGATATTGGTAAATCCCGCCTCCGTCAAATAGCGCGATAGCGTTGCAAAATCGAAGAGATTGTAGTGGATGTTGTACAGATAATCCTGCCGACCGAAGATTGAGCCAATGACGAGCTCGAGCTTGCTAGTTTTTTGATAAACCTCGCACAGCGCGGCAAAATCCGGAACAGCGAGACGAAGCACGCCTGTACCCCCCCCCCCCCATTATCCAGCAAAACTCGCCTCCATTCAGCGAGAACTTTTGCCAGATCGCGCCGTTTGAAATGCTCTAGTACATGGCAGGCGTAGATCAGTTCAACGCTGTTATCGGGGATAAACGAAAGCGTGTCGATCGTAGCAACATGGTCAATGTGTGGGTAATCCACCGCATCGATATGTACAAAACCCGGAATATACCGTTTGCCACAGCCTAAATGTAGTTTCATTGATTGTCCTCGTTTTGGATTAGGAGCGATCGTGCGATCGCCCCAAAATGTGGTTAATGCGTGGCGACGAAAGCGGTCATATCGATCAGACGATTGGTGTAGCCCCATTCGTTGTCGTACCAAGCGAGAACTTTGACAAGTTTTTCGCCGACAACCTGCGTAGTGTCTGGCACATAGATGGTGCTTGCGGGGCAACCGATAAAGTCGCTAGAGACGCATTTGTCTTCATCGACAATGATCAGCCCTTTGAACGCGCCGTTTGCCGCAGCTCGCACAGCGTCATTGACCTGATCTTTGGTAACGCTCTTTTTGAGATTGACGGTCAAATCCACAACCGACACATCGGGTGTGGGAACGCGGATAGAAAAACCGTTGAGCTTGCCCGCAAGTTCAGGCAGCACCAAGCCGACAGCTTTCGCCGCGCCTGTGGTCGTGGGGATCATATTGACCGCAGCAGCGCGTGCACGGCGGCGATCGGCGGGGTGTTTGACATCTAGGATATTTTGGTCGTTGGTGTAGCTATGCACGGTGGTCATCAAGCCATTTTCGATGCCGAATGCCTCGTGAAGCACTTTGGCAAGCGGAGCTAGACAGTTGGTTGTGCAGCTTGCGTTGGAGATGATCGTCTCGCCTTTATACTGCGTGTGATTGACGCCGATCACATAGGTTGGCGTGTCGTCTTTGGCTGGGGCGCTGACCACAACTTTTTTGATATTGCCGCGCAGGTGAGCCGACGCTTTTTCTTTGGTCAGGAACTTGCCTGTGCATTCGATCAGGACTGTCGCCGCGCCGAAATCCGCCTCTGCGGGATCGCGTGTTGAGTTGATCTTGACGGTGTTTTTGCCAATCTTGATCGTCCTGTCGTCGATGAGCTTCACGCCGTCAAAACGCCCGTGAACCGAGTCGTATTTGAGCAGATATTCGATCTGATCGGGCGCACCCGTAGCGTTGATGGCGACTAATTCCAAGTCGTCTCTGCCTGCGATCACTTTCGCAGCAAGCATTCCTATTCGTCCAAAACCGTTGATGGCTACTTTTGTTGCCATATTGACTCCTTTGTTTGTCTGTGCTGTATCCTACCCTAGCGCAGTTTAACTCTGCCTATCGTTTGAGAAAATCCGCGTATGTTTTTGTCATACCGTCGATAAATGTGGTTTTTGCCTTCCAGCCTAGTGCGCTCATTTTTGAAACATCAAGCAACTTTCTTGGTGTGCCGTCCGGTTTGCTTGCGTCAAAAACAATTTTGCCATCAAAACCGACAACTTTCATAACCGTTTCTGCCAATTCACGAATTGTTATATCTTCGCCGCAGCCGATATTATAGATCCCATTTCCAATGCCGTTTTCCATCAAAAATACACATGCATCTGCCATATCGTCAGCATATAAAAACTCTCGCTTTGGGCTGCCGCTTCCCCAAACGGTTATTTCGCTATCTTTGCGCAATTTTGCTTCGTGAGCTTTGCGAATTAGCGCGGGTAAAACATGGCTATTTTGCAGATCATAATGATCGTTTATACCATAAAGATTTGTCGGCATTACGCTCACAAATTGCGTACCGTATTGTGCGTTCATACTTTCGCATAGTTTAATGCCTGCGATCTTGGCAATAGCGTATGGTTCATTGGTCTGTTCTAATGCGCCCGTGAGTAGATATTCTTCTTTAATTGGCTGCGGGCATTCACGCGGATATATACAGCTCGATCCGAGAAAACATAAGCGGTTAATTCCTGCCTCTTTTGCGCCGCCTATAATATTGGTTTGTATCTGTAAATTTTCGTAAATAAAATCTGCGCGATAGCTATTATTTGCCGCAATACCGCCGACTTTTGCCGCCGCCAAAAAGATATAATCGGGTAACTGATCGCGCAAGAACGCAAGAACCGCTTGCTGATCGCGCAGATCAAGCTCACTGCGCGATCGCGTAATAATGCGATCGTAACCGCCTGCCTGCAAGCGGCGCACGATCGCAGAACCGACCATTCCATTATGTCCCGCAACAAAGATTTTCATTATTATTCTACCCCCCCATAACTATCGTTTTCCAGATCGTATTTAACCATCATTGCCACTAGTTGTTTTAGCGATGTTTTTGGCTGCCAGCCAAGTATGGCTTTTGCTTTACTAGGATCGCCGCAGAGCAGTTCGACTTCGGCGGGGCGAAAGTATCTTTGATCAATATCGATCAGCGTTTTTCCGCTTTTACTATCAACTCCAACTTCATCTAATCCACTGCCGCGCCATTCGATCTCGATACCTACTTCGGCAAACGCCATTTGTGCAAATTCGCGAATTGTATGTGTCTCTCCTGTTGCAATAACTAGATCGTTTGGCGTATCTTGCTGCAACATAAGCCACATAGCTTCCACATAATCTTTAGCATACCCCCAGTCTCGTTTTGCATTGAGATTTCCAAGCGTTAATCTCTCTTGTTTGCCTTTGATAATATGGGCGACGGCTTTTGTGATCTTTTTGGTAACAAATGTCTCTCCACGGCGCGGACTTTCGTGGTTAAATAGTATCCCATTACACGCATAAAGATCGTACGATTCACGATAATTAACCGTTACCCAATACGCATATAATTTTGCTGCTCCGTATGGACTTTTCGGATAAAACGGCGTTGTTTCACTCTGCGGTGCGGTATGCGGCAAACCGCCAAAAAGTTCGCTCGTTGATGCTTGATAAAAGCGCGGTTTAAGACTAATATCTTTGATCGCATCAAGCAGCCTTACCGTACCGATTGCATCGACCTCTGCGGTGTATTCCGGCACCTCAAAAGAAACGCCGACATGCGACTGTGCGCCAAGATTGTATATTTCATCTGGTTGAATCTTGGTTAATAGCGAGTGAAGATTGCTAGAATCTGTTAAATCTCCATGAAACGATCTGAAATTATGATGACTAAAAATATGTTCGATTCTCTGCGTTGTAAATACAGACGATCTGCGCAATATCGCATAAACTTCATAGCCTTTTTCTAGCAGCAGTTCTGCTAAATATGATCCATCTTGACCCGTAACGCCTGTAATAAATGCTTTTTTTGCCATTTTGTAGACCCGTTGTGAATTTTGCCCGCGATCCTACCAAGTTGGCGCTTTTGCCGCCGATGTGATTAACACTAAACTGTTAAGATCGCACAAAAATTGGACGGACGGGCTGTTGAACACACTGATCAAACAACTGGATTTAAGCGAACATTTTGACGCGCTGGCGGCGTTTTTTGCCCGTCCGAAGGGCGTTGAGTTTGATGGCGATGTACAGCAGATGATCGTCTATTTGCAGGAGTTGGACAAGCAGATTGTGCCACAACTACCGCAGGTAGGCGCACTAACTCCGTCGATCAATCGACTTGCCAAACAAGGGCATGCGAAGCTAGGCGAGATATATGATTTTGTACGGATCGCTCGGTTTTTTGAACTGATCAAAACTACAATTATCGAAGGAAAATGTGCGGAGTGGCTGCGATCGATTGAGATCGCAAAATCGCTTAAAACCGTTGCAGAGGCTTTTAATGAAAATGGTGAGGTTGTCGGAGCTTACAGCGAAGAGTTAGTGCGCTTAAAACGGGCGATCGAAGAGAGAAAAAACGAAGCAAAAACGGTGCTGCTACGGCTTGCTTCCAGTGAAAAACTTGTGCCCTATCTTATCGATCGTCAAGCGCACTTAGTTGGCGGCGAAGAGACGCTGCTTGTGCGTGGGGGGTTTAATCACCTCTTGGCAGGAAGGGTTGTTGATCGCACAAGCGCAGGGTTTTTCTATGTCGCCCCTCGCGCGTTAAGCGATCTTCGCAACAAGATTGAAGACCTCAAAAACGATGAGCAAAACGAGATCGCTAAAGTAGAGCGAGTTTTGTCCGAAAAATTGCAGCCTTTTGTCAAGTTCTTGCGTTTTTTAGATGTGGCATTTGATCGCTTCGATCACCTAGCGGCACGGTTATTATTTGCAAAGAGCCGCGATCTAACGATTATCGCTCCAAAGAGTGGAACAAAGATTGTATTAAATAGTTTCGCCCACCCCTTGCCAAATGCTCCAAAATAACCTTAAATAAACTAGCTGCTTCATCGCTATCAGTTCCAAGCTCAATCTCATCAACGCCGATTAGCGCACCCTCTTTGCTAGTCAAAACGGCAAACTGCGCCATTCGACCCGCGAAAGTTGAGATGTCGTTTTTGGCATTTTGCGGATCGCTGATGACCGCTTCGATCGATTTATGGCGACCGATATGCGATTTCGCGCCGTTTAGCCGCATGGGAATGAGCAATTTTGCCATCAATGCCGCCGCCAAAACGCTTTTAAGAAGCATCGTTTTTCCGCCCGCATTCACGCCTGTAACGAGTAAAATCGGTTTAGAAAAATCGATATTGATCGAAACAGGATTTTTTAGCGCGGGGTGGGCGAAACTATTTAATACAATCTTTGTTCCACTCTTTGGAGCGATAATCGTTAGATCGCGGCTCTTTGCAA
>BNUO01000030.1 GCA_025997415.1 Campylobacterota bacterium
GGAGAACCATATATGAGGAGTGTTTAGAGGAGTGCGTATTTGAAAGCATTGATGCTTTCAAAGATGAGCTTACCCGCTATATGCTCTACTACAATGAGATGAGAGGACACCAATCATTGAACAACAAGACACCGCAGGAGTTTAGAAAGGAGTTAAAGTAAAAGCAAGAAAGGGGATGAAAGAGGAGATAGAGTGAAAGCTGGTTTTAGAAGCAAAAGAGGAGATAGCATAGCGCTAACGCGCTATGCTAAGCAAAACGAAAAGAGTCAACGAAATGGCTGGCTTGCACAATTGCCGATGAATTACCATCGTTAGCGCTGGCGACCGAAGCTGTAACTAGGGTTGCCACTCCTGCAATGGCGGCTTTCTTGCCAAAACCACCGCTTGGTTTGCCTCCGCTATTGTGTCGTGCGGATATGGCAGGAGACCAGAGGTTGTGAGCGCCGCCATTGTTTTGTGCAAACCTTTCAGCATCCGCTAATGTGGGGTATCCGTTTGCCCCAAGTGGATATACTCCATTCTTTCCGCCATTTACCCACGATGAACCGTTTTGTCCAGAATGAATTTGGTTTATACCCGGTGTTCGACCATTTGTTGGCGTTTGACTTCCAGCGGGTGCTGTGCTAGAATTACCACCAGTATTTGAAGGAGGAGGTGTACCTTGGGCGTTGGGATTATGATTGGTGCCGCCATTACTGTGGTTCTGTGGGTGATTGCCTTTGTGACACCCGAATTAACGGGTTTCCCCCCAACTCCTAGCATGGAGTTTGTCTTATCTTTGAGATAATCTCCAATGGTATAGAGCTTCATCACCGGGTTTCCGTGTGCGTCGAGTTGCCCACTACCATCGGGGTTAAACACTTGCTTTTTGCCAATAGGTATTTTAGTTGTCATATAAGCCGCACCGCCAGCCCACGCCGCGTATTCCGCAACCTGCTTGGCATCTTTAAGCCACGCGGCGTTATCTGCTCCCGCTAGATTTGCCAACCCGTCAGTCTCAGCAAAACTCCCAGCTTTCAGGTTGTAACTGCTGCCTGTCGAGATGCTTTCTCCCATATCCACTTTCGCAACACGCACATTGCCCGGATTTGCTCCAAACGCCATTGAGTAACCTTTGTCGCCAATGATCAGTTGGTGCATAGACATTTTGTTACCGGCAGCGGCTTTGCCAAGAGTTGAGAGCATATCAGCTTGGGCTTGCAAATTCGATGTTGAACTCTGAACCATCGACGCTGACTGTACTGCCAACTGCCATTAGACTTGAGGCTTGATGAAGAGCTTGTCTGCTTGTGCCCCTGAAGGAAGTACTCATTCCCTCAACTCCTCCGTTCATGTCCCACGCTGCGGCAGTAGCTTGCATAATATCAAACCGTGAGAGGTGTTTGATAATATTCACAGAGACTGTATGGGGTTTTTGGACGGGGAATGGACGAGGATATTTAGTATTGAGGGTCTGAACTCTCGTTCGGTCTGCGAAATGTACTCCACAAACCATCTATATGCTCGTGCAATTCTTCTGGAATGGCTTTCCACATTGAATCTAAGACAAAATCAATACCTTCACGCCTTGCTAGTTTTGCCGCTGGTATAAAATCTGCATCTCCTGCGATCAAAACGATCTGTTTTACTTGTTGCTTGTATGCAAGAGAGGCAATATCTATGCCAATACGCATATCAACGCCCTTTTGTCTTATGTCCAACGCTACATCGTATTCAGTAAGTGAATCGTAGGTTCTCTTGCCTTTTAGTAGTTCAGTAGTTGCAGACGGTCTAATTACCCAATCCCCTTCACTTAAAGTGCCAAGTCTCAAAGCCACTTTTCGCATTTTTTTGAGTTTGTGATGGAGCGATAAGCGGAAAACAGACTCATCTGATTTTGCGAAATCAATTGCTCTCTTCGATATGGGATTATGATGGCACTTGGCTATAGGTGGGCAGTCATAGAAATATATACGATGTAGTTTATCACCTATTTGCCGATCCGCGTTTTTATCGCGAGTTTGCACTTGATTTTCATTGACATACCTATTGACATGCTTCATGGCGCATCCGTGCAAACACGATGCGATCTCATCGACACTGTATGATTTATCTGGAAAATAATAGCGGTACCGCTTAATGAAAAATGCACCATCAATAAGTATTGCAACAGACATAGTAACAACCCAATATTACATAAAAACCCAACCTTTCCGCAACATCACATATAGTCGGAGTGCTTACTCGATTGGGTGGATAAGGTGCGATCGTACCGCGATATGACTTAAAAGTCAAGTCTTTGTACTGGTCATCACCAAGCCTCGTCACTCGGTAGCCAACACTCGCAAAGCAGCGTTAGTGCTGCTTGCCCGCTTATCCTTCCATCGACCTGCTTACCTCCCAACCTTCCCTGCGTTAATATCAGCGCCCCTGTTTGATGTTCGGTTTGAGTCGTTTTGCGATCGTGATGCTTTAATCTCATCTGTCTGTTCGTTGATCGCAGATGTTTGTTCCTCTGCCCTTTTCGCCTTATCAATCTCTGTCGTGCCAATATTTTGCTCTGTGCGATGAGCGGCATATGGTGATTCAAGAGACATAGCCGCTGCGCCGCTAATGCCGTTAACGGCATTAGAGTATCGAGAAAGTATGCCTATATCCGTATTCATCGCTGCATCGCCATGTCTTTCCATCTCTTGTCGATAGATCTCTCCATAGCTGCGACCGTTAGGCATATTCCGTTCTGCCAAAGACAAGACGGCAGCTTGGACAGCCGTACCTCCTTGAACCACAGCATCTCTTAAACCACTTCCAATACCATCTGCGAAACCTGACACTCTTGCTCCAAACGCCGCAAATTGTCTGCCTTGCGCAGAGAGACGATCGGATAGATCCATTGCCTGATCGCCGCCGCCCAATATGCGTTGGTATATTCCCTGCGCGTCGTTATTGTTGTATGTATCGACCATATAACCGCCCAATGCCTTATAGTCATCGACAACTCCGCCAATTCCTCCCTTCACGAACGAATCGTGATGGGCGGCGGTAAATGCAACCGCAGCCGCCACAATCGGTTTCCCCGCTATTGCCCTGATCAAGTTATTGCGTGGTGGATTGTCAATGCCATCAACCAGACCGTTGACGCGATTAAAATCGTCCGTCATTTGTTTGATCACATCCTCGTGCGCGTTGCTAGGTTTGCTATTTGTGCCGTCTTTTGGTACAATTTCTTTAGTTTTTTCAGAGGAGGTTTTATCGTGATCAACTTCTTGCTTTTCTTGGTCGGGGGTCTTGTTATCGTCGCCGTTGTTGGTGGAATCTACGGGTTCATCAGAGGGTTTATCCGCGGGTTCATGAGAAAACAATCCCCTAGTCGTAGCTCCAATTTTATCGCCAGCGCTACCTAATCCGTCTGCCGCTCCTTTCAGCACCTTACTCACCATCCCGCCTTTAACGCCCCACTCACCTTTCTTGAGGTTAAACAGCATATCTTGGTGAGAATCAAGCGACATTGTTTCGCCTGTGGTTTTATGCTTATACTCAGCTCCCAAGCGTTTGCCGTCTTTGTTTGTGGTCTCACCGACAAGGTCATACTCAGATGAGTCCATTTTTGCCAGATTCATCTCATCATCGCCTCTGATTTGAAATGGCTTGCCATCTTTGGTTTCGTAGTTGCCGTTGAGCTTGTTGTTGATTTGCTGAGCTGCTTCCAGCATACCTGCAGCGCCAATAGCTCCAGTGCCGTATGCGGTAGCCATTGTTGCTCCTTCGCTCATGCCTGTCACACCAGCCACAAACGCTATGGCTTTTTGCATAGCCGCTTTTGGATTCATTCCAAGTGCTGCATACTCCGCCGCAAGCGCTTCAATGTGCGTTCTTAGGTCTGCCGTGTGAGTTTCAGTAGTCGTTCCTTCTACGGATTTGTTTAGGAAAATTGATTTTCTTGTAGAGCGCGAAGATGGCGCACAGCTTGGCATAAAGATCAAAGCCGGGCATAAGTTTCGTTAGAAGATTTTGCACCGCAGAGATGGTTTGCAGAAAACATTCTGAAAAATAAAGATATATATACCGGAATTATTTTATATTCAGGCGATCGCACTATTTAGTTTGACAAACATATGATCGCCGTTCCAACATCTGCGTTATGGACTAATTAACAATCGAAATATGCAATTAAGCGGACGGATAACAGGACAAAATCGCAGGCTTAATCCGCAAAAATACAAGAGGAGCAAAGCCTTAACAACTCTCACCATTAGCCCATTGTTTTATCAAAAACCTTGACGGACATCAAGCATTATGTGTGCGCTAAATTGTACAATCTGCTTCCACCCAATTTTTTACACTAAGGAGTGTCAAGTGGAAACAAACACATACATTACGCCCAAGTTTGAGAGTGAAAATCGTTCGTTAAAAAACGCTTTTTCTTCCTTTCGTCCCTCGCTTCTCTCGCTTTCTGCGATTTCAGCGCTACTTTTTGCACCCAATGTGCAAGCCGACTCTGCTGTTGCCTATGAATTTGGCGGCAGTCTAATGTTCAGCAACAAACACAAGGATATGCTCAGCGATAACCTTGAAACCAAAAACAACGGTAAAGGCGGATTCTTAGAGCTGCACTTTGGCGTCCCTGTCACCGTTACCGAAAATGTCGTGATCAAGCCGAAACTTGGCGTGGCGATGCAAACGGTTAAAATCGATAATTGCCATTCCCGCTATGGCTGCATTTCCGAATCCAATCTCGACGCGATTCTTACCCCCGCCGTTGCCGCCGAATACTTTCTAAACGGCGTTAAATCCGATACGGCTTTCTTTGGTGTTGAGGTTAACGCACCGCTGCCTAGCAGCGACAGCGACTACTACAACCTAAAAAACGACGGCATTGGTTTTGGCATCTATGCCGGATACCAAGTGCACGCCGCTAATTTCACGATCGGCTATCGCAAGCTTCCCGTAAAAGCAAAATGGGAGGGCGTACCCAGCAAATCTTACGACTTTGGCGGCATTATGCTGAGCGTTGGATATAGGTTCAACACGGACTAATCCGTCTCGCGGGTGGTGGTTCGCAGCCCCCCCGCCCCCGCAAGCCTTAACTGCCATCTGGTGAAGCCGCATTGCCCATCAATAACTTTGACGGCTATCAAGCGTTGTGCGCACGACAAATTGTGCAATCAACATCAACCCAATTTTTTACACTAAGGAGTGTCAAATGGAAACAAACACATACATTACGCCCAAGTTTAAGAGTGAAAATCGTTCGTTAAAAAACGCTTTTTCTTCCTTTCGTCTCTCGCTTCTCTCGCTTTCTGCGATTTCAGCGCTATTTTTCGCACCAAATGCACAAGCCGACTCTGCTATTGGTCTTGAGATTGGCGGCAATCTAATGCTTGGCGGCGAACACAAAAAAATGCTCAAAGATACCTTCAAAACCAACAAACATGGTATAGGTGAATTCATTGAGCTGCAAATTGGTCTTCCTGTTACCGTTGCCGAAAATATCGTGATCAAGCCTAAACTCGGCGTGGCGTTGAAAGCTATTGAGATCGATACTTGCCATTACCGCTATGGCTGCATTGACAAATCCTATCCAGACGCGATCGTTACCCCCGCCGTAGCCGCCGAATACTTTCTAAACGGCGTTAAATCCGACACGGCTTTCTTTGGTTTGGAGCTTAGCCTGCCTCAGCCTGCCAGCGACAGCGACTACTACGACCTAGAAAACGACGGCGTTGGTTATGGTGTCTATGCTGGATACCAAAGGAGCGGCGCAAATGTTACGATCGGTTATCGTAGCGTCCCCGTAAAGGCAAAAGGCGAGGGCTTTTCCGACAAGTCATACGACATTGGCGGCATTACGCTAGGCGTTGGATATAGGTTCTAGGCGAACTAATCGCTTTGTTGTAGGCGGCAGCAGTTGCCGCCTGCACGACAGGCTGACCGTCGATGCAAACGCAGTCGGATCGCTCCCCTCATATCCGCGCACCATCTGCGCAAATGCCACACCAGTATCAGGTGAGGCAGCAAACGCACCTCTAAGCGCCGCAGACGGAACACCCATATCGGCGATCATTCCGTTTTGCATCAAGGTTGCATTACCGTTAGCGCCAGTTCCAAGCGTAACCTGACTGCCAGTTCCTGTCGTAAATGTTCCTACTCCATTATTTGCATAGTTATTGGCGGCATTGAAGTTCTGCGCGTTTTGTAGCGGCGCGGCAAGCACATTGTTAGTAGCCGTTGATGTTTGAGCAGACACTGTGCTCATGATTGCGCCCATTACACCGCCGACTGCTGCGCCAATGCCTGTGCCTAGACCCGGAATAATGCTACCTACCATCGCTCCCATCATTGCACCCTCTACTGCGCCTGATACTGCGCTGGACATTGCCGAAGCGGTTTCGCCTGAGAAGCCGCCCGCATTAGCTGCTGTCGATACAAGAGCGGTTGCCGCTCCTGCAATTATGGCTTTCTTGCCAAAACTGCCGCCGCCGATCGGTTTGCCTCCGCTTGGTTTTGATGTGCCGTTACCGGTCTTGGCTCTCTCCTCTGCCGATGGATAATTTGCGCCATGCTGATCTAAAATTGGACTACCGCCATTTTTTATGTTAGAATTACCACCAGTAGAAGGAGGTGTTGGATGTTGAACTTTATTTTGTTGTTGGGTATTGGGCTTGTTGCTCTTGGCGCTTTCGGCTTCCTCTATGGCTTCATCACCGGGAAGACCCTGTTCGCGTGATTTTGTCCCAACATGCGACAAATTTCTTAACACTTGCGTAGCTAGGCCACCTTTGTCTCTTAACCGTTTCCTATCACCATCACTCATCTCGGCGTATTCTTTTGAAGAGTCGCTGATATATCTGCCTGTTTTGGGATCGTAGAACTGCCCTTTATTGTTAATACGCCCGTATGCTTCGGCTAATACCGCAGATCCCCCTGCTCCAAGCAACAGACCGGTAGCAGCCGCATGATTTTCTCCGATACCAAGCGCATCGCCGCCCTTTGCGGTTGCCGTTGCCAATACATCGGTTGGGTTCGTACCTAATTTTGCAGCCTCGTATAGTCTTGCCTGATTAAGGTTGTCTGCTTTTAGATCGTTCGCCGTTACCTTTGTGCCAAACTCACCGCTATCTAAGCCGTTAATGCTGACACGCGCTTTGTCTGTGGACATACTCAGCGATCCGCTTACGGTCATACCCGCAATGCTAAGTCCGTGCATACCCGAAATCGTTCCTGACGAGAGCATAGACTGCGCCTCAAGCCACTTGTCGCTTTGGACATTGCCATTCTTGTCGATCAGCCCTGCGTTTTGCAGTTCGGAGATGGAGTCTTTGCGCTTTTCACCATCGAGCATTGAGAGCATTTTGTTGAGGAAGGCTTGCAACCCTTGCTCGTTTGCCAGAAACCTCTCTGTGCCTTCTGTATCGCCAATCTGCTTTTGAGCGGAAAATGACGATGACTGCTTGACCCAATCCACATATCCGCCCTTGTAGCGTTCGTTTGCTTCATCGATCGCGGTTAATGATTTGGCGACATTGCCCTGCTCGCCAAAGTAGGCATTTCTGGCGTATGCGGTTGGATCGTTTGCTAGGTATGCGCCTGCACCTGCTGCCTGTGTTACTGCCGCTGTAATCGTTGTAACAATCGAGGAGTTTATGAAAGGGTTGCTTGATTACTACTTCATAGAGGGAATGGTAGCGTAGCAAAGTCTTAAAATGACAGGGGTTGCGTTGTCGTGTTGAACAAAGCGAAACGGCTGTGTTTGATGAGATTCTTCGGCTCAAAAGCAGCCTCAGAATGACAGAGAGATCGCATGTCGGCTAGTGGGATATTATAATTTCATAATAATTTGATGGATTTTTCCAAAAACATATTCCAATTTAAGAATAAACTTGCTAAGTTGTCTCTCTCGGTTTGCCAGAAGCAGTTTGAAAAAAGGAGTGCAGATGACGACACAAAGGAGCGCGATTTCTCGGCGCGAGGCGTTAAAAGGAGCGTTAAAGATCGCAGGAGTTACGGGTGCGGCGCTTGCGCTCAACCCCATCACCAACATCGGCGCAACCGAAGCAAAAGCGGCAGTCAATGCCAAAGGCAAAATCGTCGTGATCGGCGCGGGCGCGGCGGGTTTATCGACAGCGGCGCGGCTGACGCAACTGCTCGAAAACCCCGACATCACGATCATCGACGAGACGGAAACCCACCTCTACCAGCCCGCATTTAGCCTGATCGCAGGCGGCATTGTCGGCGCGGATTACCCCAAGATGAGCAACGCCGAGTACATTCCGCAGGGCGCGAAGTGGATCAAACAAAAAGCGATCGCAATCGACCCCGACGCAAAAACCGTAGCAACCAGCGGCGGCGAGTTGATCAGCTACGACTTTTTGGTGATCGCGGCTGGGATCGACCTCAACTACAACGCAGTCGAAGGGCTTGAACGCTCCCTGCTCGGCACAAACGGCATCGCGTCAATCTACGCTTACGAGGGGGCAGTCGCCGCGTGGCAGCAGCTTCAAGAGCTTGCCGAAAAGAGCAAAAAAGGCAAGGTCAGCGCACTCTTTTGCGAAAACACAACGCCGATCAAATGCGGCGGCGCACCCAAAAAGATCGCGTTTTTGACCGAAAATTACCTGCGGCGCAGCGGCAATCGCGGCAACGCGGAGCTGACGCAGATGATGACAGGCGGCGCGTGGTTTGCCGTCAAAGTCTATGCTGAGGCGATCGAGCGGCTCTATGCCGATCGTGCGATGGGGCATGAGTTTGGACACAAGCTGGTGAAAATTGACGCGGCTCGGCGCGAAGCGACATTCTCGCGTCCCAAAATGGTGATGGACGATGAGCTTGGAATCGAGGTCGAAAAGAGCGAGCTGATCACAAAGCCGTACGATTTTATCCACATCGTGCCCAACCAATCGGGCGCGGCGATCGTGGCGAAAAATCCCAAGCTCGCCAATCCAACGGGCTACCTCAAAGTCAATATCGAAACGCTCCAAAGCGCGGATTACCCTGAGATTTTCGGCGTGGGGGACATCGTGGCGACACCGTTTGGCAAGACGGGCGGCAGTGCGCGCAAACATTACGGCATTGCTGCGCAAAACCTCGTCAATGTCATGCAAGGCATTGCGCCGAGCGAAAAGTACAACGGCTACACGGTCTGCCCGCTGATCACGGGCTACGGCAGCGTGATGATGCTGGAGTTTGGCTACAAGGGCGCGGACGGTTCGGACACGCTGCTGCCGAGCGCCCCGCTTGACCCGACAAAAGAGCGGTGGATGTGGTGGCAGCTCAAGGTTCGTGCGCTGATGCCCATGTATTCGGCAATGCTGCACGGCAATGCGTAGGCGGGCGGCATGAGAAAAATAGCGCTGATCATCGCCTTTGCGCACACTTTCGCACACACGCTTTTCGCCGCAACGGACGCGGAGTTTGACGCGCTCAAAAGCGAAGTTGCCAAACTGCGCGGCGAGCTAAACGAGGTGCGCAAAAATACGGCGCAGGACAACTTGAAATTCAGCGCCGATCTGCGTTCAAGCGTTGATCACATCCGCTACAAATTCGCAGACGGCAAAACGGCAAGCAACCCTGATCTGTTCAGCAACCGCTTGTGGCTGAATATGAAGTACCAGCCGCAGAGCAATATCAGCTTTTTCGGACAGCTCGCCTACCACAAACTCTACGGCGACAGCCTCAACCACTCTCAGCGCGGCGGCGGTCTGGAGAGCTTTGATTGGGTTTCAAGCGAGAGCGCGGCGGACGACACGCTCAAGGTGCGGCAGGCGTTTTTCATCTATAACGGCAAGTTCGGCGAGAGTCTGCCCTTTAACGCAAGTATCGGCAGGCGACCCTCCACAAACGGTTTGCCGCTGAACTTCCGCGAGGACGACGCGCCGCAGTCGCCGCTAAGCCAGATGGTCAATGCCGAGTTTGACGGAGCGAGTTTTCAGCTCTCGCTCGACAAGGTTACAGGCTTTAGCGGGGCGTATGCCAAGCTATGTTTGGGGCGCGGGCTAACCAACGCCAAGCCGCGTTTCAGCTCTGACGGCGCGGATTTTGCGGCGGACGAAAGCGGGACGCACCGATCAAATATCGATATGGCGGGGCTGATCGTGCAACCTTACTACGACGGGCAGCACCGCGTGGTTACGCAGTTTATCCGCGCGGTCAATCTGATCGGCTACGAGTTTGACCCACTCGGAATGCCCAAAGCGGGCTTTCGGGATTTCGGCGCAATGAACGCCGCGACTATTTCGTATGTACAGGAGGGGATCGGCGAATTTGTCAGCGACTTTTTGGACAACACCAAGTTTTTCGCAAGCTACTCGATCAGCCAAACCGACCCTGAAAGCGGCGCAAAAATGCTCGGCAGCACGGACTCCAAACTCGGTCAAAACATCTATGTCGGCGCACAATTTCCCGCGTTTTGGGCGGCGGACGGCGCGATCGGCATTGAGTTTAATCGCGGCGACCGCTACTGGCGCAGCTTCACCTACGCGGAAGATACGATGATCGGCTCAAAGCTCGCAGCTCGCGGAAACGCCTACGAGATTTATTACACACAGCCGATCGCCACGGCTCTGAGTTTCCAAGCGCGATACACATTCGTCCGCTACGACTACTCTGGCAGCAACGCATTTTTTGGCGAGGAGGGCGCACCGCAAAAGATCACCGATCAGAGCGGCATCGTCAAAGAGGCAAGCGATCTGCGGTTTTATATCCGCTACAAATACTAAGGAAAAACAATGACAACCAACCAACATACCATCGATCGCACGGCGCGGATCGTATTAGGAATCGCGATCGGCGCGGCAACAATGCTTAACGCTTTTGGGCAATACCTCTCGTGGGTTTTGGTAGTGATCGGCGTGGTGCTGATCGTAACGGGCGCACTGGGTATCTGCCCGATCTACTCGATCTTGCGCTTTAATACGAAAAGTTGCTACAAGAGCGGCGAAAGCTGCTGCTGCGCACGCGGCGAGTAGAGGATCGGCGCGATGAATAGACGGCGGTTTTTCAAAACGGTTGCGATCGGCACGGCGGGAATTGCACTTGCGCCTGCAAACGCAGAGGCGAAAGGCACGAATGGCAGTGGCGACGGCGCAACACACGCTGAATCAAAAGCAATCGGTTCGATCATCGATCTCACGCTCTGCGACGGCTGCGCTGATCGCCAAAGGGCAGCGTGCGTTTCGGCGTGCCGCGAGAAAAACAGCGCGAAATTTCCCGAACCCGATCCGAAGTTTTTGATCGACTATTTTCCGCAGAAAAAGCACGAGGATTGGTCGAGCAAACGCGACGGGACGAGCCGCCTCACGCCGTATAACTGGACATTTGTGGAGCGCGTGGAGGTCGGCGGTCAGACGATTTTCCTGCCGCGCCGCTGTATGCACTGCGATGATCCCGCGTGTCAAAAACTCTGTCCATTCGGCACGATCGGCAAGTCGAAAGAGGGCGCAGTGAGTATCGACGCGAACTTCTGTATGGGCGGGAGCAAGTGCCGCGATGTCTGTCCGTGGCACATTCCGCAGCGGCAGGCGGGCGTGGGAATCTACACCAAAATCGCGCCGAAATTGATGGGCGGCGGCGTGATGTACAAGTGCGATCTGTGCGCCGATCTGCTCGCTCAAAACCAAACGCCCGTCTGCGCCGCGCAGTGTCCGAAAAGCGCGATCGTCTTCGGCGAAAAAGAGGCGATGAAAGCGGAGGCAAAACGCCGCGCAGAGATGATCGGCGGTTACACCTACGGCATCGACGAGGGCGGCGGCACGGCGACATTTTATGTTTCAAAAGTGCCGTTTGAGGCGATCGACAAGGCGATCAGCGCGGCAAAAGGAACGGACAAAGCGCCTGGTCGCCCGCAAATGAGAGTTGGTGTTGCAAACCCGCTGCGCAATGCAGAGACGCTTTTTGCCGCCGCGCTGATCGCACCGATCGCAGCAGTCGCGGGCGCGGCAATCGCGGTATATAAAGGAAAACAATGAAACGGCAAAGTGTGTCGAACCGCATAGTGCATTGGCTGGTTGCGCTGAGCGTTTTTGGGCTGATTTTTAGCGGCATTGGGCAGTTGCCCGCGTATAAACGGTATATGCTCTCCGACCTGCCCGCGATGGCTTGGACGGCGGATTATATGGTTACGCTCTGGCTGCATTATGCGTGTGCGATTGTGCTGCTCGCCGCGTGTGCGTACCATATCGCCGTCCATTCGCTGCGGCGCGAGTTTGACATTGTGCCGCGCAAGGGCGATGTGAAAGCCTCTGCGGTGATGATTTGGGCGATTATGCGCGGGCACGACGAGCCGCCGAAGGAGAAATATCTGCCCGAACAAAGGCTGGCGTATGGGTTTATCGCCTCTGCTCTTGCGCTGTTGATCGTTACGGGGCTGATCAAAATGGCGAAAAATATCGCTGGGTTTAATATCTCCGATCAGCTCCATTTCTGGGTTGCGCAGTTGCACAATTTGGGAACGATACTGATCATACTTGGCGTGGCGGCGCACCTCGCAGCGTTTCTGTTTAAGTCAAATAGACGGCTGCTACCGGCGATGTTTACTGGAGTTGCGGACGGGGAGGAAAAGGCTGTTTAAATTTAAACAATATATACACACTTCGCTTGATGTCGGAATATCGATCTTAGGTTTTAATTTGCAGAGCAATACAATGTTGCAAATCAAAAGTGAGAAGTGAGAAATGGATTTGAAAAGTTGTATCGCTAGTGGCGTAGGTTTGGCGATCGCGGGAGTTTTGGGAGGGTGTGCAGAGTTAGGGCATATTCCCGTCGAAAAAGATTTTGCAAAATATGAGCATATTCCCTATTTCAAAGATGGTGTGTTTCAAGCAAGCGAAACTTTGGTGTTTAACTCCGATCGCGTTCGTGGAGGCAAGGCGGGCATGATGATGAGATTGCTCACATCGTCATTTGTAAATGCACATGCGCCAAAAAGTAAAATACCTTTAATACAACTTGATAAATCTTCATTTGCCGCGCCGCATAACGATCTAGCGGCATATTGGCTGGGACATTCGATGGTTATTATAGAGATCGAGGGCAAAAGGATACTTGTCGATCCTGTTTTTGACAACGCTGCGCCTGTTCCTTTTGTAGTGCCTAGATTTACCGCTGCGCCGATCAAGCGATCAGAGATTCCAGATGTTGATTATGTATTGATTACACACGATCACTACGATCATCTTGAATATGCCACTATGCGCTTTTTGCGTGATAGAGATACGCGCTTTATAGCCCCATACGGAGTAGATGATCATTTGCGCAAGTGGGGTATAGCAGACGAGAAGATAACCACGCTAGGGTGGGGGGATACCCATTATGATGCTGATGCGAATTTAACGATCGGCGCAGAACGCACGCTCCATTTCAGCGGGCGAACATTGAGATCACGCTCACAAACGCTGTGGGTTTCATACGCGATCATAGGAGCAAACCGCCGTGTGTTTGTAAGCGGAGATTCGGGTTACGCAGAGCATTATAAGGCGATCGGAGAGAAATATAATAGCTTTGATCTGGCGTTTATCGAGATAGACGGCTGGAACCCCGGCTGGGAGAATACGCATCTCTTTCCGCAGGGGGTGATCGCGGCTTATCGAGATATAAATGCAAGTGCGTTTATGCCTGTGCATTGGGGGGTGTTTGATCTGGCGATCCACCCGTGGAAAGAGTCTATAACTATGATCGATGAACTCTTAGAAGACGATATGAAAATGGTTACGCCGATGATGGGTGAAAAATTTATTTATGGTGAAACTGAAACCCGAAAATGGTATATGGATATTGAGTAGTGAAAACCTGATACTCCGCTGCTTCGTTGCCGCAATGACGGGGAACCACTAAAGACGAACTGAGATTCTTCGCAAGCTCAGAATGACAGGGAGGGCGCGATCGCGCCGTTGATCGATCGATATAAATCTCGCCTCGCCTTTTCCGCGTAATTTCAGCGATCAGCAAGTAGCGTTGAGCCAACTCTTACAAGGGGGCGGTAATGAGGGCAATTCTAGCTTTACTGACGATCGCGGTTTTTGCGTGGACGGACGCATTTGATGATGGTGTGGCGGCTGTGGTGCGAGGCGATCATCAGGAGGCGGTCAAGCAATTTACGCAGGCAATCAAGCAAAATCCAAATAATGCACGGGTGTATTACAATCGTGGCGTTTCGTATTCAATGCTTGGCGATCACAAAAAGGCGATCGCGGACTATACGCGAGCGATCAAGATCGATCCAAGCGATGCGCGGGCGTATTACAATCGCGGTGCTACATATTACAAACTGGGTGATCACTCAAAGGCGATCGGCGACTATACACAGGCGATCAAGATCGACCCAAAAGATATAAAGGCTTATCACAATCGCGGTATTTCGTATAAAGCACTTGGCGATTACTCAAAGGCGATCGCGGACTATACGCGAGTGATCAAGATCGCTCCAAACGATGCACGGGCATATAACGATCGCGGCAGTTCGTATGCTGCGCTTCGCGATTTCAAAAAGGCGATCGAGGACTTTACGCGGGCGATCAAGTTCGATCCAAACTATGCATTGGCTTATAACAATCGTGGCGTTTTGTATGCCGAACTAGACGATTTTGAAAAGGCAACAGAGGACGCTCGTAAGTTGTGCAGTTTGGGCTATTGCGAACTGTTGGAACGGATAGCAAAAAAGGAATGATTAGCGATTAACAGCGATTGTTGATCGGCATATCTTGTGCGATCCTTAAGTTTGCGTTGCGCCAGCACATTACAAATCGTAATGTTTTGTGGTAAAATCATTACAATATGCTATGTTTTGGCAAAGGAAACGCAGATGAACCACTTTGACGAGGTGTTAAATCGTATCCGCGATGTGATCTCGCACGAGGTCAATGGGCGGGTGAGGGATCAAGATGTGGCGCAGGCGCTTGGGCTGAAAGCGGGCAATTTGGCAACGCTCAAAAGCCGCGATCGCCTGCCTATCGACGAGATCGCGCTCTTTTGTGCCAAACGGCGCATTAGTATCAACTGGATGCTATTTGATCAAAGCGCGGCGTCGCTGGTGGAAAACACCGAAAAATACAGCTTCGTTCGCTACTTTTCGGAGGCAAAACTCTCTGCTGGCGGCGGTGCGTTTGATCTGGGTGAGGAGTACGAGGTGGCGCAACTGCCGAGTTTAATTGCCAACGCGCTGGGGATTACCGATGGCGAAGTCGATATTGTGGCGGTTGAGGGCGATTCGATGGAGCCGACGCTGAGTAACGGCGATCTAATGGCGATTTCGCGCAAAGAGCAGAAGATTAAAGATGGCGGCATCTATGCGCTTGCGACTCCGCACGGGCTGTTTATCAAACGAGTGCAGCGCGAGGCGAGCGGTTTTATCTCGCTTATTTCGGACAATCCCGACTACGAACCGATCCGTATTGGAGCTGACGAGGCGCGGATTATCGGTGTGGCGATCGGGGCGATCAAAAAGGTTTAATTGTGATTATGCACCTCGATTTGGACTGTTTTTTTGTTAGCGCCGAGCGAACGCGCAATGCGGCGCTTCGCGGTGTGCCAACGGTCGTGGCAAACCGAAACGACACGGCGATCTTTGGCGCGGATAAACTCGGCGCGTCCAAAACGGCACATGAGGCGTGCGGCGTTTTTAGCGGCGCATGTTATTACAACAAATTCGGCGGCAGTTGGGAGAGCCATTTTCAAGAAAATGGGCGCATTCGCGGTATGGTTGTAGCGGCAAGTTACGAGGCGCGAAGCTACGAGATTAAAACAGGATTGGCTCTTGGCGAGGCGCTAAAACTCTGCCCAAAACTCAAGATTTTGCCGACAGATATGCCATTTTATATGTCGCTTTCGCATTCGCTTGCAGAGTATTTAGAATCGCGCATTCCAAAGTTAGAACAGTTTAGCATTGATGAGTTTTTTGGTGAATTAGACGGCTTTGTAAAACCTGACGAAACGGAAAAATATATTAGGCATTTACAGGCGGCGATCTACGAGGAGTTTTCGCTGCCCGTTACGATCGGAGCGAGTACAAATAAATCGATCGCAAAACTCGCCGTTAAAAGCGCAAAACCGTTTGGCGTGCGCGTGGTAAAAGCTGAAGAAATCGCGCAGTTTATCGATGACAAACCGCTGAAAATGGTTGCGGGAATTGGCAGACAAACCGCTCTTCGGCTGAAGCGGTACGGCGCGAGTACGCTAGGCGATCTGGTGCGATCGCCGACACTTTTGCAGTCGCTCGGCAAAAACGGGCAGATGCTGCTTGAGGAGCTGCGCGGCAAAGCACATAGCGTTGTTATGCACAACTCCGAGCGCAAACAGATCGGCATTTCACGAGTTTTTGACCCGCTGATCGATCGCAAAGAGCTGCTGCGAAGAGCGGTGATTTTGTGCGGACATCTATCGTATAATATCCTGCGACACAAAAAAGAGCCGACTAGTTTTAACTTTGTTATCGGTTACGATCGTTTTGGATACGAACACGCTAAAGTAAATAGCGATCGCGTTTTTAGTGAAGCGTTGCTAGTTGCGATCGCAAGAGAGACGCTAAAAACGATCGACAAATACAGTACAGAAAAGGTTGTATATATGGCGGTTAGCGCGGGTGATTTTCGCAGTAAAGATCACACGGACGAACTGCTTAATTGGCAAGCCGATCGCAAGAATCGCGCACTCTCCAACGCGCTGCAAATTGTGCGCTCAAAATACGGTTATTCGGCGATCCGCCTGCCTTGAAAACTGCTGTTTTTTGCCGATATGCGGTTATTGCAATAAGGAATCAAGATGGATCTGTTTGAGTTTGTGGGTCTAGTAGCGGTAATTATGCTGGGTTATTTTTTGTACAGAGAGCATAAACGAAACGAAGAGCGCGATCAAAATCGCGTTGATGATCTCAAAGAGCGAAAAGCCAAGCGCGATATTATTGCAAAACACGAAGCGTACAAATTGCAGATCGGCGTGAGATTCACAAAAGATAACTATGTGGTCAGTTATAGAGAACAGCAGACGCTGGATCAATACGAAGGCATTGATATTATCGCAACCAACGAGATAGAAATATGCCTCATTGCATGCAAAAACAGTACAAAACATATCGTCAAAGACGACTATATGAAAGAGTTTTTTAATAGTTGTGTCCGTTACGCAAACAAATACTACAAAAACGATCAGCGAGAGATCAAGTTTATCTATGTGCTCGCGGGAAAAATCCACGAATCGGCAATCCATTACATCGATCGAATGCGCCACGATAAATGGCTTCTTGAATACCGGGTGATCCCCGACAAATCCAACGAAATTAACGCGCTTTAGAGAGTTTGGGCAAAATTACCCAAAATGTTTGAAGGGCAAGTATGGGCAAGACGAGTGTGGGCATAGAGCAGTTTGAAAAAACAGTTGAAACAATTCGCAAAAGCACGGAGTGGCGCGAGCCGATCGCATTTGGTATCTGCCGCGTTGATCGCGCTAAGACAAACCGCAGTCTGATTTTGCAAGCCGCGTTTCCGTTTGTCAATTTCAAAGAAAACTACAAAAGCGCGGCGGTTTTTCTCGCCTCGCTCAAAGCTGTAGGCGTTGCGATCGACACGACGCAGAGCGAGTTTGTTGCGGATATTACGATCGGATTTATCAACGAAGCGCTTAACCATTTTGCGCCGTTTATCGGCGAATCGGCGGGTGAAAAACACAAGAATGTACAGGTGCTGTTGCGGCTTGCCGAGATCGGCGAGAAGCGCATTGGCGCGGGCGAGTACCGCATTGTCTTTCTCTTTGCCGATGAAGCGCCCAAGAGCGTTGAGGCGGTCTATCTCAAACTCTACGCGCTCTCTTTGGGTCTGACGCCGCTGCGAAGTTTGAACTTGACAGGCGCGTTTGGCGTGCTGCCGAATGTGGCGTGGGTGGGCAACGAGCCGATCGAGCTTGATTGGCTTCGTGAAAATGAGATCGCGCTTAAGCTACGTGGCGAATATCCAAAAATCGACTTTATCGATAAGTTTCCGCGCTACTTGCAGCACATCATTCCCGCCGATAATGTGCGGATTCTGGACGGTTCGAAGGTGCGAATGGGCGCACATCTTGCGGCTGGAACTACGATCATGCCGGGCGCAAGCTATGTCAATTTCAACGCCGGCACAACGGGCGCGTGCATGGTCGAGGGGCGCATAAGCTCCAGCGCGATCGTGGGCGCGGGCAGCGATGTGGGCGGCGGCGCGTCGATACTGGGCGTGCTTAGCGGCACGAGCGGCAAACCTGTAACGATCGGCAAAAACACGCTTTTGGGAGCGAATAGCGTAACGGGCATTCCGCTGGGCGACGGCTGCATTGTCGATGCTGGCATTGCGATCTTGGAGGGGACGAAGATTGCGCTAAGCAACAAAGAGGCGAATGAGATCGCAAAAGTCAATGCGGGATTTAATGTAACGGGCGAAAAAGAGCAGATCGTAAAAGGCATTGATCTAGCAGGTTTGCACGGCATTCACTACCGTGTTAATAGCCAGACGGGTCAGACGCAAGCGGTGCGTAGCAAACGAGAGATCAAGCTCAATTCCGAACTGCATTAGATCGCAAATACGGCAAAATTAGAGCAGGTTTTTTAGCCGCGCGATTTTTGCCGTATCTAACCGTTCAATAGCGGCGCGGTTGCCTAGTATCATTACTGTTTTTTTGTTGAAAAAGTGCAGTTTGATCAGCTCAAATCCTAGCGCGTTTAGATCGCTCTTTAGCTCGTTGCTTTTGCCTTTTTTGGCGCTGTCTAATTTCTGCCAGATGTTTTTGATCACATACTGAAGATCTTTTGCATTGAGAGCATAGAGTTCAATGTAACCCAGTTTTAACGCAGTTAAACCACCATCGCCATTAAGCATTTCAGATTTTTTGATCACGCCCAGATGAATGCCGTCGAGTTTCAGTTCGGTCGCGGCTTTGTCGGTAGTTGCAAACAACTCCTGATCGTTAATTCCGTATTTGAGCACAATTTCGGCGCAAAAAAGTAGTTGAAAAAAGATGAGAAACAGCGCTATTTTTTTCATTCAATCAGTTTTTTTGCAATGATGGAAATATCGCTAGGCAGCTCGTAGATATGTTTGAAACATTTTTCAAGATACGGTCGTGAAAGCGTATCAAAATTACCGTTGTGTATGCTCACAGCCCAGTGCGGTTCGATGCCCTGCCGCCTGATCGATTCAAGTGTGCAAAGCAGATCGTGGATCATTCCCAAACGATCGTGTGTGATGAGCAGAGTTTGCGCGTCAAACCGTTTGGCAAGATCGATACTAAATATCCGATCCTCGATCGGTGCAAATGCGCCGCCCGCACCCTCGATCACCACAATATCCGCCGATCGTGCGCACTCATCAAAGCCGCGATCGATCGCGTTCCAGTCGATCGCCGCGCCGCCGCGAGCCACATCAGGTGCAGCGGGTAGTTCAAAACGGACGGGGCAGATCGCCTCAAGACGGATCGCCAGACCGTGCGATCGCGCCCTTTCGTAGAGTTTCGCCGCATCGCTCGGCAGCTCAGACGACGACACGCCCGTTTCGATCGGCTTAAACGGCGCAGCCTTCACGCCAAGCGCAAATAGTGCGTCGAGGAGCAGACAGGCGGCGTGAGTTTTGCCCACGCCTGTACCTGTTGCGGTGATGAAGATCGGTTTCAACTAGAGTTTTGGACCGGCGGCGGTGAAGTCAAATGCGTTGCTTCCGCCTTGGTATCGCTTGAAGTTTTCCACAAACAGTCCCGCGAGCTTTTTGGCAGTCGCGTCATACGCCGCTGGATCGCTCCAAGTCAATTTCGGGTTCAAGATCGCGCTATCGACCCCTTCGAGCGATTCGGGCACGGCGAGGTTGAAGATCGGCGAGTTGTTGAACTTGCTCTTTTCGATCGAGCCGTTTAGGATCGCCGTAACGCAGCCGCGCGTGGTTTTAATGCTCATTCGCTTGCCCACGCCATACGCGCCGCCGCTCAGCCCCGTATTGACGAGATAGACATTGACTTTGTGTTTGTCGATCTTTTCGCCGAGCAGTTTTGCGTAGTCGGTTGGGTGCAGAGCCATAAACACCTCGCCGAAGCAGGCGCTGAATGTCGCGGTCGGTTCGGTAATGCCCCGCTCCGTGCCTGCGACTTTTGCCGTGTAGCCGCTCAAAAAGTAGTACATTGCCTGCTCTTTGGTCAGCTTCGCTACAGGCGGCAAAATGCCAAATGCGTCGTATGAGAGGAAGATAATGTTGGTCGGATGACCCGCTTTGAGGCTCTTTTCGTGGTTGTCGATGTGGTAGATCGGGTAGCTTACGCGGGTGTTTTCGGTCTTTGCGTCGCTGTCGTAATCGACCGTTTTGTCATCGCGCACCACGACATTTTCTAGCAGCGCGTCGCGCTTGATCGCCGCGTAGATTTCGGGTTCGCTCTTGGGATCGAGGTGGATTGCCTTGGCATAGCAGCCGCCCTCAAAGTTGAAAATGCCGTCATCGTCCCAGCCGTGTTCGTCATCGCCGATCAGCTTTCGTTCAGGATCGGTAGAAAGCGTGGTTTTGCCTGTGCCGCTCAGACCGAAAAAGAGCGCGGTATCGCCGTTTTTGCCGACATTTGCCGAGCAGTGCATAGACAAAATGTTTTGCAGCGGCAGCCAGTAGTTCATCATCGTGAAGATGCCCTTTTTCATCTCGCCGCCGTAGTAGGT
>BNUO01000031.1 GCA_025997415.1 Campylobacterota bacterium
GTAGCTTGTAGCTTGTAGCTTGTAGCTTGTAGCTAATTATATTATTTAATTTTACCATTATTTCTCTTAACCCTGCGGCGTAGCGTCTGTTACTGGCAGCCGACACACTCAAGGCTGCGATCGATTGGCTGCTCCTCTTTGAGCTGCGGACTTTCGCTTCGCAGGTAATATATACTTTTAAGCCCCAGCCGCCACGCAAGCAGGTAGATGTCGCTTAGCCGCCTGCCGTTTGTCTCGCCGATACGGAAAAACAGGTTCAGGCTCTGCCCTTGATCGATCCATTTTTGGCGGATCGCAGCGGCGCGAACGAGCAGCGTCTGGTCGATCTCGTAGGCGGGCACATAGTAGTTCCAAGTTTCGCTTGATAGATTTGGCGCGACAGAGGCGATCAGCCCCGAAAGGTTCTCTTCAAACCATTTGCGCTTGTAGATCGGTTCGATCGCCTGCGTAGTACCGATAAGGATTGAGATTGAACTCGTCGGCGCGATCGCCATTAGATGTCCGTTGCGCATCTTCTGCGTTTTGACCTTGCGGCGCAGCGCGTCCCAATCGTAGATCATTCCAAACAGTCCGCCGCGATCGACGAGTTTGAGCGCCTCTTTGTTTGCCACATCGATCGGCATAACGCCTTTCGACCACTTTGAGCCTTCGTAGAGCGAGTACGCACCCTTTTCGAGCGCCAGATCGGACGAAGCGCTGATCGCGTTGAAGCTGATCGTCTCCATCACCTCATCGATCAGCCGCAAATGCTCCTCGCTGCCCCAATGAATCTGCTTTGAAGCAAGCATTTGAGTTTCGCCCATCACTCCAAGTCCGATCGCGCGGGTTTTGAGGTTGGAGGCTTTGACCTTGCGAAGCGGGTAGAAGTTGAGGTCAATGACATTGTCTAGCATTCGCACCGCCACAGGCACGATCCGCTCAATCTCCTCTTTGGTGTTGATCTTTGAGAGGTTGATACTCGCTAGGTTGCAAACCGCAGTGATGCCGGGTTTGGCGACCTTTTCGACCGCATAGACTTTGCGCCCCTGAAGCGAATCGAGCGAACTGATCTTGCTTGCGCTTTTGCGTACGCCCGTATCGGTTGTGATCGGCTCGTCCTCCATTCGCTCCTCGCTGCTGCCGTCTTCAAAGCTAATCTGCACCACATAGTCATTGGGCGCGGTGTTTTGAAAGATCTCTGTACATAGGTTGGAGCTGCGGATCACGCCCGAATGGTTGTTTGGATTTGCGCCGTTTGCCGTGTCTTTGAAGCACAAAAACGGACTGCCTGTCTCAAAATAGCTCAGCAAAATCTTTTTCCACAGCTCTTTTGCTTTGATATACACCCGCGCAATATCCTGATCTTGCTCGTAGCGCGTGTATGCCTCTTCAAACTCCGCGCCGTAGAGATCGCTTAGATCGGGCACGGTGTATGGATCAAATAGCGCCCAGTCACCGTCGGCTTCGATCCGCTTCATAAACAGATCGCTAATCCACAATGCGGGAAAGAGATCGTGAGCGCGCCGCCGCTCCTCGCCGCTGTTTTTGCGCAGGTCTAAAAAGTCGAGCACATCCATATGCCACGGTTCGATATAGACGCTGATCGCCCCTTTTCGCGTGCCGAGTTGATCGACCGCAACCGCTAGATCGTTGGTGATTTTTAGAAACGGTACAACGCCGCCCGCCGCGTTTCGGTGTCCGTCAATGAAACTGCCGCCCGCGCGAACTTTCGACCAATCCCAGCCCACGCCGCCGCCGTATTTTGAGAGTAGCGCCATCTCTTTGTAGCTGTCGAAAATGCCTTCGATGTTGTCGGGCGTAGAGCCAACAAAGCACGAACTAAGCTGGTGCCGCGGCGTGCGAGCGTTGCTCAAAGTCGGCGTTGCGCACATCACTTCAAACTTTGAAAGTACATCGTAAAACCGTTTCGCCCAGCCTTGACGATCGCTCTCGTTTTGCGCCAAAAACATCGCAACCGCCATAAACATCTGCTGCGGAAGTTCGATCGGCTCGCCCTCACGGTTTTTGAGCAGATAGCGATCGTAGAGAGTTTTGATACCAAGATAGGTGAATTGATAGTCCCGTTCGGGTTCTAGATACTCGTGCAGATCGGCTAGATCGTACTTTGCGCCAAGCCCTTTGAGAATCCGCCCCTCTTTTTCGCCGACATCAAAGTAGTGTTTTAGCGGCTGATACGCCCTGCCCTTTTCGCCGTTCGTCGCCTTGCCAACGCGGTGGTAGAGGTCAAACAAAAAGAGCCGCGCCGCAACAAATGTCCAATCGGGGCGATCGACATCGATCTTATCCGCCGCTGTGTGGATCAGGGTTTGTTGGATATCCGAAGTGCTGATACCATCACGAAATTGCAGCTTTGCGTCCAGCTCCAGTTCGCTTTGATCGACATTTTTTAACCCCGCCACGCTATCGGCGGTAAATTTCTGAATCTTCGCAATCTCAAGCGCTTCCCTGCGCCCATCGCGTTTTACGACTGTGATCATCACTGCTACCTATTTGTAATTTATCGCGCGATTGTACCCGTTACGCGGTAAAAATTACGCGGTGAATTTTGCGAGTTCCAGCTTCAGAGCGCCGCTCTGCTTGTTCAGGTGCGAGGCGGAGGTTGCGATCTCTTGGATACTCGCTGTGCTTTCGTTGGTACGATCGCTGATCTCCACAACGCTTGCCAAAACCCCGTTGGTCTTTTCGATCATCAGTTTGGAGTTTGCGGCGGTTGTGCCAAGCGTAGTTTTGGCGTTGCCAATCTGCGTCGCGCCGTCTTCGATCGCCTTTTGTGCGTCGTTTGCGCTCACCAAAAGTCGTTCAAACTCCTTGACATTCTCTTCGATCACGCCTGCGGCTTCCTCGATCGACTGCACGATCGCGGTTACGGTTGCGCCTGTTTCGGCAAGGCTCTTTTGCGTCCGTTCGGCGAGCTTTCGCACCTCGTCCGCCACCACCGCAAAACCGCGCCCGTGTTCGCCCGCCCGCGCCGCTTCGATCGCGGCATTGAGCGCCAAAAGATTTGTCTGATCGGCGATGTCGCCAATCACGCCGAGTACATTTTTGACCTGATCGGACTCTTTGGAAAGTTGCGTCAGTTTGCTCGAAAGCTCGTGCTGCGTTCCACTTTCGCGGTGAATCATCTCCGCTACATCTGCGATCCTTGAGCGCGAATCAATCAGCATTGCAGTCGCCTGCGAAACATCTTTTTGCGCGTCGTTCATCGCCGTTTCCATCTTCGCCAGCAGCGTTCCGGCTTCCGTGCTATTTTCCGTAATATGCTTGACCGTCTCCTGATTTGCCTTAGCGCGATCGTAGATGTGTGCGCTGCTCGACTCCAGCTGCTGCGACATCACCGCGTTATCGGTTGCGTTTTTGTTCGCCCGCACGATCGCGTCTTGGAGCTTGGAGACGAGCTGGTTGAGATCGGCGCATAGCAGACCGATCTCGTTTCTATCTTCAGAGAGCCGCTTTTTTAGATCCAGCGTGTTCGTGATATGCCTAACCGCACCCTGCGCCACGCCGATCGGTCGCAAGAGAAACGAAACGCAGAACCAACTCACGGCAGACGAAACCGCAAAAAACGCGATCGCGATCGCGATTGAAGTCAGTAGCGTCTCCCGCAAAAGCGCATCGATCGTGTCGATCTCTATATCCGCCGACGCCATAAACCGTGTGCCAGAGTCGGTTTTGAGCGGTATAAAAACGCTTCTAAATGTCCCCCACTCGTCCGTGTCTTCATCAAAACCCATCTGATTGTTTCTGTACGCCGATACCAACGCTTCGCTAGGCTCTTCGTACTCATAGAGCGGTTCGCTTTCAATCACGCCCGACTTGATCTCCTCCTCCAGCGCCGTATCAACCACAAAA
The DNA here is from genome assembly GCA_025997415.1 of Campylobacterota bacterium. GTDB lineage: Bacteria > Campylobacterota > Campylobacteria > Campylobacterales > SZUA-545 > JAIRKM01. The sequence continues at coordinate 3,850 of BNUO01000031.1, forward strand.
TGAAAAACTCCATCGATCTCTACGATCGTGTAGATATATTTGACTCCCAAAGCGGCAACATAATCGTACAAACGCCTTTGGTAGTAGTCAAAATCCTCTTTTTCCATATTTCCCTTCGCCGCTTCATCGTGTACGGATTGCGGAGCGATCTCTGCGCCCAAATATGCGGCGGCAACCAGACGGCTGTCGATCGCTTCGTACATATCGGCGCGACGAATGCTGTATGCGTAGATCGTATAGATACCAACGGCGGCGAGGTTGAGTAAAAGTGTGGCTATCAGAAGCCGCCCTCTGATTGAACTTAAAAATGTCATAACAATTCCTTATTTATTTCATCAAGCGTATTGCAACTTGAGATAAAATCAGACGCGAAAAATACTACCTGATTGGATCACTCGTGATTATAGACTTTTCTGTTTATAGCTCAATCAAAATTGGCAAAAAAACAGCGGTAACCACAATCGCCGATCGCAGTTTTGACGCAAAAGATTTTTTTATCGTCGGCGCTGCCAGCAATCTGCTGGTCTCAAACGATCCGCCTCCGCTTGCCGTGCTGGATAGGAGTTTTGACTACTGCCGCGTGGAGGGTAGCGCGATCGTCTGCGGCGGCGGCGTGCGAAGCGGGCGGGTTGTGAGTTTGTGCAAACAGCGCAATCTGGGCGGTTTGGAGTTTTTGAGCGGACTGCCGGGAACAATCGGCGGCATTGTGGCGATGAACGCGGGGCTGAAAACCTGCGCGGCGTTTGATCGTCTGCTCACCGTCGATCTGGGAAATGGCGGCGTGAGCGCCGAAACGATCGCGCATGGGTATCGGTTTGCCGATCTTGGCGGCGTGGTTTTTGAGGCGGTTTTTCGCGTTGATCAAGGTTTCGATCACGCGCTGGAAGCGGAGTTTTTGCGCATAAGATCGCTTCAGCCAAAGGATAAAAGCGCGGGCAGTTGCTTCAAAAATCCTGATGGCGACTACGCGGGACGACTGATCGAAGCGGTTGGGTTGAAAGGATTTCAGCACGGCGGTGCGGCGTTTAGCCCGCAACACGCAAACTTTCTGATCAACAACTGCGGCGCGACATTTGATGACGCGCTCTACCTGATCGCCGAAGCAAAACGGCGCGTATCGGAGCAGTTTGGCGTGGCGCTGCAAGAGGAGATCAAAATCATCTAGCGCGCCATTCACCGTTTGCGGATAAAACGGCGGTTTTCGGGGTTGCTCAAAAAGCTCTCAACGCTGCGATCGACTGAACCCGCGCCTTCGATCGGCTCTTTTTGCGGCGGCGCAGGTTTGCGGTTTTGTGGTAGCGCGGTGAGATTGACAAACACGACAGTCTCTTTGACCAAAATCTGCACGATCGCCTCCGCAGGAACGGTGATGACCGATCCGAAATCCTCGCCGAAGCCCGCTTCAAACGACAAGATCGCCTCCTCTTCGTCGATCTGCGTACTCTCAAATGTGTAGCCGCTGAGATCAAAAAGCGTCAGCGGCTTAAAAGACTTTGAAATCTCCTCCGGTAGCTGCGGATCAAACGAGAGATCACTGAGGTTGCACAGAACGCTAAATGGGATCTGCGATGCCAGCAAAAAATCCGCAATGTCGATCGCGTGATCGCCCAACATCATCGCCAGCTCCTGATCTTGCAACAGTTTTTTGATCATCTACTCCCCCAGTACAAATTTGCTCAAAATCGCCATACGAACCGCCACGCCGTTATGCACTTGCCGCAGTATAAGCGATCGCTCGTCGGCTAAAACCGCATCGTCAAAATCGACATTTCGATGCACGGGACCCGGATGCAGCACAAAAATCTTGCGATCGCCCAGCAGTTCTTTGGTGATCTTGAAGTTTGCCGAGTAATCGCTTAGGCTGGCGTAGATCGGCTTTTCGTGCCGCTCGGTCTGCGTGCGAAGCGCCATAATTGCATCGATCTCGCCGATCGCCTCGCGCAGATTCCAGACGCTGCGAAACGAGGGTCGTTTGGGCAGAAAATGGGGCGGCGCAACCAAGATCACCTCCATTCCAAAGCGCGTCAATAGCGCCATATTGCTGTTTGCCACGCGCGAGTTTTTGATGTCGCCGACGATCGCGATCTTCTTGCCGCGCACCGATCCGAGCGCCTGCCGAAGCGTGAAAAGATCGAGCAGGGCTTGCGTGGGGTGGGCGTGCGCGCCGTCGCCGCCGTTGATAATGCTCGCTTTGACGAACTTTGAGAGGATTTTCGGCACGCCCGCGTTTTTGTGGCGCACGACGATCGCGCTTGCGCCCATTGCGTCGAGGTTGGCGGCGGTGTCGTGCATCGTTTCGCCCTTGCTCTCGCTGCTGCTTGCCACATCGAGGCTCACAACCTCCGCGCCGAGCCTGCGCGAAGCGACCTCAAAGCTGCTGCGCGTGCGGGTTGAGTTCTCAAAAAAGATGTTGATCACCAGCTTGCCGCGCAGTTTTTGGTTGGTCTGATCGTCCAAGTAGCCGCTTGCTTCGTCGAAGATTTCTTCGATTTCGCCGTCGCTTAGGTCGCCTGTGGTGGTTAAATGTCTAGCCATAATGCGATTTTAGCAACTCGGCTATTTAAGATTTTTGATATAGCCCTCTATATCTTTGATTCGCCTTTCGTCGCTGGGGTGCGTAGAGAGAAACTCTGGCGTTGCTCCGCCTTTGTTTGCCGCCATCGTCTGCCAAAAACGCACAGCTTCGTTTGGGTTGTAGCCCGCTTTGTACATGAGACTGACTCCGATCGCGTCCGCCTCGCTCTCGTGTTTGCGGCTAAAGGGCAAGATCACGCCCAGATTGCTCGCCGCGCCGTAAGCGGTTTCGTAGAGCGACTGGTATTTTGACGGCACGCCGATAGCGTTTGCAAGCGCCTGCGATCCTGCGTTTGAGAGCATCTGTTGGCTCATTCGCTCCGATCCGTGCCGCGCCAAAACATGCGCGATCTCGTGTCCCATCACGCAGGCGATCTGATCGTCATTTGCCATCAACCGCAAAATGCCGGTGTAGAAAAACACCTTGCCGCCGGGCAACGCAAAAGCGTTGATCGTCGGATCGTCAAGCAGATAAAAACTCCACTCGTAGCCCTGCGCTTCGGGGTACGCCGCGACAATCCGCTTGCCAACGCTGACCACGCGAGCCGTTAGCGCACGATCGCTGCTTAGCTTGGAGGTTTTGAGTATATTTTCGGCTTCGCTTAAACCAAGCTGCTTTTCCTGCTCAGCGCTAATGAGTACAAGCTGCGTTCGACCCGTAACAGGCGCTTTTTGCGTAACCGAGCAACCGCTAAACGCAATCGCCGCGATCGCACACACCATAATCAACAGTTTTCGCATAAGAGACTCCTTTTGGTAATTATGCGTTGTGTGGGCTGATGATCAGGGGGGAATATAATCGAAGGCTTACCAGATCATTGTAGGTGATTGTGGGTGTACGCAGATCAAACAATATCCATTTTCGTCTTGATGGTCTCAATAAATCTACGTGCCCAAGGTGAGGCGTTAGCAACTTTTTCAGGATCGATTAGCGCCAGTATTTTAAATGAATGTTTGCCTTTAGCATACTTACCTTTTGTTTTAGTTTGTTTTGTTGCCTCTACAAGTGCGTGCAGCATTTGCTTTTTATCTAAAGCTTCAATCTGATCACGACCTGATGGCAAAGAGTTTGCTCGAAAATCTTGTCCAAAGAATTTTTGGAGTTCATCTATATCTGCCATAAACCACGATTCCATACACTGGACCATCAAGTGGCATTGATCATCGGTGGAATTATCTGGCTGTTCCCAATTGTCGTCTCGTCGATTTTTGAGATGTCTCCAAGGTTGCCAATTATTGGCTTTAATATCATAGCAATCGTTCGTAACCAATGTTTCGCTATCCACCAATAGCAAGGCTGGTTCGTTTTGTTTGATCGCTATGCAGAACGAGTGATACGCATCGCTTCGCGATCCACACGCAACAATGCGCGGCATCTTACCTGCCAAGCCGGCATTTCGTAGAAACTCGGAAAAACCGTTGCGGCACGCCGTTTTTAAAAGATTTGTATCGCCTCCGCCTTCAACATACAATTTCATACTCACCACCTCGTTCCGCCAAGTTCGCCGCGAGTCCATAATTCACCCAAACGGTATCTTTCAAGCCAAGGTTTAAGTTCATCGGAGCTTAAATTACGAAGCGTTGTTCCGCTTTCATCTTTTTCGCAAATAAATACTGACTCTGGCTGATCGGTCATTGCATCAACCAACACATCAGAATGGGTTGTAACAATAAGTTGGCACCGTGTTGACGCCTCCTTTAATAGCTCTGCAATAGTTGGTAATACATCGGGATGCAAACCAAGTTCTGGCTCCTCAATGCAGATCAATGGGGGTGGTGCAGGGTGGCATAAGATAGCAAGCAAGCACAGATAGCGCAATGTTCCATCTGAAAGTCGAGTTGCTGGAATTGAGTAGCCTCTCTCTTGAAAAAATACTTGGACTGTCCCCCCCTCAACGCTGACGCTGTAACCATCAATACCATCATAAAGTACATTCAATGCTTCGAGAATGCGCCGTTTAGCAGACGGATATTTATTATCAATTCGATTCAATACCAAACCTAGATTGCTTGCGTCGCTTTCAAGAAACTCGTTTGGCAGATCGGCTTTTTGCGGCATTCTAGGTGTAGTATAACGACCAAAACACCATTCGCGATAGAGTTTTATTCTTGAAAACTCTTTAGCAATATCTGTTATTTCTGGATATTGATCAGGGTCTCTCCTCTGTGCTAGGATCGATCTCTCTTTATCTATATCTTCGTTGTTTAGAGATCGTTTATCGCTTTTTATGTTGAGATATGGACGCCCACGATTAAAACGATAATAAAAATATGGTTCGCTCTGGTGCGCATCTGGTTGTTCATTTTCTATGCGCTCATCAACAATTTCAAATCTTTGTCCAACAGCAGTAAAAGAGAGCAAATATCGTAAGTTTCTTTCTGGTTTTTCTATGATTGCATCTATTGTGGCTGCTGGTATATTTTCGCCACCTTTCCAAAGCCAATCTGTTACGCCTCCTCCTTCTCGAATTGGTTTTGTCAATTCGTTTGGCGCATTTCGCAATAAGTCTATTGCTTCAAGAAGATTGGATTTCCCTGTGCCATTAGCGCCTATAACAACATTGAGCGAACTTAGTTGAATGGCTTCTGCCTTATCGCCAAAACTCAGAAAGTTGTTAAGTTTTATTGAACGAATAAACACGATATATTCCTTTTTTGTTGCCGTTTATGAAGTTGGTTGTACAACATTATGTTTCAGTCCCAGCTTATCAGCGTTTATGCCAAGTGCGATGCCGAGTAGTTGCGGCAGGTGGAGCGCGGGGATCGCGAGCGGTTGGTTGATCGCTTTTTCGGCGTTCGGGCGTTGCGCGTCAAACGAAAGTTGGCAGAGTGGGCAAGGCGTTACGATCATCTCCGCGCCAAAATCCTCCGCCTCTTTGATCGCCTCGCCGCTCAGTTTATAGGTCGTCTCAGGCGCTTGCATCTCGGTGTGAAACCCGCAGCAGCGGCTCTTTCGCGGATAATCAACGCTTGTTGCGCCAAGCGCGGCGATCAGCTCGTCAAGCGCGTTCGGTCGGTATGGATCATCGGCTGAAAGCTCCGAAGGTCGCAGATTGTGGCAGCCGTAAAACGGCGCGATCCTCCGCCCCTCAAGCGGCGCAGAGACGGGCAGATTGGCAAAGCCATAATCCTCGCGCAACGCATACAAAAAGTGGCGCACGCGAGTCGTGCCGTTGTAGTGCAGACCAACTTCGGCAAGTTTGAGATTGACCTGCCCCAGCAGCGCCGAATCGTTTCGCAGCCGATCGGCGGCGGCGCTAAGCACCATCTGACAGGTGTTGCAAACGGTGATCAGGTCAAGCCCCAGCGCCTCCGCGTACGCAAGATTTCGCGCGTTGAGCGTGAGCGCCAAAAAGTCGTCAAAATCTTGCAGATGTGTCGCGCCACAGCAGCTTGCTTCGGTTAGTTCGATCAGATCAATCTCCAGCCGTTTTGCCACCGCCTCCAGCGCGACTTTGACTTCGGGCGTTGCGCCGTATGGTGTGCAGCCCATAAAAAGCGCGTATCGGAGCTTTTTGTGTGTGTCGATTTCACTCATCGCACTTCCTTGTGATCGTGAGGTTCGTTCTCCATTGCCAGCGCAGGATCGCGCAGGTTTTTCTTTACCCGTTCGATCTTCGCGGGCTTTGCAACCGTGCGCGATGCAACGGCGATCAAAGTTTTGACCTCATCAAGCCGCCCGATCTTTTTGGTTATCAGCGGCAGCTTGCCGTGCCGAAGCATGGCAAACGCCTCGCGGGTCTGTTTCAGCGCACCAAAAATGCCGACGCTTTCGATCACGCTTGCCGTCTCGTCAAGCCGCCCGTATCTGGCAACGCTCGTTTTGAACGCCTCCGCGTGGCGCGTGGCAACCGAGTTTGGCGCACACGACCTCTCAAAGCTCATATTTTTGAGTTTCGCGATCTTGTCGATTGGGCTGACGCTCTTGGGGCAGGCTTCGGCGCACTCGCCGCACTTGACGCACTCCCACGCGCCGCTTCCAGCCTCGCCGATCTGCCGCAAACGGTCGATCGTGGCGTTGTCTCGTGAATCCGCCGCAAAACGGAAGGCTTTACTAAGCGCAGCGGGTCCCAAAAAGCGGTCGTTTTCAGTCGCAACGGGGCAGGCATAAAAACACGCGCCGCACTGAATGCAGCTATCCGCGCCATCAAGACGATCGACAGCTTCGGGCAAGATGAGATTCTCCTGTTTTGGCGCGGGATCGACAGCAGCGATCAGATACGGTTTGACCTTTTTGTAGCTCTGCCAAAAGTGGGTTTTATCGACAATCAGATCCTTGACGGCAAGCCGCGTGTCAAGCGGTTCGATCGTGAGCGTCTCGCCGTAACGATCGGCAAGCGCAAAGATGTTTGACTTACAGGCGAGCAGCGACTGACCACACACCTTGAGCGCACAACTGCCGCAGATACCGTGCCGACAGCTTCGGCGAAAGGCGATCGTTGTGTCCTGTTCGGCTTTGATACGGCTAAGCGCGTCCAAAACCACCTCGCCCTGCGCAACGCTGATCGTAAAGGAGTCGTAGTGCGGCTGGTAGTCAAACTCGGCGTTAAAACGAAAGATTTTGAAAACAATTTCGCGGTTCATCAGTAGGTTCTCGCTTGCGGTTGATGGCGTATGATCGTTACGGGTGCGTAGCTTAGGCTCACCGCGCCGTCCGTGTCGATCGTGCCAAAGGTGTGCTTCAAAAACTGCTTGTCGTTTCGTTCGGGAAAATCGTCTCTGTAGTGCGCTCCACGCGACTCTTCACGCGCCAACGCCCCTTCGACGATCAGCGCCGCGTAGTCGATCATATGTCCCAGCTCCAGCGCTTCCATCAGCTCTGTGTTAAACGCGCTTGACTTGTCGCCAAGCCGAATCGCCGCAAAGCCCGCGCGAATTTCCGAGACGATCGTACGCATTTTTTCAAGCGATGAGCGATCGCGAAAGATCCCTGCGTGCGCGGTCATACTCTCTTGCAGGCGAGTTCTCAACGCCGCCACGCTCTCGCTACCTCCGTTTTTTAGCAGCGTTTGAACCTCGCTACGAAAGCGATCGCCATCGCGCGGAAAGGCGTGGCGCAGCAGAATTGTCGGCAGATCGCGCACGATCGTCTCGCCGGCGATCCTGCCAAAAAGCACAGCTTCCAAAAGGCTATTTGCCCCTAGCCTGTTTGCTCCGTGCACACTCACGCAGGCGCACTCGCCCGCCGCGTACAGACCGATCGAAAGCGCGTGGCGCGTGGCGCGGACGCGAGAGCGAATGTCGGTTGGAATGCCGCCCATGCTGTAATGCGCGGTTGCTCGGATTGCGATCCGCTCTTTTGCTAGATCGCGCCCTTGAAAGGTGAGCGCAAGATCGCGCAGTTCGGGCAGTCGCTCCTCGATGATCGCCGTTTCAAGGTGTGTCAGATCCAGCCAGATCGCGTCCTTGTTTTCGCCCACGCCGCGCCCCTGCGCGATCTCCTGTTCGATCGCACGGCTAACGACATCTCGCGGCGCAAGCTCCAATTTGGCGGGCGCGTACCGCTCCATAAACCGTTCGCCCAAGCCGTTGTAGAGCCGTCCGCCCTCGCCTCTTGCCGCCTCCGAAATGAGGATTCCGTTGTTTGCAAGTCCCGTCGGGTGAAACTGTACAAACTCCATATCCTCCAGCGGCAGATTTCGCCGCGCAAAGATCGACAGCCCATCGCCCGTGTTGCAGTGCGCGTTGGAGTTGATCGCATACGCCCTTGCGTAGCCGCCAGTGGCAAACAAAATCGCTTTTGCGTTGAAGATACGAAACTCAAGCGTGGCGAGGTTGTAGGCGACAACGCCGTATGCCCGTCTGGTTTGCGCTTCGTAGAGCAGATCGCCCACAAACCACTCGGCGCGAAAATCCACACCCGCTCGCGTTGCCTGTTCGTAGATCGTCTGCAAACAGGTTAGTCCCGTGCGATCTTTGGCATAACAGGCTCGCGCCACGCTCTGCCCGCCAAACGGTCGCTGTGCGATCGTGCCGTCCTCGCGCCGCGAAAAAACCGCGCCCATTCGTTCAAGCCAGCGGATCGTTTCAGGCGCTTTGTCGGTGAGCAGTTTGACCGCGTCCTGATCGCCTAGATAATCGCCGCCTTTAACGGTATCGAACTCGTGGCTAAGCGCACTCTCTTCGTTGAGCGCCGCGTTGATCCCGCCCTGCGCCGCACCCGAATGGCTTCTGAGCGGGTGGAGTTTGGTCAGCACGATCGTCTTTAGTCCCGCCTCGCGGCACTCTTTTGCGGCGGCACAGCCGGCAAGCCCCGCGCCTACAATGACGACATCGCTAATTTCGATCGGCGTGCTCATGCGATGTCAATGGCAATGGGAGTTGCGCCGATGATCGCCCGTTTGTTGGTCTGCAAAAACTCGCGCACCTCCTTTGCGGCGCAGACGATCGTGTCCGCACCCGCATCGACAGCCGCCAAGAGAAGCGTTTTTGCGGCGCGAAACGCAAGTTCGCGATCGGTTTGCGAGTAACCGTAACCGCTCACGGCTAACGGCGGCAGATTAACGAGCACCGCGCCAAGCGAACGGACGCGATCGGCTAAAGCGTCAAGTTTCGGCGTTTCGCCAAACGCGCTGTGATCGCTCACCAGCGCAACCGATCTGCCATTTAGCGGTCTTAGAAGCGCCAGATCGCTTAGCGTGATCGGCAGCTCCGCGTCAATGCCGAGTTTCAGCGCGATCGCACTTGCGCGAAGCCGTTTAACGGCGGCGGCGATCTTGTGCGCTTCATCGTGCGCGATCAGACCTTCAAGCGAAACGAAGTTGAAGATGCCGTTTTTCTCGTCGCAGACGATCTTGAGGATTTGGAGCTTTGCTTCGGGATTGCCGGCGATAAGCCGATCGGCAAGCATAAACGCCGCTTCGCCCAGATAGTTGCTATTTAGCTCAAGCGTCGGCGAAAGGTAGTAGGGGATCGCAAACGCACGATAGTAGTTTAGATCGTTGGCATCTGCGAGATCGCCAAAAATCTCCGCTTTGCTCTCAAAATCGCTCGTGTCGATCAAGAGATCAAGCACGGCGCGTCTTGGTAGCAGCGGCTCAATGACCAGCTCCTTGCCAAATGAGCGCACCTCATCGCCAATACGCGCTCCGATGCCATTGACGCGAACACCGTGCAACGCGCCAAACTCCTGCATAAATAGCGGATCAACGCCCGCAACTGCGCTCAGCAGATCGCCGATTGTGCCGAAATGACGGCTGTTTGGAAACGAAAATGGTTGGTAGCTGGGCAGGTAATCGTGCTGTGCGTTGAAACGAAAAACCCTCACATTTAGCGCCATCTCTTAACTCCGCGTGTTTGTTTGCGCGATTGTATCACTAACTGTTTTGCCCAAGTCGATAGAGGGCGAAATCGTATTTGACAGGATCGCTCTCGTCGAACTCGCGCAGCCGATTGGTTAGTTCGATCGAGGCGAGCAGATCGGCGGTTTTTCGCTGGATCAGCCCCAGTTTTTGCGCCTGCGTGAAGCTGTGCGTATCGAGCGGAATCAGCAGATCGGCGCTATTGACGGCGCGCCAACGCCCAAGATCGGGAAAGCCCGTGCGAACCATCCAGCGCAGAAACATCAGATAGCGTTTGAGTGCGCTTACGCCTTTAGGATTTGTGTGATCAAACGGTTTTGCAAGCAAGAAACCAAGCCCGTGAGTATTTGCATTAATATATTTGTGAAGCGTGGCGATAAGTGTCGATAACGCATAGAGAAAACCGCCGTTTTTGTAGGCAGTTTCAAAGATCGTTTGTAGCTCTACGCGTTCGCGGCGCATTTTGGCAAAACCGATAAATAGTTGTTGTACATCTTCGATCGTTTGAAAGCGGTAGTAGTGATGGTTTAATGCCGCTTTGATCGTCTCTTCATTTTCGTCTAGCAACGCAAAGTCAAGCGAACGCAAAAACTTGATCATCGCTTTGACATTGCCGTACGCAAACAGAGCGCAGATCAGCGCCGCATCGTCTGCGAGATCTTTTGCGATAAAAAGCGGATCAAGATTGTTTTCGTCAAGTTTGCATTCGCTCAAGAGATTATCGAGAAATTGTTTCACGACTATTGAACCTCTTTTGCAGATGATCGCTGATGATCACAAGCGCAAGCGTAACGATAAAAATCAGCAGTCCCGGAAAGAAACTCACCCACCACGCAACATCGATCAACGCTTTTCCTTCGGAAAGCAGACTGCCCCAACTCATATCGGGCGGCGTGATTCCAAGTCCGAGAAAACTTAGCGCACTCTCTGCGAGAATTGCACCACTAACTCCGAAGGTAAAACTGATCAGAAAGATCGGCGCAAGAAGCGGCGCATAGTACTTAAAAACGATCTTCCAAAGCGGTGTGCGAGCGATTTTGAGAATCTTGATAAACGGTTTGCTGCCGATCGAAAATGCTTCGCTTCTGATCATTCGCGCCGTGCCCATCCAACCTGTTACCGAAATAACAAAAATGAGCATTAAGAGCGAAGCGTCTGTATAACTAACCAGCGTAAGGAGTAGAAAAAATGTTGGAAATGTCAAGAATAGATCGATCGCGATGACGACTGTTTTATCGACACCGCGTTTGAAATAGCCTGCGCTAATACCGATCGCAAGACCCACAAACGCCGATATTGCCGCGCTTAGAACGCCGATAAGAAGTGAGTTTTTTGCGCCAGCGATCAATCTGGAAAAGAGATCGCGTCCCAAGCGATCTGTTCCGCATAGATGATCGAGCGATGGAGGAAGCAAGATCGCATTGCGGTTTAACGCATATGGATCGACATAGTTATAGACGCAGATCACCAGTAACAAAACGGCGATCGTAACGAATATGATCTGCTTTGCGATCGTAGAACTCATTTAGCTATTATAGCTTGAGACTTAATAGCGTATCAAGCATTAGCTGGATCGTACTGATCACTCTAGCATTTGCGGAGTAGCCCGCCTGAAAACGGATCAGATTTGTCAGCTCTTCATCAACATTGACCTTGCTGATCGAATCAAACTCTGTACCTATACTAGAGTAGATCGCAGACGCAGTTTCCAGCGACATTTTTGTCGATGATGTATCTTCCGCTACAACGCCTGCGACATATTTGTATCGCCCCATAATCGTTTCGCTCTTAACTTCGCCTTTTAGGTTGAAAAAATTGACATTTTGGTACTGAAGCTGCTGCATTTTGTTGGCGATCTCGTTGTTGCCAACGACGGGCAGATCGAACGCTTCGATCCGTGATGGATCGGCTTTGAGAGTTGAGTTGAGATCGATATTTTTTGCGCCCGTTCCGTCGAAAAACTTGTTTAGTCCAATCGCGCCGGCAAAACCCGTACCATTATCTACGATATTAAAAAACAGTCCGCCGTTTTGATCCTGTACATCGATCTGAAAACGGTTGCCAGAAAACTGTGCATAGACGAGATTATCCACATCGTTTTTCATATCGTTATCTCGGTTATCATCGACATAAGGCATATTGATCTGCGCCGCAATTCCATTGAGCGTAGAATAGAGAGGATTTGACGATTTTTGATCGATGATAATCTCTCGTTTTGCGATCAGATCGCCGTTATTGTTATAAACGCCAACGGTGAAACTACCGTTTGAAATTGTGAATGGAATCTCAAGCGCATCAACCACTTCAAGCGGCTGTACGCCCGTCATTCCCAACGCGCTGGTAATAAGCGTGTGATCTTCTGCGAGCAGTAGTGCGCCAAGCTCCGTGCCGCCCGCTTTTGTCCCCGTTACCAGCCCAAGCTGTCCGCCTTCGACGCGAGCCTCGCCGTCAAGCCCACGCGCGTCTAGTTCGGCGTTGATCGCGTCGGCAACATCGCTTAGACTCATCTGCTTGGGATCGATAGTTACAACAATGTCGGGCTGGATACGACTGCCGTTCATATTGTACGCGGTGAGTACGATGTCGCCAGCCTGAACGCGGTTGTTGAGCTTGTCTTTGAGTTGTGCGATCGGCGATCCTTTCGCCTCCCGTGCCGTCAGACCCACAAGATCGCCGATCTTGTCGCTTGTCATCGAACTTCGCGCACTCTCGGCATAGATCTGATTTGTCGACTGAATCACGCCGCGAGCAAAAATATCAAGCTGATCTTTGTAGTTTTGCAAAAGACCGTCTTCGGGTTCGCCCGTATCGTAGTTAAAAAACCGCCCGCGCAGATCGAGAATTGCGCCGATTTTGCCGCTCGTAATGTCTTTACTAATATCGATCGTCGATCCGTCGCGCTGCTGAAAGAATACGGCGTGCTGCGCACCTGCCGCATTATCCGCTTTGCTTGCGGTGATCGGGTGAAAAGAGCTATCGCTAACGATCGAAAATCCGCCCAGCATAATCTGATAATTTTCATCATAATCGGCGACATTTGAATCGGTTTTGGTCATCGTTTGCAGACCTGTTTTGATGATCTGCGCACCGCTAATTTTTTGAAGTTGTAGTTCAAGATTATCTCGCTGATCGCGCAGTTGATTTGCGTGATCGTATCGGCTTGCTTCCGTTTGACGAATTTTGTAGTTGATCTCTGCGATCTCGGAGGCGAGTTGATTGATCTCAGCGACCATACTCACCAGTTCAATATCAAGCTGCTTTTGCGTTTCGGTCAACTTTTTTCGCACATCTTGCAGACCGCCGCCCAGATTTTTCGCCGCTTCGGCAAGCACGATCTTCTGTGCGCTTTCACTCGGATTGCCGCTAAGTTTCTGCCAGCCGTCAAAGTAGGCGATGAGATCGCGCTGAATGCCCACCTCGTCAATGTCGGGAAAAAACTTGCTAATTTCGGTGAGAATCTTGTCCATCAGCCCTTCGTATTCGAGCTTCTCGCTTGCGTCGCGGTAACGCCCATAGACAAACTCATCGTGTACGCGGATAATCTGATCGACTTGCGCACCCGTACCCACATCGCCCGGACTGGTATGAAGCGAAAAGCGCGAGCTAATATCGACGCGCTGGCGAGTGTAGATCGGATTGTCCGTGTTGGCGATGTTGTTGGCGATAATATCGGTCGCTAGTTGCGAAACCTGCAAACCCGAATAACTCGTCCAAAGCGCAGACATTAGCGACATAATCTACCCCCTTACCGTCAGCAGACTCGGCAAGTTTGCCTGTTTATCTCCGTAGCCTGTTCTGCCCTGCGGCAGCAACGCCTCCAGCAGCGAGCCGTAAAAATCGCTGATCGCAAGCACCATCGAAGCGTACCGTTTGTTGATCGTATGCAAAATCTCCATCTTTTCGCGCATAGCAAACAGTAGTTCGCGCTCTTTGTCGGTTAAAAGTGTTTCGATTGTTTCGTTTGGATTTGCGGCGGCTCTAGCTGCGATCGCCTGATCCAGCGCCGTTTTATCTTGCAAGAAAAATGCTACCAGCTCCTCTTTTGCTTTGACTCTGCCAAGAAGTTCATCGTGGCGAGCCGCTTTGATGTCGGTAAGGTCGAGTTTTGTCGTTTCGATGAGTAGTGCTAACCGTTCGGTCGCCGTTTGAAGAAGATTGATGATCATTTGAAAGCCTTTTTATGGTGGGCAGGAGGAGGCTTTAACTCAAAGCCTCCGCAACTTTTTCGGCAGTTTTGGCGAGATCGAACTTGTATTCGCCTGCGTCAATCTGCTTTTTTAGCTCTCCTACGCGATCTAGCGGTTTTGTCTCCGCAACGCTGTTTTGTGGTTTCACTTGGCTCTGTGCAACTGTGCTCGCAGCTACGCTTGCGTTCTGTGCTATACCCGTCAGCATTGTCTATCCTTTTTCCAGCTTTTTTAATTCAGTCGCAACTAAATCGTCAGCTATAAACATTACTTTAGCCTCTCTTCAGAAACTCGTACAAAAGTTCGCTGTAACCAAACCCCCCACTAAGCGCATTGGCAAGTTCCTCGTGGTAGAGCGACTGATAGATGTCGCTTCCCGCGCTCTTGCCAAAGAGTGGATCTTCGCTTGGCATCGCAATGTCAAGCATCTGTTTGAGGATCAGCGCCTCAAAGTTATCGGTCTGCGCTCGCAACCCCTCATCGGTCTCGGCGGGACGAAATGCGGCGTTGCCCAGTATTGCGTTTCGCGGCAGAAGAGTCTCTACGGTCTGCATTGGCACTCCTTAGTTGAGAACTTCAAGCTCGGCTTCAAGCGCACCCGCGTTCTTGAGAGCCTGCATAATCGCGATCACATCGTTTGCGCCCGCGCCCATCTGCTGAAGCGCACCCGCGACACTCGCAACCGTCAGCGCGCCGCCGTTGGCATTTAGCGCATCGTCGATACTGAGCGTCATTCCGCGATGCGTTACAATCACGGGCGAGACGCGAATGTCCGTTCCCGCCACGATCGTGCCGCTCTTTTCATCGATCATCACGCGGTTGCGTTTGGCTGGGACAATGTCTAGATTGCCCATTGTCGACAAAAACTCAACCATACTCATATCTGTTGGTCGTTTAAGTGTAATCGACCGTGCGTCGATCGCGCTTGCCAGCTTCTCGCCAAAGCGGGTATTGATACTGTTTTGGATCGCCACGGCGTTATCAAGGCTCGACTCTTTAAGGCTAAGCGTCATCGTATCGCGGCTTGCGAGATCAAATCGAATCTCCTGTTCGATCGTAGCGCCTCCCACGATCCGACCGCCGTTTGTCTGTATCGCCGTTGCCGGGATCGAAACTGTGCCTTGTGCGACTGCGTAGATGTTGCCGTCAAGCCCTTTTAAGCCTGTCATCAGCAGCGTTCCGCCGCGCAAACTTTTGGCATCGCCGATCGAACTAACCTGAATATCAATGCGATCGCCCTGTCTGGCAAACGGTTCAAGCCGCGCAGTTACCATCACCGCCGCCGCATTTTTGCTGGAAATGTCGTTTTGATCGACTTTGATATTCACGCTTTGAAGCAGGTTGGCAAGCGTCTGCGTCGTGAATGTACTCGTTGTGCCGTCGCCCGTGCCGTTTAAGCCGACGACAAGCCCGTAGCCGATAAGTTGATTGTCGCGAATCCCGACAACATTTGTCATATCTTTGATCGGCGCGGCAAAGAGCGAATTGACGCTGACAAACAAAAAGAGCAGCAGTACAACCCACCAAGCGGCGCTTTCAAACTTATCAAGCGGCATATTTTTACGATCGGTACGCATCAAAACCTCCATATATTTGGACTGTAAGCAAACTTAGTTCCAACTTATCCAATCTCGTAGTACGAAAGCGTTGTTTTGCCAAAAACTCGCCGTTTTATGATCGTGAGATTTCCGATTTGTTCGCTTTGCGCTGCCGCGCTGCTATGCTCCACAACTGCGCCGATCGCCGTAGTGCGATCCAGAGTGGCTAAGAGCGCAGAAAGTTGATCGTAAATATCCGTAAAACCGCCGCGAATATCAAACGGCGGATCGCAGTAAAACCACGCCCGCTCGTTTGTGGCTTTCAGATAGCGCACCACCTCGTCAAAAAGCGCGAAACTATCGCCGCGCAGAACCTTTGCTTCGTTTGCTACGCCCAATGCGGCAATGTTTGCCTCAAGCGTTGCGATCGCCGCGTGATCTCGTTCGCAAAAGATCGCATTCGCCGCGCCTCGACTCAGCGCCTCCAGCCCGACCGATCCGCTGCCCGCAAACAGCTCCACAAAAGCGCGATCCTCCACGCGACCCATTAGCGTATCAAACAGCGATTCTCGCGCGATCGACTTTGTGGGGCGCGTGCCATCGCTTGTTGGCAGCGCGATCTTGCGACCTTTGAACCGCCCGGCAATCACGCGAGTACAGGTTGGCGCTCTCACCGCTTGTGCCTGATCAGCTCTAAAAGCTCTTTGGCAAACCGTTCGGTCAGCTTTGCGATCGCAACCTCTAGTTCGGGCTTGTCGCTGCTGCTCTGCACGAGTTCGTTGGAAGCCGCCTTGAGATCGTCAAGCCGCTCAAAACGCTCCAGAGTTTTGAGAAGCTGCGCCTTGTCAAACGGTTTTGTCAGATGTTCGCCGATGATCAGTAGCGGCTTATCCAGCTCTTCGGCGTGATCGCCAATGACCAGATCGCACTGCCCTAAAGTAGTTATTCTGCCAGCCAAAAACAGCTCCAGCGAACGCCTAAGAAGCAGAGAATCACACGCTAAAGACACCGTAGCCACCGAGACCTC